>CAYTYL010000007.1:0-4315 GCA_964441715.1 uncultured Muribaculaceae bacterium
ATAGCTGAGTTAGGTTTCTTAGGCGTGGTGGTGTACACACGTACGCAAACACCTCTCTTCTGAGGGCAAGCATCCAGTGCGCGAGACTTGCTTGATACGCTTACAGTCTCACGTCCTTTGCGGACTAATTGCTGAATTGTTGGCATAAATGATTGTAAATCTACTATTTATGTTTTCTCCAAAATTTGGAGACCGCAAATGTAAACATAATTCCCGATTTATGCAAGGCTCATAAGCATTTGATACGGGTTTTATCCCTTTTATTGCGGAAAATGACGTATATTTGAAAATGCACCAAAACTGATTCCGACATGAAAAAAACCATTTCGCTGACTGCGGCTTTACTGCTCTGCGCGCTGGCATACGCCCAGCCCGAAGGCAGGAAGAATTTCAACAAAGGATGGTTCTTCGTCCACGACACGGACCGCGAAGCCATGATCAAAAAATTTGACGAAGGCAGGGGCGAAACCGTGGATCTGCCGCACGACTGGGGCGTGGAAGGAGATTTCAGACAGGAATATCCCGGGGAGACAGGCAAGCTGCAATGGTGGGGATATGCGAGATACGGCAAAGAGTTCCGGCTTCCCGACGGTCCTCCGGGGGAAAAGGCCTGGTTTCTGGAAATAGACGGCGCGATGGCGCGTCCGAAAGTATACTGCAACGGACAGCCGGCCGGCGAATGGGCGTACGGCTACTCTTCTTTCAGGACGGATCTGACTCCTTTCCTGCACGAAGGCATCAATTCGGTGTACATAGAAATCGACAACCGGAACGCCTCCAGCAGATGGTATCCCGGAGGCGGCATATACAGAAACGTATGGCTGACCGAGGCGGCTCCCGCAGGCATCGCGCACTGGGGGACGTTCGTGACTTCGGAACTCAAGGACGGCAAGGCGGTCTTGAAAATAAGGACGACTCTTCGCGGCACGGCGGCGGAAGGAAAGCTGACTACCGCGATTCTCGACAAACGTTCCCCGGACGGCAAAGGAAAATCCAAGACATTGGCAACGGTTTCTCGGAATACGGGGGAAATCACCGACGGAAAGACGGTTGAACAAACCATCGAGATTCCTTCGCCCGAACTTTGGGACATCGACAGCCCGAATATGTACACGGCCGTTTCCGAACTGGAAACGGAAGGGCGGCGGGATGTTCTGTACACCGATTTCGGGATAAGGGACGCCAAATGGACGGCGGAAGGTTTTTTCCTCAACGGCAGCAGGCTCGAGCTGAACGGAGTGTGTCTGCACCATGATGCCGGAGCGCTCGGCGCGGCATGGAATTCCGGTGCATGGGAGAGAAGACTTCTTATGCTCAAACAGATGGGATGCAATGCGATACGCACATCGCACAATCCTCCCGCACCGGAATTTCTGGATTTGTGCGATCGCCTCGGATTCGTTGTTCTGGACGAGTTCACGGACTCTTGGACCATAGCTAAAACGCCCGAGGGCTACAGCACCATGTTCGACGAATGGGCGGAGAAGGACCTCACCGCTCTCGTACGCAGGGACAGAAACCATCCCTGCGTCATAGCATGGAGCATAGGCAACGAAGTGAGGGAGCAGGGCGATCCGTCCAAGTTCCACATAGCACGGGAACTCGGCGACATCGTCCGCAGGGAGGACCCCACAAGGCCGACCACCGCCGGATGCGACATCCTGTCGGCAGCCGGGACCGAATGGAGAAACACCATTGACCTGTACGGGTTCAACTACAAGCCGCGCGCTTATGCCGAATTCAGGAAAGACAACCCGGAAAAACCCTATTACGGCAGCGAGACGGCATCCACCATAAGCTCCAGAGGTTTTTATGTTTTCCCGGTCAGCGATGACAAGTCTCAGGGAAAGCAGGATTTCCAGATGAGTTCCTATGACCTCTATGCTCCCGCATGGGCTACGACTCCGGACACGGAATTCGAAGGACAGGACAGAAACCCGTGGGTGGCCGGCGAATTTGTGTGGACGGGATTCGACTACCTCGGAGAACCCACTCCATACAACAGGGACATGACCACCCTGAGCAATTTCCATGACGAAACTTCCAAGGCAAAGGCTGCGGAAGAGCTCAGGGAACTGGGCAAAATCAGCGTCCCGTCAAGGAGCTCGTATTTCGGCATCATAGACCTCGCCGGCTTCCCCAAGGACAGATACTGGATATACCGGTCGCGCTGGAGGCCCGACATTCCTTCGGCACATTTGCTGCCGCACTGGAACTGGAAGGGAAGAGAAGGGGAAATAACTCCGGTGATGGTCTATACGTCGGGAGACAGTGCGGAACTTTTCGTGAACGGGAAGTCCATGGGAAGGAAAACCAAAGGCGAATATGAATACCGGCTCCGTTGGGATGACGTGACATATGAGCCGGGGACCGTAAAGGTGATTGCCTACAAAAACGGAGTCATATGGGCGGAAGATGAAGTCAGCACAAGCGGCGAGGCCGCCAAGGTGGAGATGGCGATCGAGTCCGGCTCGGGCCCGGGAAGACGTTTCGGAGGAGACAGGCTCACCGGAGACCTCGGAGACAGGACAAGCGTGAAGGCCGAAGACCTCACGGACGACGAAGGGAATCCGAGATATTTCTTCATAGACGTCAAGATCTCCGACAAGGACGGCGTCACCGTCCCCGATGCCCGCAATCTTCTGACTTTCGGGATTGAAGGTCCGGGGGAGATTGTGGCCGCAGACGCGGGAGACGCCACGAGCCATGTCCCCTTCCGCTCGCACGAGCTGCCCGCTTTCAACGGACTGTGCTCGGTCATAGTGAAGGCGGACGGGAACAAGGGCAGGATAAAGCTCCGTGCCGAAAGCGAAGGACTGAGGCCGGCCGAGGTGGTGATAACGGTCAGATAGCCCTCGCTCTCCGGCAGGCCGGCGGCTGACGGCAACGAAGTGACGGCAGTGATGACGGCTACGGCCCGGCGGCGGCAATGCGACGGCAGTGATGACGGCTACGGTCCGACAGCGACGATGCGGTGGCAGAGTAGTGACGGCTACGGTCCGACAGCGAAGATGCGGAGGCAGAGAAGTGACGGCAACGGCCCGGCGGCTGAGAAGATTTGGAAGAATATAATATTTGGAAACAGTAAAAACCGATACGTACAATAATGAAGATGAAACTTTTTGGGGCAGCTCCCGTTTTACGGATGCTCATCATGATAACGGCAATGACTGCGGCGCTCCCCTGCGGCGCACAGGTTTCCTTCGGAGAAAGTTCCCTGTTCAACGGGGGATGGCTTTTCATGAAGGAAGACATTGAGAACGGACAGGACAGGTCCATGGATGATTCGGCCTGGGAGGAAGTCAACCTTCCGCATGACTGGTCCGTAAAAGGCCCTTATTCACCCGCCTACGCTTCCTGCACGGGTTTTCTTCCCGCAGGCATAGGCTGGTACAGAAAGCATTTCGACGGAAACGGGATAGACGGAGAGAAAGCATTCATCTATTTTGAAGGGGTCTATAGCCGATCCTCCGTATATCTGAACGGACATCTGCTCGGTGAAAGACCGAGCGGATATGCTTCGTTCATGTATGACATGACCCCCTATCTGGACAGGCACGGGGAAAACGTGATAGCAGTCAGGGCGGATCACAGCCGCATCGCGGATTCCCGCTGGTACACAGGGTCGGGCATCTACAGAAACGTATGGCTCATACAGTCCGGAGAAACCCATTTCAGCCAATGGGGCATCTCCTACGAAGCCGTCAAGATATCGGAAAGCACCGCCACGGTCAATGTGGACGTGAATATCGACGGTCCCGTGAAAGGCAGGCTGAGCGTTTCCGTTCTGGATGCGGAAGGAAAGGCGGCGTGCGGAAAAACGTCCGCGGCGGAGGCCTCGCAGAAGATTTCCCTAAAGATAAAGAACCCCCGTCTGTGGAGCACCGATGATCCTTACCTTTATACTTTAAGGGCTACGTTGGCCGACGGTAAGGACACTCTGGACAGTGTCTGCGTGACAATGGGACTGAGATCCCTGGAATTCAACGCCGACAAGGGCTTCGCGCTGAACGGCAAGTCCATGAAGGTGAAAGGCGTGTGCCTCCACCATGATGCCGGCTCCCTCGGCGCGGTGGTGCCGGAGGAGTTTCTGGAGACAAGGCTCAGGACCCTCAAGTCCATAGGCACCAACGCCATACGCACCAGCCACAATCCGCAGTCGCCTCTTTTCTATGACCTTTGCGACCGGCTCGGTCTTCTGGTAATGGACGAGGCGTTCGACGAATGGGAGTTCAACAAGAAGAAATGGGTGGAAGGATGGAACGTCGGGACTCCGGCCATGGACGGGACGGCGGACTTCTTCGAAGAATGGTGT
>CAYTYL010000007.1:4325-21047 GCA_964441715.1 uncultured Muribaculaceae bacterium
TCACCCCTGCGTTTTCCTATGGAGCATAGGAAATGAGGTGGACTACCCGAACGACCCTTATTCCCACCCCATACTGGACGGCGACGGGATCGATTTCACGCAGCCGCTTTCGGGAGGGTACAGACCTGACGCTCCGGATGCATCCCGCATAGGCAAAATCGCTGAAAGACTCGCCGGATACGTGCGTTCGACGGACAGTTCCCGCCCGGTCACGGGGGCGCTGGCCGGAGTAGTGATGTCCAACATGACAAGCTATCCGGAGGCTGTGGATGTCGTAGGATACAACTATACGGAAAGCCGCTATCTCAAAGACCATAAGACATATCCCGACAGAATCATCTACGGCTCGGAGAACAGCTCCACATACGGCGCATGGAAGGCGGTCAGGGACAACGATTTCATCTTCGGACAGTTCATCTGGACGGGAGCCGACTACCTCGGAGAATCGAACGAATGGCCTTCTAGGGGATTCTATTCGGGGCTGCTTGACCTTGCGAACAACGTCAAGCCGAGGGGATATTTCAAAGCGTCCATGTGGATGGACGAGCCGATGTGCTACATAGGGACCTACCCCAAGCCTTCACTCGCCGGAGCGCCCGACAGTTTCGATGCATGGGACAGCTGGAACTATGAAGACGGACAGATGATCCGCGTCGTATGCTACACCAACGCGGCCAAGGCAAGGCTGCTGCTGAACGGGGAAGTCGTCGGGGCCATGACGGAGCACGATGACGACAGCGGCATCATAGGCTGGGACGTCCCTTATTCCGCAGGCGAACTGCTTGGCGAAGGGTTCGATGCGGAAGGCCGGAAGGTCTCGGAATACGCAATCCGGACATCGCTGCGTCCTTATGCGATCAAGGCCGTCCCCGACAAGGAAAAATATCATGACGGAAGCATGGCGCAGATAAAGGTCGAAGTGATTGACGACAACGGCAATCCGGTCCGTCTGGCAGACAACAGCATAGCCTGCACCGTGGAAGGGCCAGCCTCTCTTCTCGGCATGGAGGCCGGGGACAATACCGACATGGGCGATTACACGGACAACGTACAGCGTGCATACCGAGGCCGTCTTACCGTATATGTAAAGATAGGGGAAGATGCCGGGGACATCTCCGTACGTCTGGACTCTCCCCTTCTGAAAGGGACTTCCGTCAGGCTGCTCCGCTGAACGGGGCCGCCCGCCGAGCTCATATTTTGCCGTCACAAAATTGAACGAGTCCGCCGCGGACTGGCGCCTAAAGGCTAAAACTCAGCGTGATACATCACCAGAGCGTCTATCGGATACTGTATCAGCGTTCCGATTTCCACCCCGTATTCCGCGGCGACCTCCGACAGGACGGGCCCGCAGATGACGGCCACGGAGCCTGCGCAGTTGAGGCTGTAGCTTCTGTAAGAAGGATAAAGACAGATTACATTGCGGAAGAAGTCCCTGAATGCCGAAACCACGATTTCCCTGCAGTACCCGCCGTCTTCCAGATGGGCCGCGACATATCTGAACAGTTCCGCGCACACGGCATTGGGCTTGGAGGCCGAGTACAGTGACGCTACAATTTCACCGACGCTCTTCCCTCCCGTCAACACGGAGAGATCCGCTGCCGTTTCGGAAGGGACCGTGCCTCTCAAATAATTCCGCAGCAGCATTTTGCCGATATAGCCCGCGCTGCCCTCATCTCCGAGAAGAAATCCGAGGGACGGGACGGCGGAAACGATTTTCTCCCCATCGTAAAGGCAGCTGTTCATGCCCGTGCCAAGAATGGCGGCGAACCCCGGAGAGCGGCCGAGCAAAGCCCTCGCACAGCCGAGCATGTCGGATTCCGTTGAAATGCGGACAGCGGCGGGAAAGGCCTCTTCCAGGGCACGGCGTACCTTCACGCCCGTGACCTCGTTCACTCCAGCCCCGTAAAAGTCTATTTCGGAGACAAGGGACATGTCCATGTCGGAAGGTATGCTCTTCAGCAGACTCTCCATGATTTCCTGCTCCGTCATGTAGTTGGGATTCAAGCCCGCCGAGGTGAATCTCAGCAGTTCCCTGCAACGGCGCACGGGGCCGGTTTGCGCATCACGCGATTCCTCAAGAACCGCCCAGTCCGTTTTGGTAGATCCGGAATCGGCTATCAGTTTCATGCAACGGTCTTTTTTACCTGCACAAATATACCGTTTTTACGCAAATGTGGGCAGCCGGAGAGACAAAACACAAAAGTTTGGATTATCTTTGTTATCAGGGAAATTACAAACTAACTGGATCGCCTGTGAAAAAGATTATCGCAATCGCGGCCGCCGTCATGGCGGCGGCAACCATGGCCGGACAGGACAACCGTGTCCGGACTCCCAATTATGAACTGGCTTCACGCTTTTCCACCAAAATGACTTCCAAAATGGTCTTCTCCACAAGGATAGTTCCCAACTGGTTCAAGAGCGGGGACAAATTCTGGTACAGCTGGACGACCTCGGAAGGGACCCGCTACTACATAGCGGACCCCGCATCAGGCAAGAAGACCGAGATATTCGACATGACCGCGCTCGCCATGGAGCTGACCGAGAGGACAAAAGACCCTTTCGATGCCAGACACATTCCTCTGCAGAGGCTGAAGCTGAAAGATGACAAGGCTTTCACCTTCGACATCAAAAGCAGCGCGGACGTCAAAGACAAAAAAGACAGCAGCAGGACCGTAAAGAAAACCTTCCATTTCATATATGACATCGCATCGGGCGAACTGACGGAAACAGAGGAAGAGGAAGAAAAAAAATACCCCGACTGGGCGCTGGTTTCCCCGGACGGAAGCATGGGCCTTTTCGTAAAGAACAACAACCTCTTCTGCATGGATTCCACTTCTCTGCACAAACTGGCCAAAGACGAGAAGGACAGCACATTCACGGAGAAACAGCTTACATTCGACGGGATAAAGGATTTCAGCTACGGACAGGACAACTACAGCGGACGGACAGACGCCGACAGCCTAAAAAGATACCTGCCCTATTACGTGAGCTGGTCGCCCGACTCCAGGCATTTCGCAGCCATCCGCTGGGACATGAGACCTCTGAAGGAGCTCTGGGTCATCAATTCCCTCAGCCGTCCGAGGCCTACGCTGGAATCTTACAAATACCAGATGCCCGGAGAGGCAAGTCCGGAAGGGACTCTCTATCTGTTCTCCATGCCGGACGGCAGCCGCAAGGAAATCAAGAGCCATGCGTTCAAGGACCAGGATCTTGACATCCTGAAAGCCAAGAGCACCGCAGCCGACAGATACAGAGAATTCCACACATCGGAATGGCTGGGCGACAACGACGGCTTCTACGTAAGGAGAATCAGCCGCGACCTCAAAAGGACCGACCTCTGCCATGTCTCCACCGCCGGGGACTCCACCCATGTCATCGTAAAGGAAAGGATGAACACCTATGTGGAAAGCCGCAACCCCGTATTCATCCGAAACGGTTCCCAGTTCATCCACTGGTCTGAAAGGAACGGATGGGCCAACCTCTACCTGTACGGCAAGGACGGCACGCTTGTCCGCAATCTCACCGAAGGCGACTTCCACGTGGAGGATGTGCTGGCCGTGAACGAAAGCGCCGGTTACGTGCTCCTGAGCGCATGCGGCGTACAGAAGGACGAGAACCCCTACCAGATGCACACCTACAAGGTGTCCCTGTCCGGAGGTCCGCTCGTAAAGCTCGACATGGATGACATGGACGTGCTTTCCGCCGCAGACGACAAGGGCCGGTGGTTCGTGGCGAACTATTCCAGAGTGGACGCAAAACCGGCGGCGGCACTGTTCAATGCCGCGACGGGCAGGAAGGTGACGGATCTGGAAGAAGCCGATTTTTCACTTCTCTTCGCGGCAGGATACAAATTCCCCGAGCGCTTCACCGTCAAGGCGGCGGACGGGATCACCGACCTGTACGGAGTAATGTACAAACCTTTCGACTTCGATTCCACAAAAGTCTATCCGGTATGTGATTACGTATACCCCGGCCCGCAGGTCGAGGCGGTCAACATCTCCTGGAGCAAGGGATTCTGCCGCACGGACAGGCTCGCCCAGCTGGGCTTCATAGTGGTGACCGTCGGCAACAGGGGCGGACATCCCAACAGGTCGAAATGGTATCACAACTACGGCTACGGCAATCTCCGCGACTATGGTCTGGAGGATCAGAAATACGCCCTGCAGCAGCTTATCGCCCGACATCCGTTCATAGACGGAGAAAGGGTCGGCATCCATGGCCATTCCGGCGGAGGATTCATGTCCACGGCCGCCATACTGACCTATCCGGACTTCTTCAAAGCCGCGGTATCCTGTTCGGGAAACCATGACAACAGCATCTACAACCGCTGGTGGAGCGAGCAGCATCACGGCATACAGGAGAAAATCGAGAAAGGAGACACCACTTTCGTCTACAGCATAGACACCAACCAGGAACTGGCCAAAAACCTCAAGGGACACCTCCTGCTCTGCACGGGAGACATAGACAACAACGTCCACCCGGCAGGCACGATCAGGGTGATAGACGCCCTGATAAAGGCCAACAAGCGATTCGACGTACTCCTGCTCCCGGGCCAGAGACACAGCTACGGAGACATGGACGATTACTTTTTCTGGAAAATGGCCGACTTCTACAGCGAATGGCTCATGGGGGACAGCGAAAGAGGAGAAGTGGACATAAAAGAGCTTAACAACGACTGAAAATGAGACGTTATTTTTTGGTGGCGGCCGCGCTTGCAGTGCTCGCGCAGAGCTGCACAAAGAACAGGGAATTCAAGACGGATTTCTACGAAAAGGAAGTAAAGGAAGCCGTGGCGGAAGGGGCCAAAGACTCGATCGACATCTCCGTAAGCCTTGAATATCCCGTAAGCGGAGCTTCCAAAGCAGTATTGGAGACAATGACGAGGACCATCATCGGAAAGAGCCTCGACTCCGACGCGGAAGACTTGGAGACCGCCGTGGACAGATACATAAAGACCACGGCTGACAACTACAGGGAGACAAACGCGTCGCTCTATAAGGAGTTCGAGAATTCCGACGAATACGAAGGCTCTCCGGCACTGTCATGGACGGACGACCTGAACGGATTCTTCTCCGGAAGGCACGAAGACATAGTGTCCTACACCCTCACGGCCTATTCCTACACAGGCGGGGCCCACGGCATCACCGGATACTACTGCATGAACATGAGCCTGAAGGACGGAAGTACGGTCACTGAAAAAGACCTGTTCACGGAGGGATACGAAGACACTCTGAACGAACTGCTCACAAGCCATCTCCACGATGCGGTCCCGGAAGAGGATCAGTATGAAAGCCTTTTCGTCAAGGACATAGAGGCTAACGGAAACTTCCGCGTGACCGGGGAAGGAGTGACCTATGTATACGACCCCTACGAACTCGGCCCCTACTACCTGGGAGCGATAGAAGTTTCCGTACCGTGGTCAGAACTGGAAGGAATATTGAAGCAATAGGAATATTATTCATATCATAACTGAATATTTTACAACTTAAGCGCAATTTTTCTTTTTTATATTTGCTTTATTTAGCGACATACCGTATTTTTGCCTCTCCAAAATTGAATAAACATTCAAAGTTATGCGCTCCACTAAACGCAAAAGGCTTGACGCCATAAAGGACGTGATCCTGAAAGACAGGATTGCCTCACAGGAAGGACTGAAGAAAGCCCTTGAAGACAACGGAATCGAGATTTCGCAGGCTACGCTTTCCAGAGATCTGCAGGAGATGGGTGTCGTGAAGAAAAAAATCGAGACGGCCTCCTACTATACGATTCCCGTCAGCAAATACAAGACGAACCCCGGCTCTACCGCTTTCAAAAGCATAGAACTCTGCGGCAACATAGCCGTGGTCAAAACCCTGCCGGGCCATGCAAGCATGCTTGCCCTCCTGCTTGATTCCAAGAATCTCCCGGAAGTCGCAGGCTCCGTTGCGGGCGATGACACGATTTTTGTCCTGGTAAGGCCGAACATCAGCACGGAACAGTGCATCAGGGCCATAACAGATGTAATAGCATAAGGAAAATGGGTGAAGATATAATTGTAGAAATAGCCGGAGAGCAGCATCTTAAATACATCGATGAAATCCTGCGGACCATCGCCGATGCGGCGAAGGTCAGAGGGACCGGCATAGCCAAGAGAAAGCCTGAGTTCATGGAGAAGATAATCCTCGAGGCGAAGGCCGTCATAGCTCTTTGCGGAGAGAGGTTCGCGGGCTTCAGCTACGTCGAGACCTGGGAGAACAAACACTATGTCACGACTTCCGGACTCATAGTGCATCCGGACTTCCGGGGACGGGGTGTCGCGAAGAAGATCAAGGACATGACTTTCACCCTTGCCAGGATTCGCTGGCCCCACGCAAAGATTTTCAGCCTCACCAGCGGAGCGGCCGTCATGGCCATGAACACCCAGCTCGGCTACAAGCCGGTGCCGTTCTCGGAGCTGACCACCGACGAGGTCTTCTGGAAATCGTGCGACGGATGCGTGAACGCGGACATTCTGAAAAGGACGGGCGGAAAGTACTGCATCTGCACAGGAATGCTGTTCGACCCTCAGGAACATCTTCCGGCGAAGATTCCGGAGAAGGACCTGGAAAGGATCAGAAAGATTGACATGAAACTTAACAACGAAGAATAACATGAAGAAAAAAGTAGTCGTCGCATTCAGCGGCGGTCTGGACACATCCTACACGGTGATGTATCTTGCCCGCGAGATGGGATATGAAGTATATGCGGCATGCGCGAACACAGGCGGGTTCAGCGATGCTCAGCTGAAGAAGAATGAAGAAAACGCCTACAAGCTCGGGGCTACAAAATACGTGACGCTCGACGTTACCAAGGAATACTACGAGAAGAGCCTTAAATACATGGTTTTCGGAAATGTGCTCAGGAACGGGACCTACCCGATTTCCGTCTCATCCGAACGCATCTTCCAGGGCATGGCAATCGCCAGATATGCCAACGAAATAGGGGCAGATGCCATAGCCCACGGCTCCACAGGCGCAGGAAACGACCAGGTCCGTTTCGACATGACCTTCCTCGTGCTATGCCCCAAGATGGAGATAATCACCCTCACCCGCGACCGCAATCTGAGCCGCAAGGAAGAAGTGGACTATCTCAACGCCCACGGGTTTCATGCAGACTTCACGAAACTCAAGTATTCCTACAACGTGGGGATATGGGGAACGTCCATCTGCGGAGGAGAAATCCTGGATTCCAGGCAGGGGCTTCCCGAAAACGCATACCTCAAACAGGTCACAAAGACCGGCACGGAAGTTCTCAGCCTCGGTTTTGAAAAAGGCGAGCTCAAAAGTGTAAACGGAAAGAACTATGATGACCCCATAGCCGCCATTCAGGCAGTGGAGGAAATCGGCTCGGCATACGGAATCGGCAGGGACATGCATGTGGGAGACACCATCATAGGCATAAAGGGACGTGTAGGATTCGAAGCCGCCGCCCCCATGCTTATCATCGGAGCACACAAGTTCCTGGAGAAGTTCACCCTAAGCAAATGGCAGCAGTATTGGAAAGACCAGGTGGCCAACTGGTACGGAATGTTCCTTCATGAAAGCCAGTACCTGGAGCCTGTGATGACCGACATAGAGGCCATGCTGAGCAGCAGCCAAAGGAACGTCAACGGCACGGTCACCCTGGAGCTCCGCCCGTACAGCTTCTCCACCATCGGAGTGGATTCCCCGGACGATCTCGTAAAGAACAAGCTCGGAGAATACGGAGAAGGTGCGAAAGGCTGGACTTCCGAAGACGCCAAGGGCTTCATCAAAGTGCTCAGCACACCGCTGCGTGCCTACTATCTTGCACACCCCGATGAAAAGAGATAGCCGGCGATGGTGAAGGTTGGAATACTTGGAGCGGCAGGATATACCGGCGGAGAGCTGATACGGATCCTGCTGGGACACCCGGAAGCGGAGATAGTTTTTGCTGCCAGCGAGTCAAACGCCGGCAGCAAAGTCTATGACGTGCATGAAGGCCTCATCGGAGACACCGAAATGTGTTTCAGCAGCGAGATGCCCTTTGACAAGACGGATGTGCTGTTCTTCTGCTTCGGACACGGGAAAAGCGAGGCGTTTCTGAAAGAACACGACATCCCCGAAAGGGTGAAAATCATAGATTTGGCCCAGGATTTCCGCTTGGCTGCACCGGGAAACGATTTCGTCTACGGACTGCCCGAGATTCACAGGGACGCCATAAGGAGCTGTTCCCGTCTGGCCAACCCCGGATGTTTCGCCACCTGCATACAGCTTGCGCTTCTTCCGCTTGCGAAGGCCGGCCTGCTGAACCATGACGTGAGCGTGAACGCAATCACGGGCAGCACAGGCGCGGGACAGAAGCCGGGGGCGACGACGCATTTCAGCTGGAGAAACGGCAACATAAGCATATACAAAGTGTTCACCCACCAGCATCTGCATGAAATCCGCCAGTCTCTCGCGGAACTTCAGGAAGGATTTTCCGCCGACATAGATTTCATTCCGTACAGGGGCGACTTCTCAAGAGGAATTTTCTGCACCTGCGCAGTACGTTTCGACGGAGAGGAAGGCTCTGCGGCAAATCCCGACAAGGAGCAGCTGGAAAAGCTGTACAGAGACTTCTACTCGGACTCCGCATTCACCCGGTACACGGAGAAAAGCCTTGACCTGAAACAGGTGGTCAACACCAACAAAGGGTTGGTACATGTCGACAAATTCGGCAACAAGGCCGTCATCAGCAGCGTGATAGACAACCTGCTGAAAGGAGCGTCCGGACAGGCCGTCCAGAACATGAACCTTATGTTCGGACTAAAGGAAGACGAAGGGCTCAGGCTCAAGGCCTCGGCTTTTTAACAATTGATGCAATGAAACTTTTCGATGTATATTCTCTCTTCGACGTGGTGCCCGTCAAGGCGAAGGGATGTGAAGTATGGGACAAAGACGGGCAGGAATATCTGGACCTCTACGGAGGGCATGCCGTCATATCCATAGGACACAGCCACCCCCGCTACATCGAGGCCCTGACAAGTCAGCTGAACAAAATAGGTTTCTACTCCAACAGCGTCATCAATCCTCTGCAGGAGGAACTCGCGGCAAAGCTCGGAAAAGCATGCGGTTACGAAGACTACTCGCTATTTCTGGACAACTCCGGGGCCGAATCCAATGAGAACGCCATGAAGCTGGCGTCCTTCCACACAGGAAAGGACAGGATCGTGGCTTTCCGCAAAAGTTTTCACGGACGCACTTCCGGAGCCGTGGCGGTCACTGACAATCCTGCCATAGTATCGCCTTTCAATGCCGCACATAAAGTGACATTCTGCGACTTGGAGGACAGCGCGGCAGTGGAACAGGCTCTGAAAGGCGGAGATGTGGCCGGAGTGATAATAGAAGGCATACAGGGCTGCGGAGGCATCAATCTGCCCTCGGCGGAGTTCATGAAGGATCTCGAGCGTCTGTGCAGAAACTACGGGGCAGTGCTGATACTCGACGAAGTACAGAGCGGCTACGGCAGGACAGGAGAGTTCTTCGCACACCAATGGTACGGCATCAGGCCGGGAATCATAACCATGGCCAAGGGCATGGCGAACGGATTTCCCTGCGGAGGCATACTCATAGCTCCGGAGTTTCAGGCTAAAAAAGGCATGCTGGGCACGACCTTCGGGGGCAACTACCTGGCGATGGCCGGTGCCATAGCGGTGCTTGAGGTGATGGAAAGCGAAAATCTCGTGGCCAACGCGCTCAAGGTAGGCACCTATCTCAAGGAAAACATCCCCCAGTCCTCCAGGATAAAGGAGACAAGAGGAAAGGGACTCATGCTGGGCATAGAGTTCAATGAAGAAGTCGCTCCCATAAGAAAAGAGCTTCTTTACGGCAAGCACATCTTTACCGGAGTGGCCGGAAAGAACATGGTCCGCCTGCTGGCTCCTCTCTGCCTGAGCATGGAACAGGCCCGGAGGTTCATATCCGCATTCAACGAAGTAATATCAGAAAAATGAAACAGTTTTTCCACGTATCAGACATAGGTGACCTGAAGGCTGCCATAGAAGAAGCCAAAGAGGTCAAAGCCAATCCTTTCGGCTGGAAGAATCTCGGCCGGGACAAAACCATAATGCTGGTCTTTTTCAACAACAGCCTCCGTACCCGTCTGAGCAGCCAGAAAGCGGCTCTGAACCTTGGGATGAACCCGATAGTCCTGAACATCGGACAGGATAGCTGGAAGCTCGAGACCGAGATGGGAGTCATCATGGACGGGGACAAATCGGAACATCTCAGAGAAGCCATTCCCGTAATGGGATGCTACTGCGACCTCATCGGCATACGTTCTTTCGCCGGACTGAGCGACAGGGAGTTTGACTACAACGAGACGGTACTCAAACAGTTCATAGAGTACAGCGGCAGGCCGGTGATCAGTCTCGAATCGGCTACGGTGCATCCCTGCCAGGCATTCGCTGACCTCATCACCATCGAGGAACACAAGAAGACCCGCCGCCCCAAAGTCGTGCTCTCATGGGCACCGCACCCGAAAGCGCTGCCGCAGGCCGTCCCGAATTCATTTGCGGAATGGATGAATGCCGCGGACGTGGATTTCGTCATCACGCATCCCCACGGATATGAACTCGACCCGAAATTCGCCGGTAACGCAAGAGTGGAATACGACCAGATGAAGGCTTTCGAAGGAGCCGATTTCATCTACGCGAAGAACTGGAGCTGCCCGGGAGTCACCGACCCGGCCGATTACGGCAAAGTGCTCAGCAAAGACATGAGCTGGACCGTAGACGCCAGGCACATGGCAGTGACCGACAATGCATTCTTCATGCATTGCCTGCCCGTCCGCAGAAACATGATCGTGAGCGATGAGGAAATCGACGCTCCGACAAGCCTCGTGATACCTGAAGCGGCCAACAGGACCGTTTCCGCTCAGGTGGTGATGAAAAGGATGCTTGAAAGTCTCTGACGCATGGAAAGCATAAACGTCATAAAAGTCGGAGGCAAGATAGTGGAGGATTCCCTGCCGGCATTTCTGGACTCATTCGCATCGGTGGAGGGGAAAAAGGTTCTCGTCCACGGAGGAGGGCGCACCGCCACGGCTCTGGCGGCCAGACTCGGGGTGGAAACCCGGATGGAGGGCGGCAGGAGGATAACCGACAAAGCCATGCTTGACATTGTGACCATGGTCTACGGCGGGCTGGTCAACAAAAACATAGTCGCCGCCCTGCAGGCAAGAGGAATCAACGCGATAGGGCTTACAGGCGCGGACATGGACATAATCCTGAGCGAGAAAAGGCCCGTGCGCGAGATAGACTACGGCTTCGTAGGAGATGTGAAGACCGTGAAGGGAGATGTGCTGAGCACCTTTGCCGAGAAGGGAGCGGTGCCCGTGCTGGCTCCCCTCACCCACGACGGCAAGGGGCAGATTCTGAACACCAACGCCGACACCATAGCTTCGGAGGCCGCCAAATCCCTGAGCGGCATCTACAAGGTCACCCTGACCTACTGTTTCGAGATGCCGGGAGTGCTGGCCGTCCCTGGGGATGTTTCTTCCGTGATTCCGGTGATAACTCCCGAAAGCTTCCGTAAACTGACAGAGGAAGGGACCGTCTCCGGCGGAATGATTCCGAAGATTGAAAACGCGATAGCCGCGCTCAAGGCCGGAGTGGAAAAGGTAGTGATTACAGAATCTGGGGCCCTGAACGGAGGAACAACCATAAGACTCTCATAGTCATGAAAGAAGATTGCATCGCACTCTTGAAAGAACTGATAGCCGTCCCGTCCGTAAGCCGAGACGAAAAGGCCGCGGCCGATCTGCTTGAACACAGGCTGAAGGAACGCGGACTTGACGTGAACAGGACCGGAAACAACCTGTGGGTCTGCGACAGCGAAGAAGACGGCCGTCCGACCGTGCTGCTCAACGCGCACATAGACACGGTCAAACCTTCGGACGCATGGA
This sequence comes from uncultured Muribaculaceae bacterium, assembly GCA_964441715.1. Classification (GTDB taxonomy): domain Bacteria; phylum Bacteroidota; class Bacteroidia; order Bacteroidales; family UBA932; genus Cryptobacteroides. The sequence continues at coordinate 16,248 of CAYTYL010000007.1, forward strand.
CAAGGGACCCGTTCGCACCGGTTGTCGAAGACGGCCGGCTTTACGGGCTCGGCAGCAACGATGACGGCGGCTCTCTCGTCGCCCTGCTCAAGGCCTACGAGGAACTCAGCGGAAAACGGCAGCCATACAGGCTGATTTACAGCGTCACCGCAGAAGAGGAGGTCAGCGGCCGGGGAGGCATCGACATGCTCCTGCCTGAAATCGGAAAAATCGACTTCGGAGTCATCGGCGAACCCACCGGAATGGCGCTTGCCGTAGCCGAAAGAGGGCTCATGGTCCTTGACTGCGAATCTCTCGGAAGAAGCGGACATGCCGCAAGAGAAGAAGGCGTGAACGCAATATACGAAGCCCTCGGTGACCTGGAATGGTTCCATACCTACCGGTTCGAACGGAATTCGGACTTTCTCGGAGCGGTGAAGATGAGCGTCACTCAGATTAACGCGGGCACCCAGCACAACGTCATACCGGACAAATGCACTTTCGTGGTGGACGTACGTCCGAACGGGATGTATTCCAATCTGGAAGTGCTGCAGATCATCAAGAATTCGGTGAAATGCCAGGTGAAGGAGAGATCGACAAGGATTAACAGTTCCAGCATAGACATCAGTCATCCCGCAGTCAGGAGAGGGATGGAGATAGGACTGAAGACTTTCGGTTCGCCCACTACAAGCAACCAGTCTCTGGTTTCCTTCCCCACCGTCAAAATCGGGCCGGGAGATTCCGCACGCTCGCATTCGGCCGATGAATTCATAAGAACTTCGGAAATCGAAGAGGGCATCAAAACCTACGTAAAGCTGCTGGACGGGCTTGTGCTGCAATGAGCCGGGCCTGCCCTGCAAGAGAAAAGAACGAAAATGACAGGAAATACATCAAAACTTTGGGACAAGGGGTTCAATGTCGATGACAAGATAGTGGACTTCACCGTCGGCCATGACAGGGAACTGGACCTGTATCTCGCACCCTACGACATACTGGGGACCATGGCGCACATAACCATGCTGGCAAAAACAGGTCTGCTTCCGGAACAGGATCTGGCTGAACTTCTTCCGGAACTGAAAAAGCTGTACGGGGAAGCCGTGGAAGGCAAACTCAAGATTGAGGACGGTGTGGAGGACATCCACTCCCAGGTGGAGCTCATGCTCACCCGGAAGCTCGGCGACAAGGGCAAGAAAGTCCACACCGGAAGGTCCAGAAACGATCAGGTGATGGTGGACGTGAAACTGTTCACCAGAGCGGAGATAGAAAAGACCGTCCGCAAAGTCAAGGCCCTCTTCGATGAGCTTCAGGCAAAAAGCGAGGAATACAAGGATGTCATCATCCCCGGCTACACTCACCTGCAGGTGGCCATGCCTTCCTCCTTCGGACTTTGGTTCGGGGCATACGCCGAGAGCCTGGCCAACGACATGCACCTGATGCGTGCGGCATGGGAGGTCGCCAACCGGAATCCGCTCGGAGCAGCGGCGGGATACGGCTCTTCAGCCCCCATAAACAGGACTATGACGACCGAGCTTCTGGGCTTCGACGATCTGGACTACAACTCCGTATACGCGCAGATGGGAAGAGGCAAGACCGAAAGGATCGTATCCTTCGCCTATGCCTCCGTAGCCGAGACTCTTGGCCGTTTCGCAATGGACTGCTGCCTGTACGCCAGCCAGAATTTCGGGTTCATCCATCTCCCGGACGCCATGACCACCGGGTCGAGCATCATGCCCCACAAGAAGAATCCCGACGTGTACGAACTGATAAGGGCCCGCTGCAACAAGCTTCAGGGAGTGCCCGGCACCATAAGATACATTACCGGCAACCTTCCTTCCGGGTATTTCCGCGACATGCAGATAATCAAGGAGGTGTTCTTCCCGATATTCCGGGAGCTGGACGACTGCCTGGACATAGCCGCGTACGCCGTTGAAAAGACGGAAGTGAAGAAAAACGTGATGGAAGATCCCAGATACAAGCTTGCCTACACGGTGGAAGAAGTCAACCACCTCGTGGAAAACGGGATGCCCTTCAGAGATGCCTACAAAAAAGTGGGCATGGAAGTGCAGGAAGGCCGCTTCGAGTTCCACGGGACGCTCCACCACACGCATGAAGGGTCAATCGGCAATCTGTGCAACGACAAGATACGCGCCGCCATGGAGAACACGATAGATGGCTTCAGCTTCGGCAAAGTCCACAATGCCATAAACAAATTGATCGGAGAATGAAAGAATTGAACATAGTATCCGCAGATGAAGCGGTAAAAGCCGTCAGAAGCCACGATCACATCCACCTCGGAAGTATCGCAAGCGTTCCGTCCGTCCTGATAGACGCTCTGGTACGCAGGGCGGAAGCCAAAGACATAACGGATCTGCATTTCCATCATTTCCACACCGAAGGGCCGGCTCCATACGCCGACCCTCGTTATGAAGGGATATTCTTCGAACAGGGCTTCTTCGTAGGGCCCAACGTAAGGAGCAGCGTAAACGCAGGCTATGCGGACTACATCCCGGTGCATCTGAGCGAATCTGGCCGGCTCTACCGCAGCGGGGCCATAAAGCTCGGAGCTGCCATGGTCCAGATCACGGAACCTGACGAGAACGGAATGGTGTCGCTGGGGACATCCGTGGACTGCTCCATAGCGGCCATAGAGACTGCCCGTACGGTGATAGGCGTCATCAACCCCAACGTACCGTTCGCCTACGGGGATCTCGTGCCCATAGACAAGTTCGATTATCTGGTGAGGGACGACACCCCGCTCATCGAAAAGCCATACATGGAGCCCACCGGGCAGGAGATTGCGATAGGCCGCATCTGTTCGGGCATCATACCCGACGGAGCCTGCCTCCAGATGGGCATAGGCTCCCTCCCGAATGCCGTTGCGAGCCAGCTCTGCGACCACAAGGACCTGGGGATACATACCGAGATGTTCGCCGACGGAGTTCTGGACCTGTACTGCAAGGGTGTGATCACCGGAGCAAGAAAAAAGATAGACCAAGGCAAAATGGCGGCTTCATTTCTTCTCGGTTCGAAAAAAGTTTATAACTTTATAGATCGCAATCCGGATGTCATAATGAAAGACATCAAATACATAAACAGTCCCCTCAACATCGCCCGGAATCCCGATGTCGTAGCGATCAATTCCGCTACTGAAGTCGATCTCACAGGGCAGATATGCGCCGATTCCATAGGTACGAGAATATACTCGGGAACCGGCGGGCAGCTGGATTTCGTCAGAGGCTCGGTGCTCTCGGAAGGCGGCAAGTCCATCACGGCTTTCGCATCCAGGACGAAAAAAGGACAGACCAAGATTGTCCCCTGCCTCAAGGAAGGAGCCGGAGTGGTAACGCCCCGCTCCGATGCGCATATCATCGTCACGGAGTTCGGCTGGGTGGATCTCACCGGCCGCTCGCTCCAGGAAAGGGCGAAACTTCTCATATCCATAGCACATCCCGACGACCGGGAGGCTCTCGACAGGGCCGCATTTGAAAGATTCGGACAACACTATCATAATTTCAGTATTTAGACAATCATGCGAAACGTAACGTTAGTCCTCAGCGACGGAAGCAGATTCCACGGTAAATCATTCGGCTACGAAAAGCCCGCCGCAGGTGAAGTGGTTTTCAACACTGCCATGACCGGTTACCCGGAAAGCCTCACCGACCCGTCCTATGCGGGACAGCTTATGGTATTGACCTACCCTCTCGTGGGGAACTACGGCGTTCCGCCGAAAGACAAGGACGAAAACGGAATCTCCATTTTCCTCGAAAGCGACAGAATCCATGTCAATGCCATAATCGTAAGCGACTACAGTGAACAGTATTCACATTGGAACGCGGTCGAGAGCCTTGCGGACTGGCTTAAACGCGAACATGTTACCGGCATCACCGGCATAGACACCAGACAGCTTACCAAACAGCTCCGCGAAAGCGGAGTGATGATGGGGAAAATCATCTTCGACGACGAGCCTGCAAACATCCCTGAAGCGGAATATGAAGGAGTGAACTATGTCGAAAAGGTATCCTGCAGGGAAGTGACGGAATACAACACCTCCGGCAGCAAAAGAGTTGTCCTTGTGGACTGCGGCGTGAAAAACAACATACTCAGGGAGCTTATCGGCAGAGGGGTACATCTGACAAGGGTTCCGTGGGATTATGACTTCAACAGTCTGGAATTCGACGGACTCTTCCTTGCGAACGGACCCGGAGACCCGGACACATGCGGAAAAACAGTCGACAACATAAGGCGTTTCCTCGCCGACGGGAAGGATCGCCCCTGCATGGGAATATGCATGGGCAACCAGCTGCTCGCCAAGGCGGCCGGGGCGAAAATCTACAAACTGAAATACGGACACAGAAGCCACAACCAGCCGGTCAGGATGGTCGGCACTGACTCCTGCTATATCACAAGCCAGAACCATGGCTACGCTGTGGACAGCTCCTCGATCCCGGAAGGATGGGAAGAGCTGTTCGTGAACATGAACGACGGGTCCAACGAAGGCATAAGACACAAGTCCAAGCCCTGGTTCAGCGCACAGTTCCACCCCGAAGCGGACGGCGGGCCGCTGGATACGGAATCCCTTTTCGACAAATTCGTGAATCTTCTCTAACCCCTTTCAATCAAGCTAAACCATGACAAATAAAGATATCGAAAAAGTTCTGCTGCTGGGTTCGGGCGCTCTCAAGATAGGAGAAGCCGGAGAATTCGACTATTCAGGTTCGCAGGCACTGAAGGCCCTCAAGGAAGAGGGTATCGAAACCGTTCTCATAAACCCCAACATAGCCACGGTTCAGACAAGTGAAGGAGTTGCCGACAAGATCTATT
>CAYTYL010000007.1:21057-25072 GCA_964441715.1 uncultured Muribaculaceae bacterium
AAGGAGAAGCCGCAGGCCATAATGCTGGCCTTCGGAGGCCAGACCGCCCTCAACTGCGGCGTGGAGCTGTACAAGGAGGGGATTCTGGACAAATACGATGTAAAAGTGCTCGGCACGCCCATTAAGGCCATCATGGACACCGAGGACAGGGAACTTTTCGTGGAAAGACTCAGCGAAATCAATGTCAAGACCATAAAGAGCGAGGCCTGTGAAACCGTGGAGCAGGCAAGGAAAGCCGCCGCGGATCTCGGATACCCGGTCATCCTGAGGGCCGCCTACGCCCTCGGAGGTTTGGGTTCGGGATTCTGCGACAATGAAGAGGAACTGAACCGCCTGGCAGAGAAGGCTTTCTCCTTCTCACCGCAGGTGCTTGTGGAAAAGAGTCTCAAGGGATGGAAGGAAATCGAATATGAGGTGGTACGCGACCGTTTCGACAACTGCGTCACGGTGTGCAACATGGAGAATTTCGACCCGCTCGGCATACACACCGGAGAAAGCGTTGTCATAGCCCCGAGCCAGACCCTCAGCAATTCGGAATTCCACAAACTGCGCTCCCTCAGCATAGAAATAGTACGCCACATAGGCATCGTGGGAGAGTGCAACGTCCAGTATGCGCTTGATCCCAACTCGGAAGACTACCGCGTGATAGAGGTAAACGCACGTCTCAGCCGCTCTTCCGCACTGGCATCCAAGGCCACGGGATATCCGCTCGCCTTCGTCGCCGCGAAACTGGGTCTGGGCTACGGACTCTTCGACCTCAAGAACTCGGTGACCAAGACCACATGCGCATTCTTCGAGCCGGCACTTGACTACGTGGTGTGCAAGATTCCGCGCTGGGATCTCGGAAAGTTCCACGGCGTGGACAAGTCCCTCGGTTCGAGCATGAAGTCGGTAGGCGAAATCATGGCCATCGGTCGCACCTTCGAGGAAGCGATACAGAAAGGATTGAGGATGGTCGGCCAGGGACTGCACGGATTCGTGGAAAACAAGGAGCTGGTGGTTAACGACATAGACGAAGCTCTGAGGACTCCGACCGACAAACGTCTGCTTGTCATAGAAAAAGCGTTCTGCAACGGCTACAGCGTGGACAGAATCCACAATGACACCAAGATAGACAAATGGTTCCTGTACAAGCTGGAACGCATCCACAAAATCGGCATGGAGCTGAAATCCGTCAAAGGCATGGACGAGCTCACTCCCGAGCTCCTGAAAGAAGCGAAAACCGCAGGATTCACGGATTTCCAGATTGCCCGCGCGATAGGCCTTGAAGCCAAGTTCGGCCCGGAGAAAGGACTGCTCATGGTCAGGGACTACAGGAAAATCATGGGCATAGTCCCTTACGTGAAACAGATAGACACCCTTGCGGCGGAATACCCCGCACAGACCAACTATCTGTACCTGACCTACAGCGGAACGGCGCACGACATAGACTTCAGCAATGACAGGAAGTCCGTCGTGGTGCTCGGCTCGGGCGCCTACCGCATAGGCTCGTCCGTGGAGTTCGACTGGTGCGGAGTGCAGGCGCTTAAAACCGTAAGGGAAAACGGCTACAGGAGCGTAATGATCAACTACAATCCTGAAACCGTATCTACGGACTACGACATGTGCGACAGGCTCTATTTCGACGAGCTCACCTTTGAAAGGGTCATGGACATCCTGGAGCTTGAACACCCGTACGGAGTGATTCTCTCCACCGGTGGACAGATCCCCAACAACTTGGCCATGAGACTGGATGCCCAGAAGGTGCCCATCCTCGGCACGCAGGCCAAATACATCGACAATGCCGAAGACAGGGAGAAATTCTCCAGCATGCTCGGACGCATCGGAGTGGACCAGCCGCGCTGGAGTGCGCTGACTTCATTGGAGGACATCCGCAAATTCATAGACGAGGTCGGTTATCCCGTGCTCGTGCGCCCTTCCTACGTACTCTCGGGTGCGGCGATGAACGTATGTTCCAACGAAGAGGAACTGGAAAGGTTCCTTAAGCTGGCCGTAAACGTATCGCAGGATCATCCCGTGGTCGTCTCCAAGTTCATGCAGCACAACAAGGAGATTGAAATGGATGCCGTGGCCAAGGACGGAGAAATCATCGCCTACGCCATAAGCGAGCATATAGAGTTCGCCGGGGTTCACTCGGGAGACGCAACCATACAGTTCCCTCCGCAGAAGATCTATGTGGAAACGGCCCGACGGATCAAGAAAATCTCCAGAAAGATTGCCAGCGAACTGCACATAAGCGGACCTTTCAACATACAGTTCCTTGCGGAGCAGAACAACATCAAGGTCATAGAATGCAACCTGAGAGCATCGCGTTCGTTCCCGTTCGTGAGCAAAGTTCTGAAAATCAACCTCATCGACCTGGCGACAAGAATCATGCTCGGTCTTCCCGCGGAGAAACCGGACCGGACCATCTTCGATCTGGACTATGTGGGCATAAAGGCCAGCCAGTTCTCGTTCAACAGACTTCAGAACGCCGATCCCGTGCTCGGAGTGGACATGGTTTCCACCGGTGAGGTCGGATGCCTCGGAGAGGACACCGATGCGGCACTTATCAAAGCGATGCTTGCCGTAGGTATGAGAATCCCCAAGCACAGCGTACTGCTTTCGACGGGAGGTCCCAAACAAAAGGCCGACATGCTTGACGCGGCAAGGAATCTCTACAAGCACGGCTACAAGATTTATGCGACAGGCGGAACGAGCCGCTACCTCAGCGATTACGGCATAGAGAACACCGCCGTAAGCTGGCCGAGCGAAACGGAGTCGACCGCTCCCAAGGTTCTGGACCTCATGCATAACAAGGAGATTGATTTCGTGGTGAATATTCCTCGCGACCTTTCTTCGCGGGAATTGACAAACGGCTACAAGGTGCGCCGCACTGCCGTTGACCTGAACATTCCTCTCATCACCAACGCAAGACTTGCCAGCAGCTTCATCAACGCGTTCTGCAACATGTCGCTGGATGAGCTTGACATAAAGAGCTGGGATGAGTATTAATATCTGACAGACAGAGATGTATTACAAGGAAATAAAATCGCCGGCCCTCATTAAAACCGGCCGCGACATTCTGAAAAACATAGACTGGATACTAAAAGACGCCCATTTCTACTACTCCAACAAGATTCTGATCACTCAGGAGCAGCTGTTCGATGTCTATAAAGAGCAGCTGAACGTCAACGAATTTGCCCAAATCCTCTTTGTGAAGGGCGGAGAGACGGTGGAAGCCGTTGATCTCGCAGGCAAGATAAACGGCTTGGATGCAATCCTATTCGGATTCGGAGGCGGAAGTGTCATAGATCTGGTGAAATATGTGGGCACTAAATGCGACATTCCCTTCGTAACCATCCCTACCACACTGTCAAACGATTCCCTATGTTCCGCCGTCGCGAGACTCACCGCCGGAGGAAGGAAGCGGAGCTACACAGTGATGTCACCTCTCGGAATACTGATAGACTTCGGTGTGGTGGCACGTGCTCCGAAGAATCTCACTCTTGCAGGAGTCGCGGATGTCATTTCCAACCAGTCAGCCGTAAAAGACTGGATTCTGGCCAACAAAAACACGGGGGAACCCATAGACGAACTGGCCATGATGCTTGCCAAGTCCGCTCCGGTGGCACTTTTCAACTACAGCGAAGGAGACCTGGAATCAGACGCCTTCCTGTATGACCTGTCCACAGGACTCATACTGTCCGGCATGTCCATGATAATGACCGGCAATTCCAGGGGCGCAAGCGGTGCGGAGCACATGATAAGCCACGCCATAGACGAGTATTTCCCGGAAAAGGCGACAATACACGGGCTGCAGGTCGGCTGGGCTCATCTGATGGTGGAAAAATACTGCCGCAAGGACATGAAGGAATATGAAAGGCTTAAGACTTTCTTCGACACGATAGGACTCACGCGCATGATCGAAGAAAACGTGCCTTGGAAAGAGGAAGAGTTCATGAGCCTCATCCCCTACGCCAAGACAATCCGCAAGCGTTACACCATATTCGATACGATGTAGGCATTACGCCAT
>CAYTYL010000007.1:25082-36390 GCA_964441715.1 uncultured Muribaculaceae bacterium
CTTCCCGCTAAGGAAGCATGGCGTCTTCCACATCATCGGGCTGCACCGGCAGACGGTGCATTCCTGTCCTTCGTGCCCCGTCTTCGGTCACAAGCACGTCGTCTTCTATCCGTATTCCTCCGAAATCGTAATATTCCTCCAGCTTGGAATAGTTGACAAAGTCCTTTCCGGTCCCTTCCTTCTTCCATAGCTGTATGAGGGCGGGTATGAAATAAATTCCCGGTTCGTCAGTTATTACATTGCCGGGCTTCAGGCGTCTTGCCATCCTGAGACTGCCCAGTCCGAGCTGAGAGGATCTTTTCTGATCCGGATCATATCCTACCGCATCCTCCCCGAGATCTTCCATGTCATGGACATCCAATCCCATGTTGTGGCCGAGCCCGTGAGGCTGGAACAAACCGGCAATGCCTTCGGCGACCATGTCTTTCACATCGCCTCTGACAAGTCCGAGAGACGCAAGGCCCTCCAGCATCTTTCCGGCGGCGGCAAGATGCACGTCCCTGTATGAAATGCCCGGACGGACAAGCGAGAAAGCATATTCATTGCAGTCACAGACTATCTGATATATGTCCCTCTGCCTGGAAGTGAATTTGCCTCCCGTAGGGTAGGTTCTGGTGAAATCGGAAGCATAGTGCATGTCATTTTCAGCCCCGGCATCTATCACCATGAGCCTTCCCGGCTCCACTACGGCATCGTGCATATGGTTGTGCAGGGTCTCTCCATGCTGCGTGAGGATGGTCGGGAAGGAAACTCCCCATCCCTTCGCCATGGTGATTTCCTCCATTTTGGCAACGATATCGCGCTCGGAAGCTCCCGGACGGATGGCATTGCGGGCTATGGTATGCATTTCCTGCCCCAAGGCACCGACATCGTCAATCTGTTCTATCTCGCACGCCTCTTTGACGAGACGCATAGAGATGACAGCCTTCACGAGTTCCTCAGAAGCGTGTTTTCCGCCGCCGGCTTTAACCTTCAGAACATCTTCATGTGAACATGAACACAACTCCGACAGCCTCAGAATGCCGTAATAGCGCGAGGGCGGAAGGAAATGCACCCTTCTTCCCCCGGAGAGAGCCGCCTCGACACAGGGCGCAAGCGCGGCCGACGGCAGCGTCCGGCGGATTCCTACCTCTTCCGCACGTGACTGCACCGACGGCTGGGGACCCATCCAGATGATGTCGTCTATGCTGAAATCATCGGCAAAGATGGTTTCATCACCGGAATCCAAATCCAGAACAGCCGCATAGGCAGGTTCGTCAATCCCGAAATAATAAAGCCATGAGCTGTCCTGTCTCCATCTGTAGCAATTGTCCCGGTACTGGGCCGGAGCATCTACATTGCCAAGAAACAATGCTATGCCTCTATGGCCTTCCGCTGCGGCTGAGGCCATCTTCTCCATGAGAGTTTTACGTCTTCTGACGTATACGTCGGCTGAAAACATATCCTGATTTTTGGTGGCAAAAGTTTGCATTAATAAGAAACTGCCCGTTAAAAACGGACAGTTTCTCAAATAAATTGACAGCGGAGATTATTCCGCAGCTTCCTGTTTCGCTTCAGCTTCGGGAGCCTCGCTCTTGGGAGCAGCCTCGGCAGTTGCGGCCTCAGCAGATTTCTTGGAGCGGCTACGGCGCGTAGAAGGCTTCTTGGCAGCCTTAGGTGCAGTCTCGACCGCAGACTCGTTGAAATCTACAAATTCGATGAGAGCCATCTCAGAGCCGTCGCCCTGACGGAATCCGGTGTGAAGAACACGGAGATATCCACCCGGACGGTCAGCGATTTTAGGAGCGATGGTACGGAAAAGTTCCGTAACGGCATACTTGTCCTTAAGATAGCTGAAAACAGTTCTACGTGAATGAGTTGTATCCTCCTTGGACTTTGTTACCAGCGGTTCGAGATATGTCTTCAAAGCTTTTGCCTTCGCAACGGTAGTGTTGATCCTTTTGTGAAGGATAAGGGATGAAGCCATGTTTGAAAGCAGAGCTTTACGGTGTCCGCTCTTGCGGCCAAGGTGATTGAATGCTTTATTATGCCTCATGGTTAAACGTTAATCTTTTTCTTTGGTTCAATGTTGTATTTCCTGACATCCATTCCGAATGAGAGGTGCATTTTCTCAACGAGCTGATCGATTTCATTGAGAGATTTCCTTCCGAAATTGCGGAATTTCATAAGTTCCGCCCTTGAGTAGGAAACCAGATCGGCGAAAGTGTCGATGTCTGCGGCTTTCAGGCAGTTGTAGGCCCTTACGGAAAGGCCCATGTCGGAAAGCTTGGTGTTGAGAAGATGTCTCATGCGGAGCGATTCCTCATCAAGTTCCCTATTCTCGGACTCCACGTTGTTTTCAAGAGTAAGCTTCTTGTCATCGGTGAAGAGCATGAAATGGTAGATGAGTATGTTCGCCGCCTCCTGGAGAGCCGCGTTCGGAGAGATGGACCCGTCGGTCTCAATTTCCATAATGAGCTTTTCGTAGTCCGTCTTCTGCTCCACGCGGAAGTTCTCCTTTATCCAGTTTACCTTGCGAATGGGAGTGTAGATGGCATCGACGGGAATGGTCCCTATCGGAGTGTTTTCATCCCTTTCCTCATCGGCGGGAACGAATCCTCTCCCTTTCGTTATGGTAACGGAAACTTCAAGCTTGACTGAAGGTTCCAGTGAACAAATATGCAGTTGTGGATTCAGCACCTTGAAAGAAGACAATCCGTTGGAAATATCCTCGGCGGTAAATTCGGATTTACCGCTTATCGTAATGTTTGCCGTCTCGGTATCCACGGAATCAACCATTCTCTTGAACCTCACCTGTTTGAGGTTGAGAATGATGTCCTGCATACCCTCGATGACCCCCGGAATGGTGGCGAATTCCTGATCCACACCGGAAATCTTTATCGAGCTGATAGCAAATCCTTCCAGAGAAGACAAGAGAATGCGGCGGAGAGAGTTGCCGATAGTCTGACCATATCCGGGTTCAAGCGGTTTTACCTCGAAACGGCCGAAAGTATCGGTGCTTTCAGGCAGCATTATTACCTTATCCGGTTTCTGAAATGCTAAGATTGCCATATCGTATCTTTTTAGGTGTTAATTATTACTTAGAATAGATATCGACGATAAGCTGTTCGTTGATATTCTCGGGAATCTCAGCCCTTACAGGGATATTGAGGAATTTACCGACGAGTGTCTTAGGGTCGAATTCAAGCCATGAGTACTTCTTGGCTGCAGCGACGCTGTTCGTAATGACCTCGAGGCTCTTGGATCTTTCTCTGACGGCCACTACATCACCGGCCTTGACAGTTGTGGAAGGGATGTTGCATACGGTTCCGTTGAGGGTGATGTGACGGTGAAGCACAAGCTGACGCGCAGCGGCCCTCGTAGGTGCTATGCCGAGACGGTAGACGACATTGTCAAGTCTTGACTCGAGAAGGAAGAGCAGGTTCTCACCCTTCTGTCCGGCCATCTTGGAAGCCTTCTCATAGGTGTTGCGGAACTGGCGTTCCAGCACGCCGTACATGTATTTGACCTTCTGTTTTTCTTTCAGCTGCGTACCGTACTCAGTTGATTTTCTGCCTCTCTTGCGGGCCGTACCATGCTGCCCCGGAGGATAATTCCTTTTCTCAAAGTATTTGTCCGCTCCGAAGATAGGCTCGCCGAATTTACGGGCGATTTTTGTACTTGGTCCAGTATATCTTGCCATAGTAATTCTGCTTTAAAAATCCTGAAATTAAACTTTACGACGGCCTTTAGGTCTGCAACCATTGTGAGGCATCGGTGTAACATCAATGATTTCGGTAACTTCGATACCGGCATTATTGATGGTCCTGATAGCTGACTCACGTCCGGCGCCAGGTCCCTTTACATATACTTTGACCTTGCGGAGGCCTGCGTCATAGGCTGTTTTGGAAGCGTCTTCCGCCGCCATCTGAGCAGCATACGGAGTGTTCTTCTTGGAACCTCTGAATCCGCACTTTCCGGCCGAAGACCAGCTTATCACCTGGCCTACGTTGTTGGTGAGAGCTACGATGACATTGTTGAAGGTTGATGAAACATGGGCTTGTCCTGTCGCTTCAACCTTAACGACTCTCTTTTTTGCTGTTGTTGTTTTCTTAGCCATAATTCATCAATTATTTGGTTGCTTTCTTCTTGTTGGCAACGGTCTTCTTCTTGCCTTTTCTCGTACGGGCATTGTTCTTTGTGCTCTGACCGCGCACAGGAAGGCCGAGACGATGACGGATTCCTCTGTAGCAGCCAATGTCCATGAGACGTTTGATGTTCATCTGGACCGTAGAACGAAGTTCTCCTTCGATCTTATATTCGTTTGCGATTATGGAACGGATCTTTGAAATTTCGTCATCGTTCCAATCGCTGACCTTTTTGTCATAGTCGATTCCGCACTCGTCAAGAATTTTTCTTGCGGAGGAGCGGCCGATTCCGAAGATGTAGGTCAGTCCTATTTCTCCGTGTTTGTTGTTCGGTAAGTCAACACCGGCGATTCTTGCCATATTCTGTTTTCTTAATTTGTTATTACAAGTTATCACCCGGAAAAATCCGGAAAAAGCTATTATCCCTGACGCATCTTGAACTTCGGATTCTTCTTGCAGATCACATAGAGATGACCTTTGCGCCTGACAATCTTGCAATCCTCGCTGCGTTTCTTAATGGATGTCTTTACTTTCATAATGCTGAAAATTTTATTTGTATCTGAAGGAAATCCTGCCTTTCGTCAAATCATAAGGCGACATCTCAACTCTAACCTTGTCTCCAAGCAGAATATGGATGAAATTCTGTCTCATCTTGCCGGAGATATGGGCAAGAATCACGTGTCCGTTTTCCAACTCCACCTTGAACATAGCGTTAGGGAGAGTCTCTACGATCACTCCATCCTGTTCTATTGCTTCCTGTTTTGACATTGAAATATCTCTTTAAAATTTAATTCCGCATTCCTTCTCGATATAATCAAAGGTAGACAGCTGCTCAGCTTTACCGTGACGGACAACAACCGTAAGCTCGAAATGCGCTGCATTGCTGTGATCCGAGGTGCGTACCGCCCAACCATTTCTAGCAAGATACACACCGCGGCTTCCAGCCGTGATCATAGGTTCAATGCATATCGTCATTCCCTCCGTGAGATGCACTCCGTGCCCCTGTTTCCCATAGTTGGGAACGCCGGGATTCTCATGCATGTCGCGTCCGATTCCGTGTCCTTCAAGTTCCCTGACGACACCGAAACCGAATGACTCGGCGTACGATTGTACCGCGTGTCCTATATCTCCGGTCCTGTTGCCGGCGACAGCTTTTTCAATGCCTTTGTACAACGACTCTTTTGTAACCTTAAGGAGCTTCAGAGTCTCGGCAGACACTTCCCCGACAGGGAAAGTGAAAGCCGAATCTCCGTTGTATCCTTTGTACATGGTCCCCAAGTCTATGGAGACGATGTCTCCTTCCTTGAGTACGTAGTCCGACGGAAATCCGTGGACGACCGTATCGTTGACCGAGGCGCAGATCGCTGCCGGGTAGCCATCGTAGTCCAGAAAGTTGGGAATCGCACCATTGTCGCGGATAAAAGTCTCTGCCACCCTGTTCAACTCATTGGTTGTCACACCCGGGGCGACTGTCTTGCCGACTTCCGCCAACGCCTGGGAAGTAATCCTGCCGTTGATTCTCAAAAGTTCGATCTCTTCTTCTGTCTTTGGCCTAACCATCTTCCTTAAATTATCAAAATTACATACCCGAACGGCCTGTCAGACGTCCGGTCTTCATGAGGCCATCGTAATGGCGCATGAGCAGATAACTCTCAATCTGCTGGAGAGTGTCCAACACAACGCCCACAAGGATGAGCAGAGAAGTACCTCCGTAGAAGCTTGCGAACTGGTTGCTGACACCGAAGATCATCGCAATAGCCGGAAGGATTGCAATGATGGCGAGGAAGATAGACCCGGGAAGGGTTACCTTCGACATGATGGAATCCAGGTACTCGACAGTTTTCTTGCCGGGTTTAACGCCCGGGATGAAACCGCCGTTCTTCTTCATGTCTTCGGCCATCATGGTCGGGTTGACGGTGACGGCTGTGTAGAAATACGTGAAGATGACGACCAGCATTCCGAAAATGAAGTTATACCAGAACCCCGTATAGTTGCCCAAAGTGGCGGCAAGTCCCCTTGTAGCGTCCCACTTCGAGAAAAGCAGAGGAAACAGCATGAGAGCCTGCGCGAAGATGATGGGCATGACGCCGGCCGCATTTATCTTCAGAGGTATGTACTGACGCACTCCGCCGTACTGACGGTTGCCCCTGATGACCTTCGCATACTGGACAGGGACTCTTCTGACTCCCTGGACAAGAGCGATGGCGGCTACGAATACGAAGAACAGTATTATGAACTCAACTATGAGAAGGAGAAGGCCTCCGTTGGTGGTGGAAAGCTTCTCGCCGACCTCCGCCGCGAAAGCGAAAGGAAGACGGGCCACGATACCTATCATGATTATGAGAGATATGCCGTTGCCGATGCCTCTGTCGGTAATGCGCTCACCAAGCCACATGACGAACATCGAGCCGGCCATAAGAATGAGCGTGGCGACGAGGTTGTATGCGAAGTTGCTCCATCCGAGCTGATTTACTGCGATGAAAGCCTGTCCGGGAATCTGGTTGTGCACCTGGGCCATGTAGGCGGGGCACTGTATCGCCAGGATGGCGATGGTCAGATACCTGGTAAGCTGGTTTATCTTTCTGCGGCCGCTCTCCCCTTCCATCTGGAGTTTCCTGAAGTAAGGGACGAACATGCCGAGAAGCTGGATCACGATGGACGCCGAGATGTACGGCATCACACCGAGAGCGAAAATCGAAGCATTACCGAAAGCACCGCCGGAGAACATGTTCAGAAGGCCTACCAGACCCTCCTGCGATGTGCTCTGAAGTTTGGCGAGGGATGTCGCGTCGATGCCCGGGAGCACGACGAAACATCCTATACGGTAAACGAGTATCAGAAGAAACGTGTAAATCAGTCTCTTCTTCAACTCTTCGATTCTGAAGATGTTTTTTATTGTCTCTATAAACTTCTTCATCTCGCTTCAATTAGTCTTCAACGATTGTCGTTTTTCCTCCGGCGGCTTCAATCTTCTCTACTGCCGACTTGGAAAAAGCATCGGCGGAAACTTCCAGCTTGGCTTTGAGTTCTCCGTTACCGAGAATCTTCACGAGATCCTTGGGGGAGACAAGACCCGCGTCCACGAGAACGTCAAGGTCGATGACGCTGACGCCCTTGGTCTCGGAAAGTTTCTGAAGATCGGAAACGTTCACAGCCTTGTATTCCACACGGGTAGGATTCTTGAATCCATATTTCGGAAGTCTTCTCTGGATAGGCATCTGACCGCCTTCAAAGCCGATCTTATGCTCATATCCGGCACGTGCCTGCGCACCTTTGGTACCGCGGGTGGATGTACCGCCCTTGCCGGAACCCTGACCGCGTCCGAGTCTTTTCTTAGCAGCTTTTGTTGAACCGTTAGCAGGTTTGAGATTATGCAATTCCATTGTAATTCCTCCTGTTAGTTAATTTCTTCAACGGTCACGAGGTGACGTACCTTGTTCAGCATGCCTGTGGTTACAGGGTTCTTCTCCACCTCCACGGTCTGATGCATTCTGCGGATGCCGAGAGACAGCAGGGTTTCCTTCTGTTTCCTGGTTTCGCCGTTCTTGCTGATAACCTGTGTAATCTTATATTTTGACATGATTTCTGTCCTCCTCAATTAACCGTTAAACACGTTCTGCATCGGGACTCCGCGCATACCGGCGACGGTGTAGGCGTCACGCATTTCTGAAAGCGCACGTACGGTGGCTTTGACAAGGTTGTGCGGGTTGGACGATCCCTTGGACTTGGCAAGGACGTTCTGAACGCCTACGGACTCGAAGACCGCACGCATGGCACCACCGGCCTTGACTCCTGTTCCGGGAGCGGCAGGTTTCATGAACACCTCGGCGCCGTCGTACTTTGCAAGCATCTCGTGAGGAATGGTCTTGTTGATGACCGGAATCTTGACGAGATTCTTTTTGGCGTCTTCAACTCCTTTCTGGATGGCGACCGTAACTTCATTCGCCTTTCCAAGACCATAGCCTACAACACCGTTTCCGTCTCCGACGACAACAATGGCCGCAAAGCGGAAATGACGGCCACCCTTTGTAACCTTGGTTACTCTGTTGATGGCTACCAGTCTGTCCTTGAGCTCAAGGTCAGAGGTCTTTACTCTTTTAACATTTGTATTTGCCATAGTCTTCCCTATTAGAATTTAAGTCCGCCTTCACGAGCCGCCTCAGCAAGACTCTTGACCCTTCCGTGATAAAGATAGCCTCCACGATCGAAAGCGACTTCGCTGATGCCTTTCGCAAGCGCACGCTCGGCGATAGCCTTTCCTACGATAGCGGCGGCATCGACACCGTTCTTGCCTTTGCACTCGGCTGCGAGAGCCTTGTCATTGGATGCGGCGGCTGCAAGTGTCCTGCCCTGAAGGTCGTCAACCACCTGAACATAGATCTGCTTGTTGCTTCTGAAAACGACAAGACGAGGTCTCTCGGCAGTTCCGTTGACATGTTTACGGATACGGTAGTGTATCCTCTTTCTTCTTTCTGTTTTATTCAATGCCATAATTCAATCCTCCTATTACTTAGCGGAAGCTGTCTTGCCGGCTTTGCGACGCAGCTGCTCGCCGACGAACTTGATACCCTTGCCCTTGTAAGGTTCAGGCTTGCGGAGCGAACGAATCTTGGCTGCCACCTGACCTATGAGCTGTTTGTCGCAGCTTTTAAGTATGAGTACAGGATTCTCTCCTTTCTTCACCGGAGCGGCCTCAGCCTTTACTTCCGCAGGAAGAAGAAGCTGGATGTCATGGGAATATCCGAGAGCGAAGGTGAGAAGCTGTCCTTTCACATCCACACGGTAACCGACACCCACGAGCTCCTGCTTTGTGGTGTATCCTTCAGACACTCCCACCACCATGTTGTGGACAAGTGCGCGGTAAAGACCGTGCAGGGAGCGATATTTCGGAAGATCCGAAGGACGGGAGAATTTGATTTCATTTCCCTCTATGGCGACGGTAATCTCAGGATCAACGGCCTGAGTGAGTTCTCCAAGAGGTCCTTTAACCTTGACAACGTTTCCAGGGAGCACTTCAACGCTCACTTTGTCCGGAAGGCTTACAGGTAATTTACCAATTCTTGACATACTTGTTGATTTAGATTAATAAACATAGCAAATTACTTCACCGCCGACGTTGAGCGATTTCGCCTCCTTGTCGGTGATGACGCCTTTGGATGTGGTGAGGATAGCAACTCCCAGTCCATTGAGAACTCTGGGCATGTCCTTGACATCCACATATTTCCTGAGACCGGGCTTTGAAATGCGGTCGATTCCCTTGATTGCGGGAAGCTTGGTCTGAGGATGGTACTTGAGAGCAATCTTAAGTACATTGTAAGGCTGGCCTTCAACTACCTTGTAGCTGAGGATGTAGCCTTTCTGAAAAAGGATCTCCGTGATGGCGACCTTCATCTTGGAAGAAGGGATGTCGATGACTCTCTTGCCCGCACGGTAAGCGTTGCGAATCCTTGTCAGATAATCTGCAATTGGATCAGTCATTTTTTCTGTCTTTTGGGGACCGGCGCACTAAACGCCCGATATCCGATTGTTAATAAATATGTAATATGTTTCTGTTACCAGCTTGCTTTCTTCACGCCCGGTATGAGACCGTTCGAAGCCATCTCGCGGAACTGGATTCTGCTCAGGCCGAAGGCACGGATATATCCTTTCGGACGGCCGGTCAGAGAGCAGCGGTTGTGGAGACGGCAGGGAGAAGAGTTCTTGGGAAGCTTGTCAAGAGCGGCCCAGTCACCGGCCTCCTTGAGGGCTTTTCTCTTCTCGGCGTATTTTGCAACTAGTTTCGCGCGTTTTACTTCGCGAGCTTTCATTGATTCTTTTGCCATATCTTTAGTTGTTATGTTTCTTGAAAGGAAGACCGAAAGCCTTGAGGAGAGCATAGCATTCCTCGTCCGTTGCGGCGGTGGTGACGAATGTTATCTCAAGCCCGTGAATCTTAGGGTTCTTGTCCATGTCGATCTCAGGGAAAATGATCTGCTCCTTGAGGCCGAGCGTGTAGTTGCCCTGACCGTCCATTTTCTCGGATATTCCGTTGAAGTCACGGATACGGGGAAGAGCCACACGGATGAGTCTCTCGAGGAACTCGTACATCTTGACATTGCGGAGGGTGACCTTCGTTCCGATAGGCATGCCCTTACGGAGCTTGAAGTTGGAGATATCCTTTCTTGAAGAGGTCACGATAGCCTTCTGTCCGGCTATCAGGGAAAGCTCCTCAGCGGCTTCCTCAACGAGCTTCTTGTCATCGGTAGCGTCTCCGACACCTTCGTTGATGCTTATCTTGACAAGCTTGGGGCACTGCATGACAGTGCTGTAGGAGAACTGCTTCACAAGAGCGGGAACAATCTCCTCTTTGTACACCTTCTTAAGTGTAGGAACGTATCCAGCAGGCAACGCCTGAGCCTCTACTGGTTCTTTTGTTTTCTTCTTTGCCATAATTACTTGATCTCTTCTCCGGATTTTTTAGCGTAACGGACTTTTTTACCGTCGACAAATTTGTATCCGATTCTGGTAGGAACTTTGGGATTGGAAGGGTCAACAATCTGAACATTGGAGATGTGGATACCGGCCTCCTGTTTGACGATGCCGCCCTGAGGCTGCTTCGCGTTGGGCTTGGTATGCTTGCTGACCATATTGATTCCTTCTACGACGACACGATCCTTGTCTCTGAGAACCGTGAGAACCTTCCCGGTCTTTCCCTTGTCATTTCCGGCGTTCACATATACGGTGTCGCCTTTCTTAATGCGAAATTTCTTCATGATTCTTGGATTTTAAAGGACCTCAGGAGCCAATGAAACGACCTTCATATAATTTTCACGCAGTTCCCTGGCGACAGGACCGAAAATACGTGTACCGCGAAGCTCTCCGGCATTGTTCAGAAGAACGCAAGCGTTGTCATCGAAACGGATGTACGAGCCGTCCGGTCTGCGGATTTCCTTCTTGGTGCGGACTACGACAGCCTTGGATACTGTTCCTTTCTTGGCGTCTCCTCCGGGAAGGGCGCTCTTGACCGCAACAACTATCTTATCACCTACTGTCGCATAACGGTGGCGGGTTCCCCCGAGGACGCGGATGCAAAGCACTTCCTTCGCACCGCTGTTGTCAGCCACCTGCAAACGTGTTTCCTGCTGTATCATGTTACTTAACTTTTTCTACGATTTCAACTAATCTCCACCTCTTGGTCTTGC
>CAYTYL010000008.1:0-34253 GCA_964441715.1 uncultured Muribaculaceae bacterium
AGAACACTCCCGGAGAGATCTCCTTCTGGGAGCGGTGCATGGGAAGGTCCCGCAGATACCGCGCTTCTCTCTCCGTCGCCTTAAGGACCACCTTTTCAGTTTTCCTGCCTTCCGGAAGGTATATTCCGTAACTTCCGGCGAACAGATCCTCGATGTCGAAATCCGCAGGCAGTTCGAACCTGACCCCGGTCTGCGCCATGGACATGATTCTGTCAAGTCCGTAAACTCTCATTCTGCCCCTCTCGACGCAATATCCTGCAAGATACCATCTTTTTTCATGTTCCTTGAGTCCGTATGGCCGCACATGGAGAAGTTCGTCATCGTCTCCGGTGTATTTCCTGTAGGTGATCTCCACTTCCGTACCGTCCTCCATGGCTTCCATTACGGAAGTCAGCCATCTCTGCCCGGACGGAACGCTTTCCACCGAGACTCTTCCGGCAAGCTTTCCTCTGCCGAGGGAGAGCAGATTGTTGACCGTAAAGGAATTGATCAGCCATGCCTTTTCTCCTGCCGGATCATCCAGGGGATTGGAGCCTTTTATGAAGTATCGGTTGGTGGACCGGTCGCAGACGATATCTATCCCGAAAACTTCCCTTATGGCCTCTCTGTGGTTGCAGAACGAGCGGCGGCTGTATTCCTCATTCCAGCGGTTTCTCCATGCGGAGCACACTTCGTCAAGCAGTCTGCCCTTATCGCCGGCTCTGGAAAAAAAGGAGATGAGCCATATGTATTTGTTCAAAAGTTCCTGTACCATATCAGCTAATCTTTACCGTCTCAGCTTATCTTGCTGTAGTCTTTCCTGAAATATTTCCCTTTGGCCAGTTCCTGCCTCAGAAGGGCGTTCTCCGGCGAGGAGAGGTCGGGATCCCCTTCCAGAACCTTTTCGGCATACTTTCTGGCCGCCGACAGCATGGGGCCGTCTTTGGCGAGGGAGGCTATGTTCAGCTCCACCGGCAGTCCGCTCTGCTGGGTGCCGCCGAGATCTCCCGGACCGCGCATTTTCATGTCTTCCTCGGCAAGAGCGAACCCGTCCGAAGTCGAGCACAGCAGCTGCAGCCTCTTCATGGAATCCTTTCCCACCTTGTTCCCCCGCACCAGGACACAATACGATTCGGCACTGCCTCTGCCCACACGTCCCCTCAGCTGATGGAGCTGGCTCAGTCCGAAACGTTCCGCGCTCTCGATGACCATGACGGACGCATTGGGCACGTCCACCCCCACCTCTATCACGGTGGTGGAAACCAGAATGTCCGCCCTCCCCTCGGCGAATGCCTTCATATTGAAATTCTTGTCCTCGTTGGTCTGCTTTCCGTGGACCATCGCGACTCTGTAGGGGGGAAAAGGGAAATCCTCACAAGTCTTTTCATAACCCTCTTCCAGATTCTTGAGATCGAGCTTTTCACTCTCGAAAATGAGGGGATAGACTATGAAAACCTGATGCCCCTGCCCGATCTGATCCCTGAGGAACTTGTTGAGCGCATTCCTCCGCGACTCGCTGATCATCAGAGTCCTGACAGGCTTCCTGCCCGGAGGCATCTCGTCTATCACGGACACGTCAAGGTCGCCGTACAGCGTCATGGCAAGCGTCCTCGGTATGGGCGTCGCCGTCATTACAAGCACATGCGGCGGAATTCCTCCTGCCGTTTTGCCCCACAGCCTTGCCCTCTGGTCCACCCCGAACCTGTGCTGTTCATCTATCACGGCCAGACCCAGATTCCTGAAGATCACGTCATCTTCTATCAGAGCATGTGTTCCCACAATTATGCCCGTATCTCCGCTCTCAAGTCCGGCATGGATTTCCCTCCTTTCGGCTTGCCCGGTGCTGCCTGTCAGCAGCCTTACATTTACGGACAAACCCGACAGATATTTGCAGATGTTGACATAATGCTGCTGAGCAAGCACTTCCGTGGGAGCCATGATGCAGGCCTGGTAGCCGTTGCCCACCGCGATCAGACAGGCGAACACTGCGATAAGGGTCTTTCCCGACCCAACATCGCCCTGAAGGAGCCGGTTCATCTGCCTTCCGCTGACCATGTCGGCCCTTATTTCCTTTATTACCCTTTTCTGTGCGGAAGTAAGCGGATACGGAAGATTCCTGTAACAGAGGTTGAAGGCATCTCCCACCTTCGGCATGACGAATCCCCTGGCCGAGCGGCTCCTGACGAATTTCTGCCTGAGAAGGGAGAGCTGAAGGAAGAAAAGCTCCTCGAATTTGAGCCTGTTCCGGGCATTGGCCAAGGCATAGGCATTCGAGGGAAAATGGATGTTTTTCAATGCGTAACGCAGCGGGACCAGTCCGTTGTCCTTAAGCACATATTCCGGAAGGCTTTCCTCCACTTCCGGAAGAGCAAGCCGCAAGGCATTGGACATCAGACGGTTCATTACCTTCCCGGTGATTCCGGCCTGCCTCATCTTGTCGGAAGAGGGATAGACTCCGGTCATGACGCCCTCGGCTTCGCTTCCCTCCTGTACCGGAGCGTCTATTTCGGGATGCACCATGTTCACCCTGCCGGCATAGACGGAAGGCTTGCCGAAGAAAACGAAGGTCCTGCCCGGCTCCAGCTTTTCCATGGTATATTTTATTCCTCGGAAAAAAACAAGCTCCATGCTGCCGCTGCCGTCATCGACCATGACGCTCAGCCGCTTTTCCTTCATCTCGCGGCTTGTAACCTTGGCCTGAATCTGGACGTAGGCGGTGTCCGGCAGGATGTCTGCGATTTTGCTTATGGAACTTCTGTCGATGTAGCGGAAAGGATAGACTCTGATGAATTCGCCCACGGTTTCCGTCCCGTACTCGGCGACAATCACCGACGCCCGCTTGGGACCGACTCCAGGCAGGTACTGCACAGGGGAATCCAGTTCGCTTTTCTTCACGATAGACAAATTGACAGAATTGCAGAGGGTCTTCCGTCCCCGCTCCTTAATGGAAGAGTTTTGTACCCCCGTACGGATTCGAACCGTAACTGTCAGAACCGGAATCTGAAGTCCTATCCATTAGACTACGGAGGCAAGTCACTGCAAATTTACTTAACTTTCCGGAACAAGCAAATTACATCGGGGGCAAGGCGATCGGCGGCACGGCCTGTTTTTGTGGGGAAATTCCTTTCCGTGTGGGGAGATTCGAGGGATTTTCACGTCTTATTTGTAGATTTGCAGCCGTTATAACAAAAACAACTGAAGAACGACACCAGTTGAAAAACTATTGACAGCAGATGAAAGCTTACGTATTTCCGGGACAAGGATCACAGTATCCCGGTATGGCAAAAGACCTTTATGAAACAGTTCCGATGGCTAAAGACATGCTTGAAAGAGCCAATGAAATCCTCGGATTCAGAATAACGGACGTGATGTTCTCCGGAACTGCGGAAGAACTGAAAGCGACGAAGGTCACCCAGCCTGCCATTTTCCTGCATTCTGTAGTTCTTGCCAAATGCCTGGACATTAAGCCCGACATGGTGGCCGGTCACTCGCTGGGAGAATTTTCCGCCCTGGCCGCGGCCGATGCCATAAAATTTGAAGATGCTCTCCGGCTGGTCGCCATAAGGGCCAGACAGATGCAGCTCTGCTGCGAGAAAGTACCCGGCGGAATGGCGGCGATCATAGGCCTCGACAACGAAAGCGTGGAAAAGATATGCTCGGAGACGAATGGTCTCGTGCTGCCCGCGAACTACAACTGCGACGGACAGGTGGTCATCTCCGGAGAGAAGGATGCAATAGCGGAAGCCTGTGCCAAAGCCAAGGAAGCAGGTGCGAAGCGGGCTCTGCCGCTCGCCGTCAGCGGAGCGTTCCATTCTCCTCTGATGGAGCCTGCCAGAGCGGAGTTGGGCAAGGCTATAGAAACGACTGAAATAATGAAGCCGACATGTCCCATATATCAGAATGTCACGGCCCATCCCGAAACCGACCCGGCTCAGATCAAGAAGAATCTCCTAGCGCAGCTGACTTCTCCGGTAAAATGGTCCCAGTCCGTAAAGAACATGCTTGTGGACGGTGCGGACTATTTCATGGAAATCGGCCCGGGCAACGTGCTCCAGGGCCTCATAAAGAGGATTTCCGGAGGCATGGTCACGATAGAGGGACGTTCAAGCCTGTAAAATGGGTTCGACAAGGACAACCACGCGCGGAAACGATACCGCGCGTGTTTTTTTTTCATCTTTCAAGGACTGCGTTTTTATACTTTTTATCATAAAAAATGACTACATTTGTAATTAGTGTATAACCACTGTTTTCTGCAACAGGAAAATCTTACAATAATTAAAACTCATAAACGTTAACGATTATGGCTAAAGAAAAAAAGTTCATCACCTGTGACGGTAATACCGCCGTAGCGAACATCGCCTATCTGTTCAGCGAGCACGCGGCCATTTACCCCATCACACCATCTTCACCGATGGCAGAGAACATAGATGAATGGGCCGCCCACGGCAAAAAGAATCTGTGGGGCGAGACTGTGAAAGTCACTGAGATGCAGAGCGAGGGCGGAGCTGCCGGAGCAGTCCACGGATCGCTTCAGGCCGGTGTGCTCACCACCACCTACACGGCATCCCAGGGTCTTCTCCTCATGATCCCGAACATGTACAAGATCGCGGGCGAAATGCTCCCGGCGGTTTTCCATGTTTCAGCACGTGCGCTTGCATCCCATGCGCTGTCCATCTTCGGTGACCACCAGGACGTGATGGCATGCCGTCAGACAGGCTTTGCGATGCTTGCGTCAAGCTCCGTCCAGGAAGCTCAGGATCTCGCGGCGGTCGCCCATCTTTCAGCTATCAAGTCCTCCATTCCGTTCCTCCACTTCTTCGACGGATTCCGCACATCGCATGAAATCCAGAAGATAGAAGCTCTGGACGAAGAGGCACTCAAGGGCATGGTAAGCCAGAAGTCTCTCGAAGCGTTCAGACAGAGGGCCCTCAATCCGGATTCTCCGGTCACAAGGGGCACGGCGCAGAACGGAGACGTCTATTTCCAGGCCACCGAGTCAAGAAACAGCTTCTACGATGAAGTTCCCAACATAGTCGCCCGCTACATGGGCGAAATCAGCGAACTCACGGGCCGCGAGTACCGTCCGTTCACTTACTACGGAGACCCTGCCGCCGAGAACATAATCGTCGCCATGGGTTCCGTGACGGAGACCATCAAGGAAACCATAGACTATCTGTCCAAGAAGGGCCGCAAATACGGTCTCATCACCGTACATCTTTACCGTCCTTTCGCGGAGAAGTATTTCATGAAGGTTCTCCCCAAGAGCGTCAAGAAGATTGCCGTTCTCGACAGGACCAAAGAGCCCGGAGCCCTCGGCGAGCCTCTGTATCTGGACGTCAAGGCTCTGTTCCAGGGCAAGGAATACTCCCCTCTCATCGTGGGAGGCCGTTACGGTCTGTCTTCCAAAGACACTACTCCCGCCCAGATTGTTGCCGTCTATGACAACCTCGAGCTCAAGGAGCCCAAGAACGGATTCACCATCGGCATCGTGGACGACGTGACCTTCAAGTCACTCCCCATCAAGAGCGAGATTTCCATAGTGAAGGCCGGCACTACCGAGTGCAAATTCTACGGTCTCGGTTCAGACGGTACGGTGGGTGCGAACAAGAACACCATCAAGATTATCGGCAACCATACGAACAAATACTGCCAGGCATATTTCGACTACGATTCCAAGAAATCCGGCGGATACACCTGCTCGCATCTCCGCTTCGGAGACGTTCCCATCAAGGCGCCGTATCTCGTGTCCACCCCTGACTTCGTGGCATGCCACGTGCCTTCGTACCTCGTGAAATACGATGTTCTCAAAGGCATAAAGGAAGGAGGCACGCTCCTTCTCAACAGCCTCTGGGACGAGGAAGAGACTCTCAAGAGAATCCCTGACAACGTGAAGGCGGTGATAGGCAAGAAGCACATAAACCTCTACATCATCAACGCCACGAAGATAGCCGCGGAAATCGGCCTCGGCGGAAGGACCAACACCATTCTCCAGTCCGCTTTCTTCAAGATTACCAACATAATCCCTTACGAGGATGCGGTCAAATACATGAAGGACGCAATCGTCAAGAGCTACGGCAAGAAAGGCGAGAACGTCGTGAACATGAACTATGCGGCCGTCGACCGCGGCGGTGAATACACCAAGGTGAATGTTCCCGCAGACTGGGCGAACATCACGGCGAAGTTCGAGAATCCCAACAAAGACCGTTTCGCTCCCGAGTTCGTCAAGAAAGTCGCAGACATCGTGAACGCGCAGAACGGAGATTCGCTGCCGGTGAGCTCGTTCATGCCTTATGCCGACGGCACGATGCCCGCAGGCACATCCGCTTACGAGAAACGCGGCGTGGCCGTCAAGGTTCCTGAGTGGAAGGCCGATAACTGCATACAGTGCAACACCTGCGCCTTCGTCTGCCCTCACGCTGCCATCCGTCCGTTCCTTCTCAGTGAGGAAGAAGCTGCCAAAGCTCCGGAAGGCCTCAAGTCAAAGCAGGCCAACGGTCCTCTGAAGGCCTACAAGTTCGCCATCTCCGTTTCCGTGGACGACTGCACGGGCTGCGGAAACTGCGTGGACGTATGCCCCGCCAAGGAGAAAGCTCTCGTGATGGAGACGCTCGAAAGCCAGCAGGGCGAGCAGGAGAACTTCAACTGGCTCAACACGAAGGTCGGCTACAAGGACAGCGCAGTCAACAAGGCGGCCAACGTCAAGAACTCCCAGTTCTCCCAGCCTCTGTTCGAGTTCTCAGGAGCTTGCGCAGGCTGCGGCGAGACTCCTTACATCAAGAACATCACCCAGCTCTTCGGCGACCACATGATGATTGCCAATGCTACCGGCTGTTCTTCAATCTACGGAGCTTCATTCCCGGCTTCACCTTACTGCACAAACAAGGAAGGCCACGGTCCGGCATGGGCCAACTCCCTTTTCGAGGACTTCTGCGAATTCGGCTACGGCATGAAACTCGGCTCAGACCGTGCAAGGGAGACCGTCGCCAGACTCATGAACGAAGGCCTCCAGTGCCCCGACTGCTCAGACGAAATCAAGGCTCTGTTCCAACAGTGGCTTGACAACAGGAAAGACGCTGCCGTCACCCGCGAAGTCGCCGACAAGCTTGTTCCTCTAATGGAAAGCTGCGGCTGCGACGTGTGCAGGAAGCTTCTCGAATACAAGCACTTCATCCCGAGCCGCAGCCAGTGGATCATCGGCGGTGACGGTGCAAGCTACGACATCGGCTACGGCGGTCTCGACCATGTGCTCGCTTCCGGTGAAAACGTGAACGTGCTCGTGCTCGATACCGAGGTATATTCCAACACCGGCGGCCAGTCTTCAAAGGCTACTCCTGCCGGAGCAATCGCCAAGTTCGCCGCATCCGGAAAGAAGATCCGCAAGAAGGATCTCGGAATGATGGCCATGAGCTACGGCTACGTCTATGTCGCACAGGTCGCCATGGGTTCCAGCCCCGTGCAGTACCTCAACGCCATAAAAGAAGCCGAAGCCTACGACGGACCCTCTCTCATCATAGCCTACGCTCCTTGTATC
The DNA here is from genome assembly GCA_964441715.1 of uncultured Muribaculaceae bacterium. GTDB lineage: Bacteria > Bacteroidota > Bacteroidia > Bacteroidales > UBA932 > Cryptobacteroides. Next base: position 7,511 of record CAYTYL010000008.1, read on the forward strand.
AACCATGGTCTCAAGGCCGGCATGGGCCTGAGCCAGAAAGAGGAAAAACTGGCCGTGGAGTGCGGTTACTGGCACCTCTACAGATACAATCCTGCGCTTGAAGGCACGGACAAGAATCCGTTCTCGCTCGATTCCAAAGAGCCTGACTGGAGCAAGTTCCAGGACTTCCTCAAAGGCGAGGTGCGTTTCTCCTCTCTGTACAAGCTGTTCCCCGAAAGGGCTGACGAGCTGCTTCAGAAGACAGAGGAGTTCGCGAAGATCCGCTACAACAACTACAAGAAACTTGCGGGAAAATAATCCGCACGTACATACTCGAAACGGGAGAGGATGCTGCACAAGCATTCTCTCCCTGTTTTTTTCAGGTGAGGAATCATGCCGACAATGTGAAAAGAATATGTAAATTTGCAGCCGCATGAAAAACAGCATGGAATAACTTATCCCTACTTTATGGAACAAATTATCCCTATTTATCTTATCATACCGTTTGCTTTGATGCTCCTGTGCGTCGCGGTACTTCCCCTTACAAGGCTTTCCGGATGGTGGGAAGGCAGGCATGACCTGAACAAACTTCTCGTATCGCTGATACTCGGAATCCCGGTGGGAGCATGGTTCTTCGCCCACGGACTGTCGGGAGTCTTCATCCACCAGATTTTCTTTGACTACATCCCGTTCATCCTCCTGCTTTCCGCACTCTATGTCACGACGGGAGGCATCCGTATCCAGGGCAATCTGAAAGCGGTCCCCAACACAAACGTGATGATACTCGGAGCGGGATACATACTCGCATCCTTCGTAGGCACCACCGGAGCGGCAATGCTTCTGATAAGGCTTCTGCTGGAAACGAACAGGAACAGGAAATACCGTGTCCACAGCATTCTGTTCTTCATCGCGGCCGTGGCCAACTGCGGAGGACTTCTGACACCGCTCGGAGATCCGCCGCTGTTTCTTCTGTTCCAGAAAGGGGCAGGATTCACATGGTTCTTCAACCTGGTTCCGCAATGGGCTCTGACCGGATTCCTGCTGCTTACCGCTTACTACTTCATAGACGGATACTTCTACAGAAAGGAATACCCTCATACCGAGGAAACCGGAACTGCGGACAACGCGAAAGCCGCGGGCAACGGAAACACCGCGAAACTTAAAATCAGCGGAGGCATCAACTTCCTGTGGCTGCTCTGCGTCGTCGCGTCCACCATGTTCATCAACCCGAAATACATCCCGGCCATGGGAGCTGAAGATGCCCCTTTCTACCTGAAACTTCTCAGGGAATGGGCATTCATCGCCATCATCCTCATGTCCCTGCTGTCAACAAAAAGGGACACCCGCAGAAGCAACAGCTTCACGTGGGGTCCCATAATCGAAGTCGCTTTCGTTTTCGTGGGCATATTCGCGACCATGCCTCCAGCACTGATGTATCTACAGCAGCATCCGCTCGGCATAGACAAACCCTGGGAATTCTTCCTCTTCACCGGACTGCTGTCAGCATTCCTGGACAATGCCCCCACAGCCATGGTTTTCCATGCCGCAGCCAGCACGCTTCCTCTTCAGGAGGGGGTGAGAATAGCCGCAGGCATAAGCGAGGAGCTTCTTGCGGCCATCTCCGCAGGAGCCGTGTTCTTCGGCTCGCTCACCTATATCGGGAACGGGCCCAATTTCATGGTGAAATCCATCGCCGAACAATACGGTGTCAAAATGCCTTCATTCTTCGGCTACATGGCCAAATTCTCATTGACAATCTGCCTGCCGATATTCCTCGTGGTGATGCTTTGCTTCTTCCTGTAACGGACAGAAAGCCGAAGAGGAACTATTCCTCCTCGGCAGAAGAAGCCGGACGCATTATCAGTTCAAGCTCATAGCCTCCCACAAGGTCCGAGGCCATCTGTCTGACGGATTCAGGCGAGAGACGGTCGACCGCTTCCTCATAGCCCTTGTCGCTGTCAAGCCCGAACATCTCATAGGAGATGATGGACGACATCCAGTAGCTGTTCCTTATCCTGTTCTCCGGGATGTTCTTCCGGATGTTTTTCACCGTCATGTCGAACTCTTCGGCAGTAGGGCCATCCGCCGCGAGCTCCCTGATGCCTTCTTCGGCAAGAGAACGGAGCTTGTCCGCAGATGCGGGTTTGGCATTGTAGGAGATCTGAATGAGAGCGTACTGGTCAGGTGCGTTGACTACGTTTCCGGACACGCTTGCACCGTAGGTGCCGCCTTCTTCCTCACGGAGAGACGTGGTGTAGCGCATGTTCAGGATATAGCTGACGGCATCCATGGCCACTTCCCTGTCATAGCTGAAGTCCATGTTCCTCTTGAACACGTCCAGCACCGTCGTCATGGGAGTCTGCATGTCCACCGAGAAATCGCTGTGGACATCCGCATCCGCTATCGCCGAATGGGTATTGACCCAGTCCGTCGCTTTCCGGCCTTTGGGAAGAGAGCCGAAATACTTCTCCACGAGAGGCTGAACGGCTGAAGGCAGGAAATCGCCCACAATCACAAGCTTAGCTCCTGCGACATCGTTGAACAAGGTCCTGTAGACCCTCTCTATCGTGGCAAGGCTTGCCTTGGACAGAGTGGACTCGTCAATCATCTGCCTTCTCGGATTATTGCCGAAGAAGTCCGCATACATTCTCTTCTGGAGCTTGTAGTTGGGCTGTGACTGCAGGTTGGGGAGAATGGCTTCTATGGTCTTTATGCCCTGATTGTACTCGTCAATGTCGAAACGCGGTTCAACGAACTCAAGATATGCGAGCTGGAAAGCCGTTTCCAGATCCTTGGGCGTTGAAGTTCCCTCTATTCCGTGGCGGAGCGAACTGATGTAAGGACCGACGCTCACGTTCTTGCCCGAAAGCATCTTGCTGACTTCGTTGCAGGAGAATGAAGCGACTCCGCTGTTTTCCAGGAACAGTCCCCAGATGTTGTCGTCAAAGCTGGGAAGATCTTCCGTGGCGATGAGAGAGGAACCTCCTTTCTTGAAAAGATTGAATGAAACCCGGTCCTTGCTATATTCGGTAGGGTAAAGAATCACCTGAAGTCCGTTCTTGAGAGTCCAGACGGTGCTACCGTATATGCCCTGCGAAACTTTCCTGACCGGAGATCCCTTGAGCTTGGAAGCATCCAGAAAATCCGCCGACACGGTTTTCTCTTCATTGGGGCTGATGTCGGAAGCGCGTACCTGCGCGAGAACGGAAAGAATCTCCTCCTCCGTGGGCTGCACGATGCCGGCTTTCTCAGGACCTTCATATATTATGACCATATTGTCGTCGGTAATCTCTGCCTTCAGGGCCTCATTCACCACTTCGGTGGTAATCATGGGCATAAGCTGCTGGATAAGAGCATATTCCACAGAAGGGTCCATGAACGGGGTATTGTCGAAGAAATTGCTGATGAGAGGTCCGATGAACTGAGGATTTTTCCTCGTGTCCGCAGTCTTTGCAGAAGTCTCGTAAGCTGCGAGGATATCATTCTTTGCACGGGATACCTCATCCTCGGAGAAACCGTAACGTCGGGCTTTCTCCATCTCGGTCATGAAGGCCCGGAATCCGGTCAAAGCCTCCCCTTCCTTCACATTGACCTGCCCCATAAGGACTTCGCAGGTGTTGGTAAGGTTGCCTATGGCAGCCGATGCGGCAAGGAACGGAGAATCGGGGTCGGCCGCGATATCGGAAAATCTCTCGGCGAATACCTGTGAGATCACGGACTTGACTATGCCTTCAGCCTCGGCCTGAACGGTGTTGTTCATTTCCTTGGGGGCAGCCTTGCTCTTCCACATGACCTGCACGTTGACCCGGGTGTATTCCGGATCCGTAAGGATGCCCACCACGGGCTCCTTGTTGTCCGGTATCATTATCACATCCTTGGCCTTGGGGTTTACCGGAGCAGGGATGTCGGCGAAGATTTCATGAATCTTTTTCTCGACATAGTCCACGTCCACGTCACCTACCACGATAACCGCCTGCAGATCCGGCCTGTACCAGGTTTTGTAGAAATTCCTGAGACTTTCCGGCTTGAAGTTGAGCAGATTTTCCTGGCTGCCTATGAGGGTGCAGCTTCCGTATTTGCTGTCTCCGTAGATGTAGGGAAGACTCTTCTCATGAAGCCTCCAGGCCGCATTTCTTCTCGAACGTCTCTCTTCCACTATCACTCCCCTTTCCTTGTCTATCTCGGTGGAATCGTTTGTCACGAAATGCGACCAGTCATGGGTTATGAGCAGGCAGGTATCGATTACGGACTGATTCACGAGGGGAATGTTGTTGAGCATGTAGCGTGTTTTCTCCACGCCGGTGGAAGCGTTGACATTGCCTCCGAACGATGCTCCTATGCTCTGGAGATAGTCCAGAAGTTTCTTGCCGGGAAAATTCTTGGTGCCGTTGAAGCACATGTGCTCCAGGAAATGGGCCAGTCCGTCCTGGTCGGGGGTCTCCTGTATGGCACCAACGTTTGTCGCAAGGTAGAATTCGGCCCGTCCCTCAGGCAGTTCATTATGCCTTATATAATAGGTCATTCCGTTGTCAAGCTTGCCGACTCTCACGGCAGGATCGTTTGGAAGCGTCCCTCCCTCCTGGGCACGGAGTCCCAGCGAAAGCAGGAGGGCAAAGGCAAAGAAAAATATCCGTTTCATTCTGTTTTGTGTTTTACCGCACAAAACTACAAATTATTAGATTATTTTCCCCGGATAAAATACTATTCCTCGTCCTAAATCCGGCATGTGAGATAAAGAAAACGATAAAGGGTGCGATAAAGGATGGTATGCCGACTGATTCACGGCGCTGCTGTCCTGCTGTCAAACACTCCTTCAAACAGGCTCATCTCACGCTTTGCAATGCCCGACCTGACGGCTAATGTCCGCCAATCTCTTACCGCAGCCGCAACCTCATCGATTATGCTGCCGGCTACTTTCGGGGCAATTTAGTTCCCATCGTACTCTTCGTCATGGTCGTAACATATCATTAATCTGGCTATATTTGCCATGGCGTTGTCTTTCAGGGCAATCGGATTTTTTCCTCTACGAAGAAGACGGACTATGTTTGAAGACACTAAACTGAAGATTTTCCTCGCCGTCGCAAAAAACGGCAGTTTCACCTTGGCGGCGAAGGAATGCGGCATCACCCAACCCGCCGTAAGCAGGAGCATCTCCGCTCTGGAAAGCGAAACAGGAATGCAGCTGTTCAGCAGGGAACGCGGCGACATCAGGCTGACGGCCAAGGGAAGATGTTTCATGGAATACGCCGAACGCATTCTGTACTGGTACGATTCGGCCCGCAGGATGTTCGGCCCGGATGGAAAGGCGGCGGACGGAGGGACAATACGGATTTCCGCGGACCCGGTAATCGCTGCCTACCTGCTGCCCAAGGCCATGTCCACGATATGCGCTTCCCGTCCCGGCACCGGATTCGTGATAAAAGATACGGGAGGAAAGGGCGGAATCGCCGAGCCTCCGGCAGATGCCGATGTGGAGATAAGCGTCTATCCAAGCCCGGACACTCTTGATTTCCAAGGCGAAAGCAAGCTGATAGGGGTGATGGAGGCTGCCGCCGCCGCATCCCCCATAAACAGGACTCTCGCATCCGCTCCGTTTGCCGAGACTAAACCCTTCTCCACATTGGCCGGCATCCACGTTTCCAACAGCTTTGCGGTATGGAGCGGATACGAGTCATTCCTGTCTCCCGACCTGCGCGCACGGGTGGCCGTATCTTCTTTTTCCATAGAGACCTTGAAATCAGTGACGCTGGCATCCGGCAGCATCGTCGCCATCCTGCCCGAAATCGCCGCAAAAAAGGAATTCGACAATGGAGAATTGCTGAAGATGCCCGTTCAGCTTCAGGATTTTACCTACGACGTACACTTCAGCCCGGCCCCGGAGTTCGCAGGGAAAAGCATCTGCAGAATACTCGCTGAATCGATAAAGTTCTCTTTTTAAAGAAAAATCCTTGCATTGCGGAAAAAAATAATTAAACTTGCACCACGATAAAAGACTCCGGAAGCGGATATGTTCAACCAGAATAATAACCAGAACAACAATCAGAACCAGCAGGTCCTGAGTTCTTCTGCGTTTACGCTTCCAGTCCGGTAAACATGATTGAAGAAAAACAGAAAATTTCATAAGGCTGGCCGAAAGGTTCAGCCTTTTTTTGTTGAATAAGAATAAAACCAAATATATAAACAAACTACAAATGGACAGATTTGATTTAGTGAAAGAGTCCTTCGAAAAGAAGCCCGTCAAAGCCGAAGCCCCGTCAGGAAAGCCTTCGGACTATTTCGGAGAACTTGTCTTCAACAGAGAGAAGATGCACAAGTACCTGGATGCCAAGACGCTCAAAAGCCTTCTGGACTGCATCGACAACGGCAGAACTCTGGATCGCGAAACCGCGGACGGAGTCGCCAAAGGGATGAAGGAATGGGCATTGGAACATCACGTCACCCATGTGACCCACTGGTTTCAGCCTCTGACGGAAACCACGGCCGAAAAGCACGATTCGCTGATAGAATATGACGGCAAAGGCGGCGTCATCGAGACTTTCGACGGAAAATCTCTGGCCCAGCAGGAACCGGACGCTTCCTCTTTCCCGAGCGGCGGAATCAGGGCGACTTTCGAGGCGAGGGGCTACACGGCATGGGACCCCACTTCCCCGGTCTTCATCCAGGACGACACTCTCTGCATCCCGACCATCTTCATCTCCTACACGGGAGAAGCTCTTGACTACAAAACCCCTCTGAAAAGAGCTCTGAAAGCTGTCTCCGACGCAGCCGTGCCCATTTGCAGGCTTTTCGACCCCAATGTCAAAAAGGTTTACTCCTACCTCGGCTGGGAACAGGAGTACTTCCTGATAGACGAATCCCTGTACTCAGCCCGCCCGGATCTGATGATAACCGGAAGGACTCTCATGGGACACAATTCGTCCAAGAACCAGCAGCTCGACGACCACTATTTCGGAGCGATTCCGACCAGGGTAGCCGAATTCATGAGGGATCTGGAAATCGAAGGGCACAGGCTCGGAATTCCCATAAAAACCAGGCACAACGAGGTAGCTCCCAACCAGTTCGAACTTGCCCCGATATATGGTGAGACCAATCTGGCCAACGACCAGAACCAGCTCATCATGAACGTGATGACCAAAATCGCCCGCAGACACGGATTCGTGGTGCTTCTCCACGAGAAACCCTTCGACGGGGTGAACGGCTCCGGCAAGCACAACAACTGGTCGCTCGGCACAGACACCGGCATCCAGCTGATGGCCCCGGGCAAGGACGCCAAAGGTAATCTGCTGTTTGTCACATTCTTCGTCAACGTGCTCGCCGCCGTCCAGAAACACAACGCTCTGCTCAAGGCCTCGATTGCATCAGCCACCAACGCCCACCGCCTGGGAGCCAACGAAGCTCCGCCGGCAATCATTTCCGCCTTCCTCGGCAGAACCATGACCGAGGTGCTGCACAAGCTTCTGGAAGTGCCATCCGACACACCCATAAACATAGCCGGCAAAAGCGGAAAGAATCTCGGACTTGTGTCCCTGCCCGAAATATTCATCGACAACACCGACAGGAACAGGACTTCGCCGTTTGCCTTTACCGGCAACCGCTTCGAATTCCGCGCCGTGGGCTCTTCGGCCAACTGTGCCGGGGCCATGACAACCCTGAACGCGGCCGTGGCAGAACAGCTGCTCGATTTCAAGGCAAAAGTGGACAAGGAACTGGCTTCGGGCAAGGCGGTGAACGTTGCCGTCATGGACACCCTCAAACCGATAATCGCATCCGTGATAGATGTCGTATGCTTTGACGGCAACGGCTATTCCGAAGAATGGAAGGAAGAGGCCAAAAAGAGAGGGCTCGACGTGGAGACCAGCGTTCCGGAAATGATAAAGGTGTTCGAAAAGCCGGAATCCGTGGAGATGTTCACGCGGACCGGCGTCTACACCATTCCCGAACTTAAGGCACGCAACGAGGTGAAATGGGAAACCTACTGCAAGAAAGTTCAGATCGAATCCCGGGTCATGGTCCGCATGGCCATAAACCACATCATGCCGGTGGCTCTCAAATACAAGAAGGAACTGCTGGAAGAGGCGGCCATGAACAAAGAAGTTTTCGGCAACCTGGACGGATGCGGAACTGAACTCAAGATTATAGACAAGCTCAACTTCTACATCAACGACATCAATGTCAAGGTCCGTGCGATGAAGGATGCAAGGAAGGCCGCAAACGCCATAAGCGACGAATACCACAAGGCCGTGGCCTACCACAGGATAGCCGAAGACCTGCTGCCTCTGCGCAAATCCATAGACAAGCTGGAGGAAGTTGTCGACAACGAGCTGTGGCCGCTGCCCAAGTATCGTGAAATGTTGTTTATAAGTTAGGAGGAATTGCCATGTGCGGTTTTGTCGGAATATTCGACATAAAAGACCATTCAAAAGACTGGCGCTCAAAGGCGCTCAAGATGTCCGCAAAAATCCGCCATCGCGGACCGGACTGGAGCGGAATCTACTGCGGTGACAACTGCGTGCTGGCCCATGAAAGGCTCGGGATAGTGGACCCTTTCTCCGGAGGACAGCCCCTGTACTCTCCCGACGGCAACCTGGTGCTGGCGGTAAACGGAGAAATCTACAATCATAAGGCCATAAGGGAACGCCTGAAGGACAGATATGACTTCAGGACAGGTTCCGACTGCGAGGTGATACTTGCCCTCTACCGGGAAGAGGGCATAGGCTTTCTGGAAGATCTGAGCGGCATTTTCGCCTTTGCCCTCTACGACAAAGAGAAGAATGAGTATCTCATCGCCCGTGACCAGATAGGAGTGAACCCTCTGTACATAGGCCGTGACAAGGACGGCACCGTCTATGCGGCAAGCGAGCTGAAAGCTCTTGAAGGCTTCTGCGACGAATACGAACCGTTCCTTCCCGGCCACTTCTACTCCAGCCGTACCCGCAAGATGGAACGCTGGTACAAGCGCGACTGGTTCAGCTACGATGCCGTGAAGGACAATCCCGCAAGTTCGGAAGCCATAAGGGAGGCGCTTTCGGCCGCCGTCAAACGGCAGCTGATGTCGGACGTCCCCTACGGCATCCTGCTCAGCGGAGGTCTGGACTCCTCGATTACAAGCGCGCTCGCGGCCAAGTTTGCCAGCCACAGGATTGAGGATGAAGGACGCTCGGAAGCATGGTGGCCCCGCCTGCACAGCTTCGCGGTAGGACTCAAAGGGGCTCCGGATCTCGCCAAGGCCAAGGTCATGGCGGACTACATAGGTACGGTTCACCACGAGATAAACTACAGCGTACAGGAAGGTATCGACGCCCTGCGCGATGTCATATACCACATCGAGACCTATGACGTCACCACCGTAAGGGCATCCACGCCCATGTACCTGCTTGCCAGGGTCATAAAAAGCATGGGAATAAAAATGGTGCTGAGCGGAGAAGGCGCGGACGAGATATTCGGAGGTTATCTCTACTTCCACAAAGCTCCTTCCGCCAAAGCCTTCCACGAAGAAACCGTCCGGAAACTGGGCAAGCTTTACGAATATGACTGCCTCAGGGCGAACAAGTCGCTTATGGCATGGGGCGTGGAGGGACGAGTGCCGTTCCTCGACAAGGAGTTCCTGGACGTGGCGATGCGTACAAACCCTGCCGCCAAGATGTGTCCCGGAAAGACCATAGAAAAGAAGATCTTAAGGGAAGCTTTCAGCGACATGCTGCCGGAAAGCATCGCATGGCGCCAGAAAGAACAGTTTTCCGACGGCGTGGGCTACAGCTGGATAGACAGCCTGAAAGAGTACACTTCGGAAAAGGTGAGCGACGCACAGATGGCTCAGGCGGCCGAACGGTTCCCCATCCATCCTCCGATGAATAAGGAGGAGTACTTCTACAGAAGCATCTTCGAAGAACTGTTCCCGAGCAAATCCGCAGCGCTGAGCGTTCCCAGCGAACCGAGCGTAGCATGTTCATCGGCCGTAGCCCTGGAATGGGACGAATCCTTCAAAAAGCTGAACGACCCCAGCGGACGTGCCGTCAAGGGAGTCCACGAACAGGCTTATTGAACCGGATTCCGCAGGACTACGACGGGAGACTTCTTATCGTTTTCGCAACATTGATCAGATGGTCGGCGATACGTTCCACGTTGGATGAAAGAGACAGGTACTGCGCCCCTGTAGAAGGGGTGCATATACCTTGTGTGAGCCTCTTGATGTGATTGTCCTCCATGGTCTTGGTGAAATCGTCAATCTGGTCTTCGATCTCATTGGCTTCGTCAAGAGCGACGATGTTTTCGTTCTGATAGGCGTACATCACCTTGCCGTACAGCTCATGCACGAGATCCTTGAGCCTTGAGACTTCCTTGACGGCATCCGGAGAGAAACGCTCGCTGTCTTCCGTAAGATTGTCGGCATATTCGACGATGTTCTCGGCATAGTCTCCTATCCTTTCTATATCCCTGATGGAGCGGAAGGTGGTGGTAAGATAGACACGGTCCTTTTCGCTGAGTCCCTTGGCTTCGGAAAGCTTGACCACGAAATCCACGAGCGATGCGTTTATGAAGTTGATCTCCTTCTCGGTTTTGTCGAAAATGCCCTTTTCGGAGAAATCCAGCGTGGTGATTATGTTCAGCGCCCGGTCGAAGTTGGTCATCGCCAGGGACGCCATCCTGACTATCTCCCTCTTGGTCTGCTCCACCGCCACGGGAGGAGTGGAGAGCATATTGTCATCGACATAATGGAGATGGAACTCCCCTTCCGACACTTCCTTCTCCTTATGTTTGTCCGGCACCATCTTTATCACCAGCGACACCAGGGAATTGGTCAGAGGAAGCATGAAGCATACGGTCGCCACGTTGAAGAAGGTGTGGAACATTGCGAGCTGTGTCTGGGGTGCACCGGGGAAGGCGGCCTCGAAGAGAGTCCCGTAGGTGAAGCTTCCGCCGGAAACCATTCCCGCAAACAATCCTATGATCAGGAATACCAGCACACCCGTGCAGTTGAAAATCAGATGGATGAGAGCTGTCCTCTTGGCATTGCAGCTTCCGGTGAGTCCGGCTATCACCGCCACCACGCACGAACCGATGTTGGAACCCATGGTAAGGTATATGCCCTGATCGAGGTTTATGAGCCCCGTCACGACCATGGCGAGAGCTATGGATGTCATCACGGAGGAGCTCTGTATGACTGCCGTGAACAAAGCGCCTATCAGTACAAGCAGTATGGGGTCTCCAATCTTGGAAAGGAATGTCTTCACTCCTTCCTGAGCCGCGAACTCCGACATGGAACCGCTCATAAGCGAAAGACCCACGAAAAGCATTCCAAATCCTGTCAGAACGCCCCCGAGGGTCTTCATGCTGTCTTTCTTTGAGAACAGGCTGATAAATGCGCCTATGCCCGCGAAAGCCGAAAAAATCACCGTCGTCGAAAGAGAGTTGCTCCCGAACATTCCCAGAGCCACAATCTGCGCGGTAACCGTAGTTCCTATGTTTGCCCCGTAGATTATCGTCGCCGCCTGCGTGAGGGATATGATGCCGGCGTTGACGAATCCTATCGTCATTACGGTGGTTGCGCCGGAACTCTGAATCGCAGCCGTTCCCAAAGTGCCTATCCCTACCCCAAGGAGTTTGCTGCCCGATGCCTTGGCGAACAAGGCTTTGAGTTTGTTTGAACTGGCAGATTCGAGGTTGGAACTCATCATCTGGCAGGCAATCAGAAAAATGCCTATGCCGGCAAGTAAAGTCAGGATGGCAGATAGAATCGCGATCGTCCCCATTTATAGTTGATATTATTAAAATCCCGTTAAGAAACGGTTGCAAATTTACATCAACTATTTTATTTCTAAAAAAAAGATTGCAGATACGCCCTCTTCATCGGACTTTGTTCAGTTCCTCTGAATAGGAATACCCTCCGGACTTGAGGATAGCGTCCATTTCGCTTCTCGCCACACCGAAATTGTCGCAGATCTGGTCGAGATTGTCAAATTCATCGTCCCGCAGAAGGAAATTTATCGTGGAGACAAGCATGGGTACGTCATTTAAAGGAAGGTGGTCCATAACAAAAGTTTTTCTTCAAAAATACTCCGATTAAAGCTAAAATAACATTATTTTGCAGAATATATCAATTCTTGAAATGAATCATATTCTCAAAATCATAGCTGCGGCAGCTTTTTCGGCAGCTCTACAGTTCACTTCCGCCGCCCAGTCCGACCCACATTTCCTGTACGACGCCGACTTCAGCCTCAACTTCGACAACAGAGAATATGACATCAGCGGATTCCAGACTTCCGAAACCATCTTCGGGGCCCGGCTGGAACCTCGTGCGGGAATGGAAATCCGCAACGGAAAGCTGACTCACAGACTCATGGGAGGAATCGACGTCATGAAGGACTTCGGCGACGTCAAGGCAGAGAATTCCGAACTCTTCAGGGAACTTAAGTTCTGGTACGGCCTCGACATGACGACGAATCGGGGCGGAAGTTTCGGAATGACGGCAGGAATATTCTCCAAAAGCATGATGAAGGAAGAGTGGTCCACGGCCTTCTTCTCAGAGAAAGACCGCTGGTACGACAACAACATGGAAGGTGTGCTGATGAGTCTGTCCGGGAAGGATTACAGGGTGGAATTCGCATGTGACTGGACAGGAAAGATAGGCTCATCGCCCGAAACCAGAGAAAGATTCATGCTGATGTCGGCCGGTCACGGAAAATGGGGCTGGCTCACGCTCGGATACAATGCCTACGGCATCCACTACGCCAACTCCGAGCTTGTAAAAGGCGTGGTCGACAACATTCTGGCCGAACCCTATGCAAAGGCCGACCTCAAAAGGCTGTTGAACGCCTCCCTCCAGGATTTCCACATAAAGGCGGGCTGGCTGGAGTCCATACAGCGTGACAGAAGGCTCGGCAGCGGATTCGACTTCTCCGGAGTCATGGAGTTTACCGCAGCCGTACGCAAATGGAACGTACAGCTCGAGAACAGCTTTTTCTGCGGAACGGACCTCCTCCCCTATTACAATGAGGCCGATGCGGGCGGCATCATGTACGGGGACAGGCTGTATTGTTCAGACCCTTTCTTCCGCCTGGACAAGGAAGGAGACTCGGGAACCCATATATACGACAGATTCGAGGCAAGCTGGATGCCCCGAATCTGCAATGGCGTCTATCTCGGCATTTCCGCGGTCCTGCACATGAACGGTGACGGAATGCTCGGAAATCAGGAAATGTTCAAACTGAGCGTAAACCTGCAGGAACTGCTCTGAGCACTCTCCCGCATGCTCCGGTCACTCTCCCGGAAACAGAGGGAAAAGGTGGCTGGGGACATGTTCCTTCTCCATAACCGCCTTCAGCTCCTCCGCCTTTTCAGGGAACTCGGACAGAAGGTCATGCTCCTCTCCCGGATCTTCATCCAGATTGTAAAGCTCGTAACGTTCGTCACCGCCTATTCCAAGGTGCACGAGCTTCCAAGGTCCGATGCGCGAAGCCTGGGCTCTGCTTTCGGCAAGCTCGAAATACATGAAATCGTGCTGCGTCTGTCCTTCCCTGCCTTCAATCTCAGGGAGGATGCTGATTCCGTCCATCCCGGACACGTCGGCATTGCTGTCAAGGACCTTGCGGAACGTGGGCATCAGATCCCAGAAGGAGCACATGAGATCCGAATCCTTGCCCTTGGGAGTATGCCCTTCCCATGACACGATCATGGGCACACGCACTCCGCCTTCATAAAGGTCTCTCTTATACCCCCTCCACGGACCGTTGCTGTTGAAGAAGTCCGGATCGGCTCCGCCTTCAAGATGAGGACCGTTGTCACTGGAGAATATGATTATGGTGTTGTCATAGACTCCAAGTTCCTTAAGTTTGGCGGTAATCTGTCCTACATACATGTCAAGACGCGAAACCATGGCCGCAAAAGTGGCATGAGGATATTCCTGGGAACAATACCCTCCTATGCGGAAACGCGGGGCGCCCAAATCCTCTCCTTTGTACGGAGTCTCCGGGAAAACGCCCTTGTATTTTGCCAGGATGCTGTCCTGCGGGACGATCAGTTCCGCATGGGGAATGGTGGTCGGATACCACATGAAGAACGGCTTTCCGTCTTTGACCGCCTGCTCCATGAAGTCCAGGGCGGCCTCATGAATCATGTCGGCCGAATAAGTTCCCCCGCCGTAGGGCACATCGTCCGTGTTTCCCTCAAGCATCAGCTTTTCTCCATTCTTCCACAGATGATCGGGATAGTAGCTGTGGGCAAGAGTCTGGCAGTTGTAGCCGAAAAACAGGTCAACTCCCTGCCCGGAAGGATCTCCCGTCGAGCCTATGGGGCCGAGACCCCATTTGCCGAAGGCACCGGTCGTGTAGCCGGCCTCCTTGAAATCATCGAATATGGTATGGCTGTCCTCCGGAAGCGGATACTGCCCCTCCGGCGGAACTTTCTTGTTGCCTCTTATGTAGGAATGCCCGCTGTGGGTCCCGGTCAGCAGACAGCTGCGCGAAGGCGCGCTTACGGCAGTGCCTGAATAGCACTGGGTAAAACGTATGCCTTCTCCGGCAAGAGCATCGATGTTGGGCGTCGTGAAAAGTTCCTGACCGTAACAGCCAAGGTCGCCCCAGCCGAGGTCATCCGCAAGGATGAACACCACATTGGGCTTTTGAGGCTGGGTTTTCTGGGAACATGCCGCAAGGGCAGACGCTCCTGCGGCAAGTGCTCCTATTTTAAAGAATCCGTTCATTCCGGCTAAAGTCCTATGGTTTTGAAGAAGTCGTTGCCCTTGTCATCAACGAGGATGAAGGCAGGGAAGTTTTCCACTCTTATCTTCCAGATTGCCTCCATGCCAAGCTCGGGATACTCCACACACTCGATGCTCTTTATGCTGCTTTGGGAAAGGATGGCGGCCGGGCCTCCGATGGAGCCGAGATAGAATCCTCCGTGCTTCTTGCATGCATCAGTCACGACCTGGCTGCGGTTGCCTTTCGCGATCATGACGAGAGAGCCGCCGTGATCCTGAAACTCATCGACATAAGGATCCATACGTCCGGCAGTCGTAGGGCCCATCGAACCGCAGGCCATTCCTGCCGGAGTCTTCGCGGGTCCGGCGTAAAGAATCGGATGATCCTTGAAATACTGAGGCATCCCCTCTCCGGCATCGAGACGGGCCTTGATCTTGGCGTGGGCTATGTCACGCGCCACGATTATGGTTCCGTTGAGGCTCACCCTGGTGCTGACCGGGTATTTGGAAAGGGTCTTGCACACTTCCTTTATGGGCTGATCGAGATTGATCTGCACGGCATCGCCCTCTCCTGCCTTGCGCAGTTCTTCGGGAATAAGCTCATAGGGCTTGTCATCGAGCTTCTCTATCCAGATTCCCTCGCCGTTTATCTTGGTCTTGATGTTCCTGTCGGCGGAGCAGCTCACGCCAAGGCCGATGGGGCAGCTCGCTCCGTGACGCGGGAGACGGACTATGCGGACATCATGCGCAAGGTATTTACCTCCGAACTGAGCTCCAAGACCTATCTTATGGGTTTCTTCAAGTATCTGTTTTTCAAGTTCCACATCCCTGAAAGCCCTGCCGGTTTCATCTCCGGTGACCGGAAGGCTGTCGTAGTAATGGGCCGAAGCCAATTTGACCGTGAGAAGGTTTCTTTCGGCAGATGTACCTCCCACGACTATGGCGATATGGTAAGGCGGACATGCCGCTGTGCCGAGCGTCTTGATTTTTGCCACAAGGAAGGGTACCAGCGTTCCCGGATTCTGTATGCGGGCCTTGGTCTCCTGATAAAGGTAGGTCTTGTTGGCGCTTCCGCCGCCTTTGACGACGCAGAGGAAACGATATTCATCCCCTTCGGAAGCTTCTATGTCTATCTGTGCCGGAAGGTTGCACTTTGTGTTCACTTCCTTGTACATGTCCAGAGGGGCGTTCTGTGAATAGCGCAGATTCTCCTCCGTGTAGGTTTTGTATACTCCAAGCGAGAGAGCTTCCTCATCGTTGAAACCCGTCCACACCTGCTGTCCTTTCTCTCCGTGGATTATGGCTGTTCCGGTGTCCTGGCAGAGAGGAAGCTTGCCTTTGGCGGCCACCTCGGCATTGCGGAGGAACGTCAAAGCGACATATTTGTCGTTGGCGCTGGCCTCCGGATCCTTCAGGATTTTGGCGACCTGCTCGTTATGGGAACGGCGCAGAAGGAAGTTCACGTCACGGAATGCGGTGTTGGCCATGACGGTAAGTCCCTCCCTGCTGACTTTCAAAATGGGCTTGCCTTCAAAATCGCCTTTGGATACGTATTGTTCCGATCCCGGAATTTTGTAATATTCAGTCTTGTCCTCACCAAGCTGAAACATTGGAGCATATTTGAATTCCATATAGTTATAGATTGTAGTTTGATTCATTCCTCATCGGGGACCGGGGCTGCGCTGCCCTCCCCCTGCTGCATAAGGTATCTGCGCATGAACTCGTTCAGGTCTCCGTCCAGAACGCCCTGGGTGTCCGCCGTAGAATATCCGGTCCGCAGATCCTTGACCATCTTGTATGGATGAAGCACGTAGCTCCTTATCTGGGAGCCCCACTCTATCTTCTTTTTCTGGCCCTCAAGCTCCGCCTGCTTTTCCTGGCGCTTCTTCAGTTCGAGGTCATAAAGGCGGGACTTCAGTATGCGGAGAGCATTTTCCTTGTTGCCTATCTGCGTACGGCCCTCGGTGTTCTCGACCACTATCCCCGTGGGGATGTGCTTCACTCTCACGCCGGTTTCGACCTTGTTTACGTTCTGACCGCCGTGGCCTCCGGAACGGAAGGTGTCCCATTCCAGATCGGAATCCTTGATTTCTATGTTTATGGTGTCGTCCACAAGCGGATAGACGAACACCGAGGAAAATGTCGTCTGGCGTTTTCCCTGTGCGTTGAACGGAGAAATGCGCACAAGCCTGTGGACTCCGTTTTCCGCCTTCAGGTAACCGTAGGCGTATTCCCCTTCAAATTCGATGGTAGCCGATTTGATGCCGGCCTCATCTCCGTCGACAAGTTCCGACACCGTAGTCTTCATGCCGTTGCGTTCGCCCCAACGCATGTACATGCGCATGAGCATGGCAGACCAGTCATTAGCCTCCGTTCCGCCGGCTCCGGAATTGATGGTAAGTATGGCCCCGAGATTGTCGCCTTCCGCCCCGAGCATGTTTCTCAGTTCCATGGCTTCTGCCTTCCTGACCGCATCGTCATAGGCTTTGTCCACCTCGCCCTCGTCCTCGGAAAGCTCAAGCAGCACTTCAAGATCATCCGTCTCAGACTCCAGAGCATCGATTCCGTCCACCCAATACTTGAGCGCGGCAGTGCCCTTTAGATAGACTTCAGCCGATTTGGGATCGTCCCAGAAACCGGGTTCCTCGCTTTTCTTCTGACGCGCGGCGACTTCCTTCCGCTTTTCCTCCACATTCACGAAGCGTGAGAGTTCCGAAATCCTGTCCCTGAGCGCCTTTATCTGTTCAATGGTTACCATGTCGACAAAGATACGGAAAAAAGGAAGTCAAACAGGCAGTTTTTTGCCGAAATGCGGCCTGCCCGCAGTCTTTTCGGTTTCAGTTCCGCTTCCGGTTGTCCGTAGAATACAGATACTCACGTACCTTGCGTCCGTAGTTGTCCAGCACCTGATGAAGTTTCCCTCCGGAATTGTATGTATAATACTCCGACAGCCCGTCCGGTCCGGTCTCCTTGCTTATCCCGACAAGCGGAACATATTCCCACGACGTAATCTCAGCTCCCGGGAGCATGCGCAAAGCTTTCTCCTGCTCCGGAGCAAGTCCGCCTGCCAAAGGCTTTTCTTCCATATATTCCAGGCCGTTGACCTTTTTCACCTCGGACAATGATGTACCGACCGCCTCAGCCACAGGATACATTCCTCCGTAACCCCATATATACACGAACTGCAGCCCGTCCGGTGTGGTTTTGGTCAGAATTCGTCCTGAAGAGTCGTAACAATATGAAGTGACGAAATCTGCACCTGTCTTTACATCGGTCTCCGTGACGGACCTCACTCGAAAAAGGTCAGGATGCAACGATGCAGACGGCTGCATGTATGTGAATCTTGTCCTGCGTTCGGCAGTTTTCACACCGTCCTTTCCCATGGATGCCAGCGACTCTTCAAGAACAGCTGACATTTGCCCTGCTTCGTACATCAGACGGACGGTACTCCCGGCAGGGGCATCCGCACCGCTATCCGAAACGTGCACCCAAGCAGTTTCGCGGTGCAGGCCTCCGGGAGCAGTTTCAACACAAGTTTTGTTCAGGCCGTAGCGGTCGTATGAATAAGTCGTCACATCTGTCACCACGTCTTTTCCGTAGAAACGACTGTCGGACAATTCCGAATCGACTCTATACGAAATGTCCAACGCCTGCTCCGTAACAGAATACAACATATACTTAGGCTGATAGCTATACTCTCCTGCAGCTGAAGGGAAGAAATCATAGGAGCGGCTTTCTTCGGCAACCTTGGACAAGGTTCCGTCATTTTCTTTTTTCAGATATTCTTTCCCGGACAGCATTCCCCGTCTCGACTGCATGGAGGTGTTTGCGAAAACGAAACGTATGTCTCCGGGATCACTCCACCCGGCGGCGCCCTGCAGATTCTGCACCCGATGCGGGAACACCTCTCCATGCAGCAACCGATCCGGATAATCGCGGCTGGTGACAAACTTGTAACGAATAGCGCCTCCATTCGGATATGTCTCCGTCACCTCCGAATACTCCACATGGGGCCCTCCATACCTTACAAGGCTGTTGGACCAGATGTTCCCTTCCGTAACATAACTTCCCAAAGATGTGGCAAAACGAACTTGATAGCGTGGCAGCCATGCCAATACACCCGAGCTTCCGCCTCCGGACAAAGTATAAGTGTACCTGCGGCTGAAAAGTTCTTTCCCGTCTGAACCGAAGTCACGTATTGACGCAACTCTCACACCTCCTGCCATTCCGGATACCTCATCAAAAGAAGGAGAGAAACCGTCAGCAGCTTTTCGGACCACACGTCCCGAATAATCATTTCCTTCATAGGTAAAACTCGACCATCCGCCCGTAGGATACGTAAGTCTGGAAATCATCCCGTAAGCTCCAAAAGAGGAAGAAGGCTCACGCGGATTTCCGCTGTCATATGTCTCATCTCCCGAAGATGCAATGGACGATACCTTCAGGAAGACATCAGACTTCCGGTTATTGAAATACCCCCAGTGATCTATCCGGAACGTCCCATAAGGAGGTATTCCGGAGGGAGAAACATACTCCATGGTGTACTCTCCCTCTCCGTCTATGCTGACACTTTTAAGGAAACTCCGTTTTCCCGGATTGGAATTGTCATAAGCCAAATGGCAAGACTTGACTCTGGTTCCTTTATAAAGAAGTTCCGCAGACTCAAGCACACTGTTTCCGAACTTTATTTCCGCCTGAGCCATATTTTCGTTTGGTGTAACATAGGACAGTTCCGCTACGGATTTGTATGAAAACCGAAAAACATCCTCTCCATCAACTTCAACGGAAACCAAGTTCACAGGCACAATATCTGCCATACCCAAAGTTTTTTCCGAACCGAAGACGGCACCGGTTCCCAGATCTCCCGGAATGCCGCTGTTGCTCCTCAGATTATAAACTACGGAATTGGGACGTCGTGTATAAACATCCGGATTTGTTTTGTACGAAAAGACGGCCTTCCTTCCGTTCGGCGATACTATACGGCTTAGCTTCCATGACAGTATTACCGTCCCGTCAAGGACGTACGTTTCGGTGTTGATGTCCTGCCGTCCCGTATATCCATCAAATTCATAACGATAGCCATCAGATGTAATGATGGTGACAGCACTTTTGCCGCCATATGTAAAATCGATTTCCGCTTTCAGCATCTGCGGACTCTCATTCGTCCCGAAGAAAATTGCTTTCCCTTCAGGACCTATGACGAATGACCCTTTATGCCCCATTACATTGTAATGGAAAATATCAGGCTCGGCATCATATATTTTATTCGACTTGCTGTCGTAATAGTAAAGCCACGGTACAAAACTTTGTCCCGCATCCGGATTTCCTCCGACATAAATGTCAGCATTAGAAAAATCCTGCCCTTGCCCGGCCATATATCCATAGCCATAAATCTGAGGCTTTGTCGGTCCGGCCAATGCAATGTGGCTGACCTTGTCATCCGGAGCTCCGTTCACCTCACGTGTAATGACCCCCCCGATGGAAAGATTCCAGCCTACTCCGGCATCGCCGGTCCTGTCATCGGGTCGACATCCGTCAGATGCATACTCCAGAGTAAGCGGTATTTCAAAATCCACATCCGTGTAGGACGCTATCGGAATGCTCAGACGCATCGCACCTGTATATAGAGAAGGCATTACGCTCTGGTACTTTACAAAATCCCATGCACCGGGTGAGGGATGTATAGGTTCGTTTACCAGAAGCGTCTGCGCATGTATGGAAACGATCCTTACGACTAAGAAAAGAAGTATCATAGCCGTCCTGAGCTTACAAGGTCTACATTTTGCCATGTTTTTATGCTTTTTATTATTCTCAAATTCCCCAGATGCTCACACACATGGTATATGGATTGGCACATTGCAAATCAGGAGCGACCCATCCTTCCACTTTCTTCCGCCCTATTCGCGTGCGGGTAAAAATCCATCCCTTATCCCATCCATATATCTTTAACGTCCTTGAATCATTGAAACTTCCCACCAGTTCACTTTCTTCGTCAGGAGCGAATTGCAGAAAACACTTCGCTTTGTCATAATTTGAAGTATTAACGGCAAGTTTTCCGGGTTTCACGTAGAAGGTATCCCCATTAACATCTACCATGAGAACTTTTCCGTCCATCCCTTTTATTTTCAGCATGACCCCTACACAACTTTCTTCGACATCCGGCTTTATCACCATACGGACATGCCTGCACTCACGATCGCCATATAGCTTCACGACATCGAAACGGTTACGGTGTATTGTAAAACAATTCTCCATTCCATCCTGTACTCCTCCCGGAAGATACGGATATGGCAACAGTTGAAGAAGTATCGCGATTATCAAACAACTTATCCTCATCTCGTTATTTTCAAATAAATGTTTTGTGACTTTCCCAATTGCTCCTCAACATCTCGCCAAACTCTTGCATCAATTATTATACATCCTTTTGAGGCTTTCCCTGCATTCCCATTCCAGTCCGTCCTGTGAAGAAAAACTCCTGTCATCGTTTTTTCTCCTGTCATCTTGTTAACTCCTCCGACAGGATTTAACTCTAAAGATCCATCCGGTGCAGAAATGCGATATGTCATAGCATTGTTTTTATAAACACTTGTCGCCATTTGCTGTTGAAACATCCTATACTCGCCAGACTCTATCATTGAATATTTTGTAGGATCCGATGAAACAGTCAACGCTTTATTTTCATAATACTTGATATCTTCCGGGCCATTAATCCCATAAATCATAACAGAAGCAGAGGACGCATCTTCGTCATCCATCCTCCCATTATGCCCCAAATGCTCATCATAATTTCCTTTTATAATAACAACAGCTTCTCCTAAATAATCTCCCGCTTTTCCTTGCTTGACAAATTGCTCTTCAGATAAAACATAGTGGTAAACATATTTATGTCCAACCTCCTTCCCTTCTCTATTATAGACAGCTTCCTGCGTCCTGTACCAATCCATCCCGTCAGGATCGACATTGCGGATAGGATTGTCGTAACAATAAGCATAAGGGCTTATTTCCGGATGCATTTCTGAGAGAGGGTCTACAGACATCCATCGGAGACGAGCATAGTATCTGGCGCCGAAATCAATGGACATTAAAGTCGTAAGCATATCCTGTTCTTCTTTACCTGAGAAACGATAGCGGTTGTCAGGGAGAAGGCTGAGCGTATGATCCGGATGGCGGGTACCGAACGGATAATAATCATTGCTCTCTATAATATCCATAGACGAATTGACAACCGTTCTTACACTTCCAAGATGATCTTTGACAAAATACCGGACATCATCCATTTTCCCAGTCGTCCCCATATATATTCTCCCTTCTCCAAAAGGGACTTCAAGAAGCACATCGTCACTACCATAAACAAATGTTCCGGCATACCGCATGACATTGCCGGAGTTGCCGACAATCCTTGATTTGGTACCGTCCGCCAAATAAAAATACTCCATAACGGAGCCGTCTTTCTTTTTAACTTGAGAAGGGAGGTTCAAAATATTATACGACAATAAAATGTCAGAGGAGTTTACTCTAACGACGTTTCCATTGACATCATATACAGAATCTGTCCGCAGGTTGCCATCGTAGGTAAACATATCAGAGGCAAGCGAATCTCCAGATTCTCCCGTACGAATCATAGACTTTACGTTACCGTTGCGATCATATACGAAATTTTTTTCCGAAAAAGCCGACGAACTCTCCAAAGATTCTCCAATATGAAAACCGCTGTCAACAATACGCCCAAGTCCGTCATAATAAAAAGAATATGATTTTCTTTCCTTCCTGCCCTGCTTCCACCTCCATTCGCTTATATCTCCGGAATAACGCGCGCGGCTCAATGGAATCACGGAATCAGAACCATAAGCGAGCCCCATGGAAAAGATATTGCCGTTCCCTAACTTGGCTGAACGCACCGTAAGCCAGCCCTGTATATTGTAATGATCCTTTACATTAACAAAACCATCCTCGCCGTTCACATCTCCGTATTTCCTGCCGACTGCCCTTCAGAATATATCATAATCGTATCTGACTTCCGCCGGCGAACCTTCATTGACACGGTTTGCTTCTTTTATCAACTGGCCGCGGTTATTGTATATGTATTCTTTCACACTTACATCATAACCATGTCTTTCAATTTCAACGGTCATATTGCCGGAAAAATCGTAACTCATACTGCGGCGGCCGATACGGCCGTCCGCATCACGCTCCACCATCTGCGCCACACGTCCATCCGCATCATAGTAGTAGGCACGTTCAACACTTCGCCCCGTCACTCCACCGCTGGAGAGTTCCGACAGTCTCTCATATGTCAACCGCCCGTTTAAATGTTCCAAATCAGCATGCTCAGCAACACCCGGCTCCGGAATAAATGCAGGATAACTGCCGGAATAACCATCATAAACACGGTAAGACATCTCAGATGATGAAGACGATGTCACGTCGGCAGGAATTCTTCCTGAATCATATATCCTCTGATAGTCCGGCCGGCCTGATGTCCCCGCTATTAAACAGGTTCCGGTCACACGCCCGAAGCGGTCTCTCATGGTACACAGCCACTGACCATTTGACCGCATCAAACCATCCTGCCTCATCACTTCATGACCTGCACGATCATATACGTAACGCTTCCACGAACATCCGGGTATTTTTTTCCCAAGGATGCGTCCGCGACCGTCACGGACATATACGTAACACCATTTTGATGCAAAACTTCCGTTTACATCGTCATCGGAGGGAACCTCACACTTTCCATCCTTAAGGATAGAGCTTCCTTCAGGACTTACAATCCACAGCACGTCACCAACGGTGTCGTATACTCGGTATGTGTCATGCAATACTCCGTCACTGACCCTTCTTTCAAGAATAACACGGCCGAATCCGTCCGTATAAGTAAACAACTCATCACCATCTTCATTTTCAGCCATGATTTTATCAAGAGAAGACTGTGGCCACCAACCGTTTATAATAAGATTGCCTTCGGCATCCGCTACAAGAAAACGAACCTCCCGGGCTTTGTTGGAACTGTATTCATAATTTGCAGGGCGGTTTTCCCCGCTTTCTGCATATGTGTATCCGGGTCTTCTGGTCCTTGTAAGCCTCTCCAAAAGGGAAGCTTCATATTCGTGCGATGAATATGCGTACTTCTCTTCTCCTCCATAACCGTTTCTTCCATACCATGATGCCTGATCCGACAAAGCCTTTTCCAGCGGTATCTCACCGGAACCGCCCGCAACGGAAGCATAAGGCAGATATGTTTTCGCGTCCTCACGGAGCATGTCATCACGCCACATCGGCCATATTATGTTACCTGTTCCGTCCGGAGAAGCCATGAGCTGCACAGTCTGACTCAGATTACCAAGTCCATCATAATACTCCATATCTTCTATTCTGATATTTCCAGAAGAGGACACATAACGCCGTTCCAATTTCCAATTACCCTGTATATCAAGCAATTCAGGCTCATCCCGTACGGGCTCCGAAGCAGGTATACAGTCCTGACGAAGGCTAACATCTGCAAAAGCACCGCCGGATGTACGGACTTTTAAAACAGCCGTCCGTTCATATTCTTCCGTATTCTCTCCCGGAGGACGTACATGAATGAACTCCGAGCCCTCACCCTCTGTCTGGTCAACTATAAAACTACCATATTCAGAAACTTCCCAGCTTTCATCCGTAGAGATGTACAATGACAGTTCTGACAAGTCCGAGTACCCCCAAGACAGGCTTCGGGGAGAAACTTCAAGCGTGCTTCTGGCCGAAACATTTCTTTCCTGCATCAGTTTCATTTCGGCAAGGGTATCCGGAAGATGTTCCTGCCGGAAATCAGAGGAATAACCGGGTGAAAAACAAAACGCAATTATAAAAAACAATATGTTCATAACTTAATCAGTACGGGCCGGCATTATGTTACGTTACAAAATACACATTTGCTTTTGCCTCAGGAAGGCCGTACTCCATAAAGGAGAATAATCTTTCCTTTTGAATAAAAAAAGAGAGGTGAGACACAGGCTGCAAACTCAGACGATGTTCCGCCTGCATTTGTTATATTTGCAGGACATTAAGCACACGAAGATGGCAACCATAGGCATGTTTGACTCCGGATGCGGAGGATTGTCGGTTTTGAAGGCAACCGTCGATATACTTCCGGATGAGAAATACATATACTACGCTGACAACGCCCATTGCCCTTACGGAGACAAAAGTCCTGAATACATCCGGGAACGGTGCGGATACATCACCGAACACCTGGTAAAGGAAGGGGCGGACATCATCACCGTCGCATGCAACACGGCCACGGCGGCCGCCATCACCTTTTTGAGAGAACGGTACTCGGACAGCACGTCGGAAGATGTCAGGGAACGTGTGCTCCGCATCAGCGGAGGAAGAACCGGGCATATAAGATTCATAGGAATGGAACCGGCCGTGAAGCCGGCCGCCCTTGGCACCGCTACAGGCGTAATAGGCGTGCTTGCCACCGCCGGCACTCTCAAAGGTTCGAAATATCTCAAGACAAAAGGCACTTACGAGGACAACTGCAGGATCTGTGAAAAGGTAGGGGACGGATTCGTGCAGCTTGTGGAAAAAGGCATGACCTCCGGGCCTGAAGCGGAATCCATCGTCAGGAAATCATTGGAGCCGCTGCTGAAAGAAGGAGCGGACACGATTGTTCTCGGCTGCACCCACTACCCTTTTCTGCTGGATGTGATGGAAAAGATAGCCGGACCGGGCATAAGGTTCATAGACCCTGCTCCCGCCGTTGCCCGACATCTGGAAGAAGTCATGCAGGAGGAAGGGATTCAGTTCTGCAGCAAAATAGGAAGGGACGGCGGGAACATCGTCCATACCGTCCCTGATGTCAGACTTGAATCCTCAGGCGACATTTCCGTTCTGCGGAAAATGTTCAACGGATTGTTCAGAAAAGGGAATTCTGCCTGGCCATACGGCCGTACATCTGTCCCAGGACTTCCAGATAGGGATGCCCATCTATGAGGGTCACTCTGTATACGGTATCATCTACCCTGTAATATTCCGCGCCTCCAAGAGTTATGGTTCCGTAGTCGTCAGGAAGTTCGTCCACGAGAGCTCCGGCCGGCGGAACTATAGTCTGATAACGGCCTCCTTCCATTATGTAAAAAACGCCGTCCGAGTAGTAATACTCCCTGTCGGCATAAGCGTAACTCTGTGCCAGGCCAAGAGCTTCCGCTATGTCATACGATGACAGCGCAGAGCCGCTGTTCAGGGCCATGGCTTCATTCTGGCGGGCGAGGATTGCATTGTTCCTGGCTATGCGCCGGTTCTGGGCATCTATGTAACGGCTATACGAATCGAAACCGGAATACGCTCTGTACACGTCGCTGTAAAATGCAAAACGTACCGTGCTGAACACCATATCGCTTATGATATCGTCTATGACAATCCCCACAGGAGGACGGCTTACGATGTAGATTCCTCCCCAAGGTCTATAGTAAACGCTGCCGTAACGGTAGTAGTCCACCCCATAATAACGCACCCTCACGCAACGGGGAGGAAGAGTCTCTATCCTGTAGCCGAAATAGTGGGGATCTCCGCCCCAGAAACGGCCTATCCTGTCGTAGGTCATGAAATCCCTGTCTCTTGGAGGTACTCTCATGACGTCATGGCCGCGCATCCGAAGTCCGTCATGGACATGGGCGTCTCCAGCACGGCCTCCATAAGAAGATGAGCCTTCTCTGCCGGTAGGGGCAAGGCCTCTGCGGGTGACATTGCTGTTCACCGTTACATTGCGGACATTTTCCTTTGATTCCTGTCCGGGGGCAGCGGCTGCCGTCGTCGTATTTCTTCGTTCAGCCCTGCGGAAGGAAACGCCGCTGCCCGTCTGCGAGGCGGTTTCCCGGCGCGTCTGCATCGCGGCGGCGCCCCGTCTGTCCTGCGAGGCGGTTTCACGGCGCGTCTGCGTCGCGGCGGCGCCTCGTCTGTCCTGTGCGGCGGTCTCACGGCGCGTCTGCGTCGCGGCAGCACCACGTCTGTCCTGTGCGGCGGTCTCACGGCGCGTCTGCGTCGCGGCGGCGCCCCGTCTGTCCTGTGCGGCCGTCTCACGCCGCTGCA
>CAYTYL010000009.1:0-33419 GCA_964441715.1 uncultured Muribaculaceae bacterium
CCTTTCTGAGCAACGCCTTGCGGTCGGCTATGAACGCATCCACGAGCACATCGGGCTGCCCCGAATCCGCCGGTCCGGTAAATGTCCGGCCTATGCCGAACATGGAATAGAAACAGAAGCCCGCAGTGCAGACAAGCGCCACAAGGCTCCATCTGGCGAAATCTTTCCTGTCATAGACACCTCTTACGATCCTGTCCAGAGTGAGGAAAGCGAGGACCGGCAACGTCAGCTGAAGAATGACCAGCGCCATGGACACCGTCCTGAACTTGCTGTAGAAAGGGATGTATTTGTACCAGAACTCCGTAAACGGCATGAAATGGTTGCCGAGAGCGAGCAGGATTCCTATCGCCGACGGTATCAGCACCCACCATTTCTCTTTCCCCTTGTAAAGACCGAGCCCCATGACGAAAAGGAATATCGTGATAGCCCCCATATACATGGGGCCTGCCGTGAAAGGCTGCGGTCCCCAATACAGAGGCAGCGCTTTGGCTATGGAGCGGAGATTTGTCTGTCCGGACTCCTTAAGCAAGCGGATTGTCGCGGATTTGTCCGGGTTTACGGCCGTGGCGGATGATCCTCCGTTATAGTCCGGAATCATCATGTTAGGCAGTTCCTCCCAACCGTAGGACCATGCAGTCGCATATTCCAGATCAAGTCCTTTTGATTTGTCTCCCGCTCCGTCGGACGCAAGTTCCGAGCCTCCCCTCATGGTGTGTTTGGAATAGTCATATGTCGGGATGAGCCTGTTGGCGTTCACCGCAATGCCGACACAGCCCAGGACAAACAGCAGAAGCGATGCCGCGAAGAAGTCCCTTATCCTGTCTTTGCGCCTGACGAAGGTCCACACCGCAAGCACCGCAAAGCAGGAAAGAATTATTATTGCCAGATAATATGAAATCTGCACATGGTTCGCCTTTATCTGGAAATTGAGGGCCATGGCGAAGAGCGCTGCACCGAGAATGACTGAAGGAAGTCTGCGCCGGAAGCTTTCCCCGCTGCTTTCCAACGCCTTGCGGTAGGTCCATACGAATGCGGCAAGTACCCAGGGCGCAAAGGCGAGGGCGACCATCTTGGCATTGTGTCCCACCTGTATTATCTGGAAGTTGTAGGAACAGAATGTCACCGCAACCGCGCCTCCTGCCGCCAACAGAGGATTGATGCCCAAGGCAAGCATGAGCAGGAACGCCCCGAAAAGTGAAATGAAGAGATAGCTCGCCGGCCTCGGGCCTATGAACATGAGGTCGTAGAGAGGTTTGGTCCAGTCGCCTTTCCCGTTGCCGGTCAACATGACCGTAGGCATGCCGCCGAACATGGAGTTGGTCCACGCCGTGCGGTCGTCCGGATGGGCCTTGTCCCAGTCGGCAGTTTCTTTTGCCATGCCCATATAGCCGGATATGTCGCTCTGATCGACGACTTTGCCGCTGAGCACTTCCGGCACGAAGGCATAGGCCGTGGCCAGCAGAAGAAGAATGATTCCCAGATAAAGACCGAGTCTCTTCAAAACATTGTTTTTCATTTGTTTCCTCCTGTCAAAGAATCCATCAATGAGGCCATCTTGGCGGTTGTGGCGACCCTGGAATACTGCTCTATGTTTTTCGTGCCGCTCCAGCTTTCACCGTTCACATAAAGAGTCCAGCATTCTTCGATGAAAGCGCTGACCGCAGCCTCATCTTCCCATGCGCATAC
This sequence comes from uncultured Muribaculaceae bacterium, assembly GCA_964441715.1. GTDB lineage: Bacteria > Bacteroidota > Bacteroidia > Bacteroidales > UBA932 > Cryptobacteroides. Next base: position 1,687 of record CAYTYL010000009.1, read on the forward strand.
TTTACCCGAAGAAGTGGCGCCTATCACTTCCGCCATGGCTCCGTCCGTCTGCCCTATTCCAAGAATCGGGCGGCGGGATGCAAGGTACTCGAACAGTTTGCCGGGAAGAGTCGCCTTGTATTCGGGTTCGTGCCTCAAAGGCAATATGAGCACGGAAGCGTTCACCTGCTCCATCACGGCTCTGTCATGGGACTGATAGCCCATGTCCACAAGGTTATGGGCAAGACCGGCCTCCTGAACGGACGAGATTATCTGGCTGTCCGTTTTTCCTACCAGCCTTATCCTGAGCCTCTTTCCGAAGTCGGGCTCGGACATGCATTTTTCCGCAAGAACTTTCCAGAGCACTTCCGGATTTCCGTCTGCGGAAAAAAGACCCGTATGAGTCACGTTGAAAAAGCCGTCCTGAATGTCCACATCTTCGTAATCGTCCGGATCATATCCGTTGGTAATCAGCTCCACGGGCGTGCCGGTCATGGAACGGAAATCCTCCTGCACGAAAGGGGACACGGACACGACCGTACTGCACTCGTCAAGAACGGAACGCTCCATCTTCTCGTGTCTTTTTCTGGAGAAGGATGTGAGGTTAAGATGCTTGAAATAAAAGAGTTTCGTCCACGGATCTCTGAAATCCGCTATCCACGGAAGCCCGGTCTTCCTTGCAAGCTGCCTTGCGATGAGATGCATCGAATGCGGAGGTCCCGTGCTGACAATCAGGTCCACGGGGCGTTTTTTCAGATATTCCACGAGGAATTTGACCGAAGGACGCACCCAGCCCACTCTCGGGTCCGGTATGAAAAGATTGCCTCTGAGAAACATCAGGAATTTTTGGACGAGGCTTTTCTTTCTTCCGTTTATGGGATTTACTTCCGCACCCTTCTTTTTGCCGGACACATTGCGGTACAGGCTGTAGACCTCCCTTATGGGTCTTTTTACGACTTCCGCCTCGGGAGGAATGTCATTCTCCAGAGATCTGTCCAGAGATACCGATTCCGGATTGGAAGGTGTATAGACTACGGGCTGCCAGCCGTTTGAAGGCAGGTATTTGGCAAACTTCACCCAACGCTGGACGCCCGAGCCGCCGGAAGGCGGCCAATAATATGTGATTATAAGGACTCTCTTCATAGGCGCCCGGAGAGGGAAAAAGGTCTATTCTACCGTCACGGATTTCGCGAGATTCCTCGGCTGATCCACATTGCGCCCCTTGTTTATGGCGATATGATAAGCGAGCAGCTGCAGAGGAATGGCGGCTACGACAGGCATAAGGCAGTCGTTCACGCCCGGGAGCTCTATAGTCCAGTCCGCCAGTTTCTTCACCTGTGTGTCATCGTCCCTTATGAGCGCGATTATACGTCCGCCCCTCGCCTTGATTTCCTCTATGTTGCTGATTATCTTCTCATGCGTCCTCTTGGAAGTGGCTATGACCACCGTGGGCATCTCATTGTCTATGAGGGCGATGGGCCCGTGCTTCATCTCCGCGGCAGGAAGTCCTTCCGCATGGATGTACGAGATTTCCTTAAGCTTGAGCGCCCCTTCCAGAGCCACCGGGTAATCGTAGGCACGGCCGAGATACATGAAATTGTGGGCATAGGTGAATATCTTGGACAAATCCGAGAGCATGTCGTCCTTCTTGAGGACCATTCTCAACCTGTCCGGAAGAGAAAGAATGTCCCTGGCTATCTCATGATACATGTCATCGGACATGGTGTGCTTTTCCCTGGCAATGGCAAGCGCAATCATCGCGAGAACCGTTACCTGGCCGGTGAAAGCCTTGGTGGAAGCCACGCCGATTTCGGGTCCCACGTGGATGTATGAACCGGAATCGGTCTCCCTGGCGATGGAAGAGCCTATCACGTTGCAGACTCCGTACACGAACGCGCCGGCTTTCCTGGCAATTCGGATGGCCGCAAGAGTGTCGGCCGTCTCGCCCGACTGCGACACGGCTATCACCACGTCATCCTTGTAGATTATGGGGTTTCTGTACCGGAATTCGGATGCGTATTCCACTTCGACAGGTATGCGGCAGAAGTCCTCAATCAGATGCTCGCCTATGAGCGAGGCATGCCAGGACGTGCCGCAGGCCACGAAAATGATTCTCTTCGCGTTGACGAATTTTTCCTTGTTGTCCCTGACTCCGGACAGTATGACATCGGCAGTATCTTCGCTTACTCTGCCTCTGATGCAGTCCACGAGAGTGTCCGGCTGCTCGAAAATCTCCTTGAGCATGAAATGCGGATAGCCTCCCTTTTCAAGCTGGGATATCGACAGGTCCAGATTGGTGACGTTATACTTGGATTCCTTGTTTTCCAGAGTGATGATCTTGAGCGGCTTGTTACGGTCTATGATGGCTATCTCGCCGTCGTTGACATAGACGAAATCGTTCGTGTAGTCTATGATGGAGGCCGCGTCCGAACTCAGGTAGTACTCTCCCTTCCCGAGCCCTATCACCATGGGGCTGCTCTGCCGCGCCGCGATGATTCTGTCTTTGTTGCCCTTTTCAAGTATGGCGATGGCGTAAGCCCCTATCACTTTGTTGAGAGCGAGGCGTACGGCCTCCGTAAGGTCGCATTTTTCCTCGTCCTGAATGTACTCGATGAGGTTCACCACGACTTCGGAATCGGTATCGCTCCTGAAGGAATATCCTTTCTGGATGAGAACGTCCTTCAGCACCCTGTAGTTTTCGATTATGCCGTTGTGTATGAGGGCGAGACGTTTGGACTCGGAATAGTGGGGGTGAGCGTTCACATCGTCCGGGACGCCGTGCGTGGCCCATCTCGTGTGCGCTATGCCTATGGTGCCGCTCGCATCCTTTCCTGTCAGGAAATGCTCAAGGTCATCCACCTTTCCCTTGCATTTGTATATGTTGAGCCCGCCTCCGTCGTTGACGAGAGCCACTCCGGCGCTGTCATACCCGCGGTATTCAAGACGGTGAAGCCCCTTTATGAGTATCGGACAAGCCTGCTTGTCACCTACATATCCAACTATTCCGCACATGATCTTTGAGTTCTGTTGATTCACAAATTTAAGAAAAAAGCATAGAAAAGAGTATATTTGCTAAGGAAAGCGGCTTTTCCGCAACACTCCGGCAGGCGGAGAATGAGATCAGGAGGAGAAAATGAAAGAGAAGAAAGCGGCGGAGGACACACCGCTGATAAAGCAATACTTTGAAGTCAAGTCGAAGAATCCGGAAGCTGTGCTGCTGTACAGAGTCGGCGATTTCTACGAGACTTATTCCGACGATGCCGTACTGGCAAGCAAGGTTCTGGGAATAGTGCTCACACGCAAATCGAACGGCGCGAAAGGGGAGATAGCCATGGCCGGTTTTCCTCATCACGCCATCGACGCATACCTCCCGAAACTGGTGCAGGCAGGATACAAGGTGGCCGTATGCGACCAGCTGGAGAATCCGAAATTCGCCGGAAAACTGGTGAAGAGAGGCGTTACGGAACTCGTCACCCCCGGTGTCGCATTCGGAGCGGAAATGCTTGACAGCAGGGAGCACAATTACCTGGCCGGGATTTATTCTGAGAAGGATCAGTACGGGGCTGCCTTTCTGGACGTCTCCACCGGCACTTTCCAGATAGCCCAGGGCTCTCTGGAATTCATCAGGACCCTCCTGTCCAACATGGCGCCCAAGGAACTGCTGGTCAGGAAAGATTATGCGAAACTTGCGGAAGAGAAGCTCGGAACCAAAGCCTACGTCTCCACGGCGGAAGAGTGGGCCTTCGTCTATGATTCCTGCACCGAACGCCTGTGCAGACAGCTGCAGGTTGACTCGCTGAAAGGCTACGGTGTGGATTCATGCCCCCTCGGGATATGCGCGGCCGGAGCGCTGCTCGTCTATCTGGACCAGACCCATCACGGCGGACTGAAGAATATCTGTTCGATTTCCCGTATAGATGAAGGCCGCTTCGTGTGGATGGACCGCTTTACCGTGAGGAATCTGGAAATTTTCCACAGCTCGGCCGGAGGGGAAGGCGTTCCGCTCGTGAGCGTCATGGACCGATGTTCATCCCCGATGGGTTCGAGACTGCTCAAAACCTGGCTCGCGCTGCCGGTCATGGACGTGAAGGAGCTCGGAGCACGTTATGACGTCATCAGTTACTTCATGTCGGACACCTCGGTATCGGACAAGGTCAGGCAACGGATTTCCTGCATAGGCGACATGGAAAGGATCATCTCCAGAGCCGCCGCAGGAAAAATCACTCCGAGGGAAATCCTGCAGCTGGGCAGAGGGCTCGGGCAGCTGCCGGCCATCGCCGAACTGTGCAGGGAGGGCGGCGACCCTGCGGCGGCCTCTCTTGCGGACAGGCTCCTGGACTGCGGAGATCTCGTCTCCCGCATCAGGAAAACCATAAGGGAAGACTGCGCCGCGATCATAGGGAAAGGCCCGGTGATTGCCAAAGGAGTCGATGCGGAGCTTGATTCTCTGCGGGAGATATCCAACGGAGGCAAAGACTACCTGCTGCAGCTCCAGCAGAGCGAAAGCGAGAGAACCGGCATCCCTTCGCTGAAGATAAGCTACAACAACGTCTTCGGCTACTACCTGGAAGTACGCAACAGCTACAAAGACAGAGTACCGCCGGAATGGATAAGGAAACAGACCCTTGTCAACGCCGAAAGATACATCACACAGGAACTCAAAGACTACGAGGCGAAAATACTGGGAGCGGAGGAAAAGATCTATGAGATTGAAACGGGCATCTTCTCCGCACTTGCGGAAGAAATCCGGAGGCATATCCCCGACATACAGAAAAATGCCGGAACCATCGCCAGGATAGACGTCCTTGCAGGTTTCGCAGCCCTCGCACAGAGCAACAACTACTGCCGCCCCGAGATGAATGACGGCCTGGAGATAGACATAAAGACCGGGAGACATCCCGTAATCGAGACTCTCATGGCTCCGGGAGAGGAATATGTCCCGAACGACATCCATCTGGACAGCGACAATGATCAGATCATGATTCTCACCGGTCCGAACATGGCCGGAAAATCCGCATTGCTCAGACAGACCGCCCTGATCGTGCTCATGGCGCAGACGGGCTCGTTCGTGCCCGCATCATCCGCCAGGATAGGCATCTGCGACAAGATTTTCACAAGGGTGGGAGCGAGCGACAACATCTCCAGAGGAGAATCCACCTTCATGGTCGAAATGCTGGAAACGGCCATGATACTCAACAACCTGTCCGAACGGTCCCTCGTACTGCTCGATGAGATAGGAAGGGGCACGTCCACCTATGACGGCATGTCCATAGCACGGGCCATCGTGGAATACATCCACGAATACGGAAAAAGAGCCAAAACCCTTTTCGCCACACATTACCACGAGCTCAACGACCTGGAAAACATCTATCCCAGAGTCAGCGACTGGCATATAGAAGTGAAAGAAGTAGGCAAGAAAGTCATTTTCCTGAGAAAGCTTGCGAAAGGAGGATCGGCGCACAGTTTCGGTATCCACGTAGCCCGCCTGGCCGGTATGCCAAGGGAGGTGATTTCATCGGCGGAGAAAACGCTTGCGGCCCTTGAAAAGGGAGAATCCCGGGGAATAGGCATGTCAGACAAAGGAAACTACGGCAAAATCCGGAAGGCCTACAACACCAGAGAAGGCGTAGTGACCGAGGACGGGGCCATCCAGCTGTCATTGTTCCAGCTGGAAGATCCGGCTCTGTCCTCACTGAAAAACACCCTCAAATCGGCCGACCTCAACAACATGACGCCACTTCAGGCCTTCGACCTGCTGCGCAGCATGAAAAAGGAGCTGGGAATCTGAGCTCCTTGAAATGTCGCAGGAAGGCCTTCTAAAATGCGGAGAGGCTGTCCTTAATGCGGAGAGGCCTTCCTGAATGCGGAGAGGCCTTCTTGAATGCGGAGAGTGCTTCCTAAAGCAGAAGGTTCGTAAGGAAGATTACGGCTATGCCCACAGGAGCGAGATACTTTATCAGAAAGTAGACAAAATTGAATATCACGCAATTGAGCTTGAGAGTTCCGTTGTCCGTGAACTCGTCCCTGACGGTTTTCTCCGACATTTTCCAGCCCACGAAGATTGTGAACAGCAAACCGCCGAACGCCATGAGGTAGTTGGAAACGAGAAGGTCGCATGCCTCGAATATGGAAGCTCCGAATATTTTCACATCCCTGAGAGGCCCGAACGACAGCGAACAAAGGCAGCCCAGTATCCATGCGAATGCGAATACGAGAGCGGTGGACTTCTTTCTGGACATGCCCTTTTCCTCCGTCAGGTAGCCTACCACCACCTCCACCATGGAGATGGACGATGTCAGGGCCGCCACAAGAATGGTCAGGAAGAAAAGTATGGACACGGCCGCGCTGAGCCACGGCATGGTAAGGCCCATTTTTGCGAATATATAAGGCAGCGTGCTGAAGATGAGCCCGGGACCGGAACTCGGAGCTATCCCTGCCGAAAAAACAGCCGGCATCACGGCAAAGCCGGCGATCAGAGCGAAGATGAGATCGAACACCGCCGTGCCGAACCCGGCTTCGAACACATTTTCCTCATCTTTCATGTACGAGGAATAGACAAGTATCACTCCCACTCCGAGGGACAGGGAGAAAAACGACTGCCCCATCGCGGAAGCGACCACCTTGCCGTTGATCTTTGAGAAATCCGGATCAAGCATGTACCTGACCCCTTCCCCCGCCCCGGGAAGGCTGACCGAAAAAATCATGATCAGCACGATCAGGACAAACAGCATCGGAGTGGTGATCTTCGCGAAGCGTTCTATCCCTTTCTTCACTCCTCCTATCACTATGAGGCAGGTAAGGGCAAGAAATACCGTGTGGCAGATCACAGGAGTCCACACTGAGGAAATCATCCCGTCGAACATGTCCGACACCGTGTCGACCGAACTTGAGGTAAAGCTCAATGTCACTGCCTTGAACAGGTAATCGATTGACCAGCCGCCCACTACGCTGTAATATGAGACAACTATCAGCGGAGAAAACACCGTAAGGAGGGATGCCCATTTCCATTTCGTGCCGGGAGCGAGCTGCTCCATGGCCCCGAACGTGCTTTTGTGGGTAGTCTTCCCTATTATGGATTCCGATAGGAATATCGGAAGGGCGAGAAAAAAGGAAGAGAGCAGGTAGATGATTATGAATGCCGCTCCGCCGCCTTCTCCCATCATGTATGGGAAACGCCATATGTTGCCGAGTCCGATGGCGGAGCCCGCCAACGCCGCTATAACTGCAAATCTGCTTCCGAATGTTTCTCTTTGGGCCATGTCAGATAAGGAAATTGGTTATGAATATGAAAACTATTCCTATGGGTGTCACATATTTGATCAGGAAATAGAGCAGTCCGAAAATCCTGTCGTTTCCCTTCAATGTTCCGTTGTTGGTGATTTCGTTCCGCACATCTTTCCCGGACATCTTCCATCCGACGAATATGGTGAACAGCAGGCCGCCGAACGCCATGAGGTAGTTGGAGGTAAGCTTGTCGCAGAATTCGAACAGATTCACACCGGCTATGCGGAAAGAGCCGAGCGGTCCGAACGACAGGGAACACAGAACTCCGAGAGCCCATGTCTCGGCGAAAAGCACGGCCACAGCCTTGGGCCTGCTCATGTTTTTTTCCTCCACAAGATATGCGGTGCCCACTTCTATCATGGAAATGGAAGAAGTGAGGGCGGCCACAAGTATGGTTACGAAGAAAAGTATGGACACGGCCGCGCTTATGAAAGGCGAGCCGGCTCCCATTTCCGCGAATATATACGGCAGGGTCTCAAATACCAGCCCCGGGCCGGCACCGGGTTCTATGCCTGCCGCGAATACCGCCGGCATCACGGCAAATCCTGCGATGAGGGCGAATACCAGGTCAAAAAAAGCTGTTCCCAAACCCGACGTCAGGATGTTTTCATCTTTCTTGATGTACGAAGAATACGTAAGGATGGTCCCCACTCCGAGGGAAAGAGAGAAGAATGACTGTCCCATCGCCGAGGCTATGGTTTTCCCGTCGATTTTTGAAAAATCAGGCTTGACCATGTACACGACTCCCTTTTCGGCCCCGGGAAGTGAGAGCGAGTAAATCATGATGAGAACGATGAGGACGAAAAGGAGGGGCATGGAGTATTTGGCGAATGTTTCAATTCCCTTTTTCACTCCGGCCAGCACGATAAGGCATGTGAGCCCCAGGAAAAGGGTATGGCATATGATTGGACCCCATACCGACGATGAGAAGTCCGTGAACATTCTCCCCATCGAATCGATGGAGGATGCCTTGAAACTCAAGGTGCAGGCCTTGTACAGATACTCGACGGACCATCCCCCTACGACGCTGTAATAGGATACGATTATCAGAGGCGTCACCACCGTCAGAAGTCCCAGCCACTTCCATCTGCTCCCCGGAGCGAGCTTCTCCATGGCTCCGAAAGTTCCGGACTGGGTCTTCCGCCCTATCACGCTCTCGGCTATGAGAATGGGTATGGAAAGAAACACCAGCGCGATGAGATATATTATCACGAAAGCCGCTCCGCCGCCTTCTCCCACAAGGTAAGGGAAGCGCCAGATGTTGCCGAGTCCGATCGCAGATCCGGCCATGGCCATGACGACCGCAAATCTGCTGTCAAATGTCTCTCTCATCAGAAAATGAAGTTAGAAAGGAAAATAAACAGCAGCGCTATCGGGGCTACATATCGTATTATGAAGTACAACACATTGAAAACTCGGCAGTTGGTCTTGAGCGTACCTCCATTTGTGAACTCGTCCCGGACATCGGCTTTGGACATTTTCCAGCCGACGAGAAGCACGGCGAGCAGACTTCCGATTATAAGCAGGAAATTGGAGGAGAACATGTCCAGGAAATCGAAAAGAGGCTTTCCTATGACCTTGATTCCTGAAAGCGGGCCGAGCGACAGGGAACACAGGATGCCCAGCACCCATGTTCCGCAGAAAACGGTAAAGGCGGCCGTTCCTCTCTTGAATTTCTTCTCTTCGACCAGATAGGCGACTCCAACCTCCACGAGCGACACCGAAGAGGTCATGGCGGAGATGATGACGGTAAGGAAAAACAAGATGGCCACTCCCGAGCTGAGCCACGGCATTCCGAGTCCCATCTTGGCGAAGATATACGGAAGAGTCTGGAATATGAGGCCCGGACCGGCGCTCGGCTTCACTCCCGCCATGAACACTGCCGGCATGATGGCGAATCCGGCCATGAGCGCGAACAGAGTGTCGAACAAGGCAGTATAAGTACCCGACGCCATGAGGTTCTCATCCTTTTTCACGTATGACGAGTACGTGATTATAATTCCCATGCCGAGGGAAAGGGAATAGAATGACTGCCCGAGGGCAGACGCACAGGTGGAAAGGGTAAGCTTGGAAAAATCAGGCTTGACAAGATACTCCACACCTTTGGACGCCCCGTCCTGGCTCAGAGAAAAAATCATGATGAGAAGCACAATGAAGAACAGCACGGGAATGCTGAACTTGCTGAACTTTTCTATTCCTTTCCTGACCCCTCCGGCGACTATCAGGCAGGAGACGGCCAGAAACAACGTGAAACAGACCGAAGGACCCCACACGGTGGAGACGAACTGCCCGAAAATGGAATGGGCGCTGTCAGGGTCTATGTGCGTGAATGTCATCTCGCACGCTTTCATGAAGAACTCCAGAGACCATCCGCCTACCACGCTGTAATAGGACACGATAATCAGCGGGGTGATTATGGAGAGGTAGCCGAGCAGCTTCCATACGCCTCCGTTCGGGGCAAGTTTCCTGACCGCCCCGATGCAGTTGGCTCCGCTGCGTCTGCCGATTATGGACTCCACCATGAAAATAGGCAGGGACAGAAAAAAGGAGAACAGCAGGTAGACTATTACGAAAGCGGCGCCTCCGCCTTCTCCGACCATGTACGGAAATCTCCAGATGTTTCCCAGTCCTATTGCCGAACCGGCCAGCGCCATTATCACGGCAAACCTGCCGCCGAACGTTTCTCTTTGTTTCATCATTTTGTCAAGTTCGAAGCTCCCGCAGGGGAACGGAGCTTTTTATTCCATATTCCTATATTCAACAAATTCAAATCCGTAGCCCGTTTCAGGATCCGTCTTCCGTTCCGAAACGGATACCTTTCTCCATCGGGACGGATCTATCTTCGGAAAGAAGACGTCGGCGTCGGCGATATCCGCATGCACGTGGGTGATGTACATGACATCCGCTTCTCCGACGGCCTCTCCGTACACCCGGCCGCCTCCGATGACGAAACACTTCTCCGGGGGGATTCCTCCGTCCGTCCGTGAAGCCAACCGATAAGCTTCCTCAAGACTTCCGGCCTTGAGCACGCCCGCGGGCAGTTCCAAAGCCGGATTTCCGCTCAGGACTATGTTCAGCCTCCCGGGAAGAGGCCGGCTCCCCAGAGAACGGAACGTAGCCGAACCCATTATGACAGGACAACCGTAAGTGGTCCTCTTGAAAAATTTCATATCTTCCGATATGTGCCATGGCATGGCATTGCCCTTACCGATGGCCATATTGTCCGCCACGGCCGCTATTATCGCCTTTTCCATATCCTACACTGCCACAGGCGCCTTTATCGCCGGCCACGGATCATAGCCCTCAAGGGTAAAATCCTCATAGACAAAATCCTCCATGCGTCTGCGCTCCGGATTTATCCTCATCGTCGGAAGTTTCCTCGGCGTGCGGCTGAGCTGAAGCTTTACCTGCTCCATATGGTTCAGGTATATGTGGGTGTCTCCCGTGGTATGGATGAACTCTCCGGGACGCAAACCGCATACCTGCGCGACCATCATGGTAAGCAACGCATAGGAGGCGATGTTGAACGGTACACCCAGAAACATGTCCGCACTTCTCTGGTAAAGCTGGCAGGACAGTCTGCCATCGGCCACATAGAACTGGAAAAGGCAATGGCAGGGAGGGAGAGCCATCTTGTCTATTTCTCCGGGATTCCATGCCGTCACGAGCATTCTCCTGGAATCGGGGGTATTCCTTATCATGTCAATCACTTCGGCCAGCTGGTCTATGCTTCTGCCGTCAGGTGCCGGCCAGCTTCTCCACTGTCGTCCGTAAACCGGCCCCAGATTGCCGTCGGCATCCGCCCATTCGTCCCAGATGCTGACCCCGTGATCCTTGAGATACTTGATGTTGGTATCTCCAGCTATGAACCACAGGAGCTCGTAGATGATGGATTTCAGATGCACTTTTTTAGTTGTCAGCAGCGGAAAACCTTCCGAAAGGTCGAAACGCATCTGATGTCCGAAAATGCTTTTGGTCCCCACTCCCGTACGGTCGTGTTTCTCCACTCCCCGATCGAGGATTTCCTGAAGAAGATCCAGATATTGTTTCATCCGTAAATGTTATTTCGTGGAAAAAGCGAAGACTATCGCCTGTTCGAATGTCTCCCCGGGCCTGAGCACGGTAGTGGGATAATCCGCCTCGTTCGGGGAATCGGGGAAATGCTGGCACTCTATGGCCACGGCATCGTAGTCATGGAATGTTTCTCCATGCTTGCCTTCCGGACAACCTTCAAGCCAGCAGCCGGCATACACCTGCACTCCGGGCTGGGTGGTGAGCACATCGAGGACGATTCCGCTCTCGGGGGAATGCAGCTCGGCCGCATGTTGCAGCTGTCCTTCTTCGTAGCCGTCTATCAGCCAGCAGCTGTCATAGCCTTTGCCATATTTTATGGCATCGAAATCCGCGAAAAGGTCCCGGCCTATCTCCTTAGGGTTTACGAAATCCATGGGAGTTCCGGCCACAGGCGCGGATTCGCCCAGAGGTATGAGAGTGCTGTCCGTAGGCAGATATTCGGAGGCGTTGAGCGTGAGCACATGCTTTTTTATGTCTCCCCGTCCGTCCAGGTTGAAGTAGCTGTGGTTGGTAAGGTTCAGCACGGTAGGCTTGTCGGTCTGCGCGGTGAATGTAAGCCTGAGCACATTGTCCTCGTCCCATTCATAGCGTGCTACGGTTTTCAGGTTTCCCGGATAACCGGCTTCCCCGTCTTCCGAATAGTACATGAACTCCACTCCCCCGTTCTCTATCCGGCTGTCCCACACCCGGTTCATGAATCCGTCAGGGCCTCCGTGAAGATGATTCGGACCGTTGTTTACGGGCAGACGGTACTCCACGCCGTCCAGCGTGAACCGCCCCCCTGCGATCCTGTTGGCATAGCGCCCCGGACATTTGCCGCAGCAGGGACCGTCTCCGAAATAGGACAGAGGGTCCTTGTACCCCATCACGACGTCACGGAGATTTCCGTCCCTGTCGGGGACGTTTATCGAAATTATCCCCGCTCCCACGCTTGAAAGCTGCACATACGCCCCGCCTGAATTTCTGAGCGTATATCTGTAGATCTCTTTTCCGTCCGGACTCTTGGCCCAGAGCTCTCTGCCGATTTCCATATCTTTCATCATTTATTCTTCAACATTTTCCAGATAAGAAAGGACCTTGTCTTCGGGAGCATCCTTCATTATCACCGTCTTGTTCTTGTCCAGCAGATACAGCGAAGGAATCGCCCTGACGTTGTACAGAAGACCGTTCCTTATGGTCATGGATTTGTCATATCCTGTCCGCCACCCGGAAGGGTAGTCCCCGGCATGACGCAGCCAGGAAGCGTAGTCATCGTCTATGTATATGTCAACCACGGCAAGGGTTCCGCCCTTCACCATGTTTTCGATTTTTTCGTTTCCCCGCAGATTATCTATGATTTCCGCACATGCCGGACATCCGGGATTGACGAAGAAAAGCAATGTATACTCGGCCTTTATGTCATAGAGCCGCAGTTTAGCTCCGTCCCTGGTCACGAAGGAGAAATCCGCAGCCGGAGTCCCGGCCCTGTTCAGAGCGCAGAGTTCGGCATCGTATGCATAGGACGGCCTGAGACTGTCGGGAACGCATGGGGAAACGGACAGAGCCTCCGCCAGCGAACCGTAGATGTCTTCGTTTCTCACCGGAGAATTGGGGTCGAAAAGATACCTCTTCACCATCGCCACGCTCTCCTCGAACACCGGGGAAGAACCGTCCTGCTTCTCGAACAGCTCCATCTGGGAACAGAACCGCTTCACATCCTTTCGCGCCTTGTCCAGAGGAATCATGGAAAGAAGGCTGGCATACATGCCCACCTTCTCCTCGAATGCCGTCCTGTCAACTCCGCCTATGCGGACGGAATCGCTCAGCCATGTCTTTGAAGTATCGGCGAAATCATCCCAGAAATGCTCCGACGCATATTCGGCCGCCTCTTCCTGATCGGTAATCATCTTCGGAACCGACACCGAAGGGAAGGTCCGTTCCATGCGCACAGGCGCGGAAACCTGTTTCTTCCCGCCTCCGCAGGAAACGGCCAGAACTGCGATTACGGCCGATATTACAAGCCTTTTAAACATACAATTACAAAATTATCCTTTTTATACGTCCATGCCATATTTGAAACAGGCGTTTTTTTCGATTACTTTGCAATGACACAATTCAAACTTAGAAAATGAACAGAACCGGAATCATTCTGACAGTTTCGCTTCTGTTCCTGACCACAGGAACGCAAGCCCAGTTCTACAGCAACGGGGACGACCCGGCCGGACTCAAATGGAATCAGTCCGCATGGGATTCTTACAGAATCATCTACCCCAGGGGGCTGGACTCTCTGGCCTCGGTATACGGAAACCTGCTTGAAAATTTCAGACATGACGTTTCCCGAAGCACAGGGATGGACATCGACGGGACTCTAAGGCATAAGTTTCCGATAGTTCTCCACGGGTACGGCGGCGTTTCCAACGGAGCTGTGGCATGGGCCCCGAGAAGAATGGAGCTTTTCACGCTTCCGAACCCCTACGATCCCGATGCCCTGCAGTGGGAGAAAAGTCTGGCCATACACGAATCCCGTCATGTGTCGCAGATGCTTCTCGGGTACCGCGGAGTCCTGAAACCGCTGAGCCGGCTGACCGGTGACTTTTCCTCCGCGGCGGCTTCGGCGCTGTATGCGGGCAACGTGCTTCTGGAAGGAGATGCCGTGGTGGCGGAAACCGCCCTCACGGAAAGCGGACGAGGAAGGGACGGAGATTTTCTGAACTACTATATGTCGGCTTTCGACAGCGGGGACAGGAGGAACTGGTATGCATGGAGATACGGCTCATGGAGACGCTATGCCCCTGACCATTACGCTCTTGGATACATGACCGTAGCCGGTACGAGGGTTTTCTGCGACGATCCGCTTTTCATGGCCGGCTACTTCAAGTCAATAAGCAGAAACCCGCTGAGGATAAACAACATGCGCAGGGAAATCAGGAGAGCCTCCGGCATGGACTTCAACTCCGCATGGCACAGCATATCGGACAACTTCTCTGAAATATGGAGCAGAAACGCCGAAAGCAGGAAACCCTACACCCGGGACTTTCCGCTTACGGAGATTCCGTCATGGTACGAAGCATGGCGCGGCGGGACTTTCGCCGGAGACACCCTGCTCGCCGTCAAATCCGGACTGCTCAAGGCACCTTCCCTGGAAATGGTTCTTCCTTCCGGGAAGATCAGATTCCTGAGACCCTTTGCCGGAGTCTCGGGAAAACTCGCCTATGACGCCTGCAAAGACCGTCTGTACTGGGGCGAGACCGTCACCGATGCCAGATGGCAGCTGAAGGCATCTTCCGTCATAAGATACATGGAGCTTTCTTCGGGAAAAGTCAGAACCCTGGCAGGAAGAAACATGAGGCTCTACAATCCGGTCCCCTCCGATGACGGGAAGAAAATAGCCGTCGTGGAATACCCTGCGGAAGGAGGTTCTTCGCTTCTGGTAATCAGCGCGGAAGACGGGAGCATAACGGAAAGGTTCAAAGCACCGGACGGACTTCAGCTCGTGGAACCGGCATGGGACGGCGGACGTATCGTGACGAGCGGCCTTTCCGAAGACGGCATGGGCCTTTACTCCTATGCGGACGGCAAACTGTCGGTTGCGCTGCCGCCCGCGCATGCGAAAATCTCGGGAGTCCGCTCCTGCGGAAGAGGCACCGTCTTCGCGTCGGACAGAAACGGAGTGAATGAAATCTACATGCTGGAAGGCCATGACGTGCTGCAGCTCACCAGCGGCAGATATGGTGCGAAAGACCCTCTGTTCCACAATGACACCCTGTATTATACAAGCCTGAGAACGGGTATCCCCATGGAAGGTTCGGCAAAGACCGGCGAAGGGCTGCTGTTTTACAGGACTGCGGCCAAGGATCTGCTGTACAGAAAGGTAAACTACGAAGAACTCTACAGAGACCCCGTCGCCGAAGAACTGTCGCGCCAGGAAAAGGAACTTGCTGAAAAAGATGACGGCAGCAAGCCGGTCCTTAAGGACGGCAAGGTCACCGGATATGCGAAAGCGGCGCATCTTTTCCGATTCCACTCGTGGATTCCCCTCTCGGTGGAATACGACGGATTCTCCGCATCTAATTTCGATGACCGGGACTACAGGGGAACCGTAGGAGCGACCGCATTCTTCCAGAATGATCTCGGCACGGCCTCCGGATATCTCTCATACGGCTATGAAACAGGAAGTTCTACGGACTGCAGACACTCAGTCCACATGAACATGACATATTCCGGCCTGTATCCCGTGATAGAGCTCAAAGCCGATCTCGGCGGAGACTCCGCACTGCGGTACCAAAGAATCACAATCAGCGAAAGACAGAACCGCAGACGGGAAGGGCTTACCTTCTCCCGACGGGACGACCCTCAGCTGGAAGTCAGCCTCAGGACGTATGTTCCGCTCCGTTTCAACTCGGGAGGCTGGCTCAGAGGACTGACACCTTCTGTTTCCTATAAATTCAGCAACGCGCTGTACTGCAAAGCTTCACGCATATTCATACCCGCTATCCAGGAAGATGGCAGCACCGGATACGAAGCCGCGGGAAAGCTCCCCGGCAAAACCGTACACATGCATACGCTTGACGCATCCCTGACCGGATACATAATGAGGGAAAAAGCCCCTTCTGCCAAGTATCCGGAATGGGGGATAGGAGCACAGGCAGGCTACAGCGTCCGGCCCGGTCTTTCAAACATATACACCCCGGGAGTCTTCGGGTATCTCTACGGATACGTTCCGGGCCTGATGCCGACACAGGGATTGAAACTCACGGCTCTGCTGCATCATCGTTTCGATGCCCTGTTCGGAGAAAACACCGTTTCATCCTGCCCGAGAGGTTTTGCCGGATCGGATATGAACATGTTTCTGGCAGCGTGCTCCCGTTCCCAGCTGAGACTCGGTGCAGACTATGCCCTTCAGTTCGGTCTCGGAGAGAAGCATCTGCTTTCCGCACTGTTCCACCCGACCCGCCTGCTGGTTGTTCCGCATGCGGACCTCACCCTGCTTTCCATGGACGTTTCAGGAAAGAAGTCCCTTTCGGCAGGCAATCTCTACTCCGTCGGAGCGGACGTACTGGTCGGTCTTGCCAACATAGTGTGGATTCCCTACGGCTGCGAAGCAGGAATCTCCCTGAACTGGAACGGAGGGAAAACCTATTCCTTTGCAGACGAAGCCGGGTTCAGTCCTGAAAGATTCCATGCAGGACTTGTGTTCAACATAAGCTTCTGAGGATTACCTTCCGTCCAAAGCCCAATGGGCAATGTCGTGGCGATAGAACAGGTTGCCGCACTTGATTTTGGAAATCTCACCGTACACCTTTTCCCTTGCGGAACGGATGTCCTTGCCGCTGCAGACGACCATCATGACCCGTCCGCCGTTGGTGACAAGCTTTCCGTCAACGATTCCGGTGCCCATGTGATAGATTCGGGCATCCACGTTTTCCGTACCTTCGATTACGGCACCCTTCTCATAGTGTCCCGGATACCCTTTAGAGGCCAGCACGACGCCAAGGGTCACCTTGTCTTCCCATTGAGGATCAGCAACTTCCGACAAGTCGAAGTCCGGATTGACGGCAGCCTCGGCCACTGCGCTGAAGATGTCATAGATGTCGCTCTTCAGCAGAGGAAGGACTACCTCCGTTTCAGGATCGCCGAACCTGGCGTTGAATTCTATGACCTTTATGCCCTCCGGGGTTTTCATGAGTCCGCCATACAGGACACCCGTAAGAGGGAAACCTTCATCCGCCATGGCATCGGCAGTTCTCTGCAGAATGTTTTTCTCCGCAAAAACACGATCCTCCGCAGTTATGAAAGGCAGCCCCGTATAGGCTCCCATTCCGCCCGTATTCGGGCCCTCGTCACCGTCGTAGGCCCGCTTATGATCCTGCGAAAGAGGCATGGGCCATATCTTGCGTCCGCAGACAAAGCACATGAAGGAAAATTCCGGACCGGAAAGGAAGTCTTCGACAACGACCTTTCCTTCCCCGAATTTACCGTCCACAAGCATGTCCTTCAGAGCGGCCTCGGCTTCACCGATATTTTCCGCGATGACGACCCCCTTGCCTGCTGCAAGACCGTCATACTTGATCACCGCAGGGAAAGGGCGGGAGGAAATGTATGAAAGAGCTTCGTCATACGAGGTGAAACTTCTGTAAGCGGCTGTGGGAACGGAATACTTCTCCATCAGTTCCTTGGCGAATTCCTTGCTGGACTCTATCCGCGCAGCTGCCTCGGTATGGCCGAATATGCGCAGTCCGGCAGCCCGGAACGCATCGGTGATTCCTCTGGACAGGGACGCCTCGGGCCCTACGACCGTCAGGTCTATCTCCTTTTCAAGAGCGAAGTTTTTGAGAGCCTCGACATCGGTATCCCCTATCGGCACGTTTTCCGCCTGCATACCTATGCCCGCGTTCCCGGGGGCACAATATATTTTACCCACTTCGGAAGAACGGCTGAGCGCGTCCACTATCGCATGGCAGCGCCCGCCTCCTCCTACTACAAGAACTTTCTTCATATCCGGCAGATCAATGCTTGAAGTGTCTCTCTCCGGTGAACATCATGGAGATGCCGAGCTCGTCGCATTTCTTTATGGAATCCTCGTCACGGATGCTTCCGCCGGGCTGGACGATAGCCTTGACACCATATTCGGCAGCAAGGGTAACGCAGTCGTCAAAGGGGAAGAACGCATCCGAAGCAAGCACGAGGCCTTCGTTCTTGATGTCCTTTCCTTCTTCGGCAAAGGTCGCGGCGGCCTCCTTGAGCGCAATCTCGGCCGAGCCTACACGGTTCATCTGGCCGGCGCCGACTCCGTAGGTCATTCCGTTCTTGCCCACCACGATGGCGTTGGACTTGACATGCTTGACTATCTTCCACGTGAAGTTCAGATCCTTGAGCTGTTCCTCATCGGGACGGACCTTGGTAACGCACTGTTCGGCTGTCACCGGCTTTATGGTCAGATCCTGTTCCTGGGCAAGCATTCCTCCGTTCATGGACACGTACTGCTGCATGGTCGCAGGCATCTTGGATTTGTCCATGTCCACCTTGAGGACTCTCAGGTTCTTCTTATGGGCACGGAAGAATTCGATGGCCTCGTCGGTGAAGGAAGGGGCCATGACGATTTCCAGGAATACCGGACGCATAATCTCGGCAAGCTCGAGGGTGACTTCCCTGTTGAACGCCACTATGCCTCCGAAAATGGATGTCTTGTCTCCCTCGTAAACCTTTTTCCACGCCTCAACGGCATTTTCCGCCACCGCGCTTCCGCAAGGATTCATGTGCTTCATGCCCACGGCGAAAGGCTCGTCGAACTCACGGACCACGTTGAGAGCCGCGTTGGCATCCTGTATGTTGTTGTATGACATCTCTTTGCCGTTAAGCTGTTCAGCTGTGGCAAGAGAGAAAGGAACTTTCTCCGCGCTGCTGTAGAACGCTGCCTTCTGATGAGGATTCTCGCCGTATCTGAGAGACTGTTTCAGGTCATACTCGAGGAAAAGCTTCTCGTTGAGACCGGCCTGCTTTCTCATGTATCCGGCGATGCAGGTATCGTATTCCGCGGTGTGGGTGTACGCCTTGGCGGACAGTTTGAGTCGGGTTTCCCTGGAAGTGTTTCCGTTCGCACCTATCGCGCCGAGTATCATTCCATAATCGGAATGATCGCACACTACGGTCACGTCTTTCCAGTTTTTAGCCGCGCTGCTGAGCATGGAAGGGCCTCCGATGTCGATATTCTCTATGGCATCGTCCATGGTGACTCCCTCCTTGGCTATGGTCTGACGGAAAGGATAAAGATTGACGCATACCAGGTCTATGGGCTCTATACCGTTCTCCTTCAGGGTTTTCATGTGTTCAGGGATATCCCTGCGCGCAAGCAGGCCTCCGTGGACCTTCGGATGAAGAGTCTTAACCCTGCCGTCAAGAATCTCCGGAAATCCTGTCACCTCGCTGATGCCGATGGTCTTAACTCCGTTGTTTTCAAGGAGTTTCTGAGTGCCGCCGGTCGCGATGATTTCCCAGCCGTACGACTTAAGTCCTTTCACGAAGTCGACAAGACCGCTCTTGTCGCTTACGCTAACCAATGCACGTTTTTTCATAATATCTTGGATTACTTTCTATTTCATGTTTATTTTCACTCCCTCTTCCTCTGTCACCGAACCGATGACGGAAGCCTTCTCCCCTTTGGACTCCAGTATGTCTATGGCCTTGGCAGCCTCCGACTTGTCCAGCGCAAGCACCATTCCGATTCCCATGTTGAAGATGTTGAACATCTCCCTGTGGGGGATATTCCCCCATTTCTCCAACATTTTGAATACCGGAAGGATATCCCAGCTGCCTTCGTCTATGCTTATGCCCTGGCCTTTGTGAAGGATTCTGGGGATGTTTTCGTCGAATCCTCCGCCGGTGATGTGTGCGACTCCATGGACATCGCAGCTGCGTATCACCTCAAGCACCTGCTTTACATAAATCCTGGTAGGCGTGAGAAGGGTTTCTCCCACCGTCCTGCCGCCGAACTCTTCAAGCTTTCTGTCAAGAGGAATCTCCGCGTCAGCTATGATCTTGCGCACAAGACTGAATCCGTTGGAATGGACACCGGAGGAGGCTATGCCCACAAGGACATCGCCCGCCTTGACTTTGCTGCCGTCTATCAGCTTGGACTTCTCCACGACTCCGGTGGTGTATCCGGCTATGTCATATTCCCCGCCGGCATACATTCCGGGCATTTCCGCGGTCTCGCCGCCCACAAGCGCACAGCCGGCCTGCCGGCATCCTTCCGCCACTCCCGCCACGATCGCTTCCACTTTCTCGGGAACATTGTGTCCCAAAGCGACATAGTCGAGGAAGAAAAGGGGTTCGGCACCCTGGGCGAGCACATCGTTCACGCACATGGCGACAGCATCGATGCCTATCGTGTCATGCTTGTCCATGGCGAAAGCTATCTTCAGCTTTGTTCCCACTCCGTCAGTCCCGCTCACAAGGACAGGTTCCCTGATGCCGAGAGCCGAGAGATCGAACATCCCGCCGAATGAACCTATGCCTCCCATGGAACCTTTGCGGGCCGTGGAAGCCACATGCTGCTTTATGCGTCTTACAACTTCATATCCGGCCTCCAGGTTCACGCCGGCACTTTCGTAATGCTCTGCCATAGTAATTTATTTTCTAAAATATTCAACTGCGTTGGAAAAGATGTCCTGCACAAGATTTCCGTCGATGTTCTTGAAGAGATTCTTCTCATATCTTTCGGAATGCCCCATCTTTCCGAGTATCTGTCCGTCCGGGCTTATGATGCCCTCGATTGCGAAACAGGAGCCGTTCGGATTTGCAGGAGATGTCATAGTGGGCTCTCCGTCAAGTGCATCCGCATACTGGAATGCTACCTGCCCGTTGTCGAACAGTTTCTTTGCCAGTTCTTCGGAAACGACGAATTTGCCCTCGCCATGGCTGAGCGCCACGGTATGCAGCTCTCCAGGCTTCATTCCGGCAAGCCAGGGCGACTTGACGGACGCCACTCTCGTGGTCGCCATCTGAGAGATATGACGGTTGATGTCGTTTCTGAACAGGGTCGGGGACTCTTCGGTCAGAGCACCGAGCTTCCCGTAAGGAAGCAGGCCGCTCTTTATCAGGGCCTGGAATCCGTTGCAGATTCCGAGAA
Organism: uncultured Muribaculaceae bacterium; assembly: GCA_964441715.1. GTDB lineage: Bacteria > Bacteroidota > Bacteroidia > Bacteroidales > UBA932 > Cryptobacteroides. The sequence goes on from CAYTYL010000009.1 coordinate 22,631, forward strand.
TCAGGCCGCCGCGGCCCAGAAGTTTCCGTATCTCTTCCGCTATATCCTTGTTGTTGATAACATTGGCTATGAACTTGCCCGATCCGTCCGGCTCGTCTCCCGAAGAGAATCCGCCGCTGAACGCCAGAATATGGCACTCCGAGATGTTCTTTTTCATCTCGGCGATGGAATCGAGCACATCCTTGCCGTCAAGGTTGCGGAATATGCCCATCCGCACTTCCGCACCGGCATTTCTGAATGCCTTTGCAGTATCGTAGTCGCAGTTGGTCCCGGGGAAAACAGGCAGATATGCCACCGGATGTTCCACAGGGGCTCCCGTCCACTTTCTGACCGCCTCCGCACCGCAATCCTCGCGGATCATACCGTCTTGCGCAGCCTTGACGGCGGCGGGATAAATCTTGGAGAACGGCAGACCGTTGGCCTCACGGAGCTCCTCTACGGAAATCTTCTCTCCGTTTATCACCAGATCCTTTCCGCCCACTGTCCCTATGGCCGCCGCGGACGGACAGTCAAGCTCTTTGACGGACTCTACCACAACGGAACCATAGCTGAGCCTTGTCAGCTCGTCCTCCGCGATGTTGACCTCTGCACCTATCATGTTGCCGAAGGACATCTTGGCAAGAGCCTCGGCCACACCGCCGAATCCGACAGAATATGCCGACACTATGTTGCCTTCCGCTATCTGTTCACGAATGAAATTCCAGTTGGACTTGAGCTGCTCCACATCAGGCATCCAGTTGTCAAGAGGAGTGTGCCTCACGATGTATATGCGGTTCCCTTCCTTCTTGAATTCAGGAGATATGACCCTGCCGGCATCGACCGTGGTTATGCCGAACGCTATGAGGGTGGGCGGTACGTTTATGATTCTGTGCGGCACTTCGTTCACATCCTCGAACGTTCCGCTCATTGAATCCTTTCCTCCGATCGAAGGGAGGCCGAAAGCGGTCTGCATCTTCAACGCTCCGAGAAGCGCGCTCAGAGGAAGTCCCCAGCTGTGGGGGTCCGCGGTCATCCTTTCAAAGTATTCCTGATAGGAGAATCTCATGCGGGACCAGTCGGCTCCGGCCGCAACGACCTTGGAGCACGCCTCGACCACCGCATAGGCCGCGCCGTGATAAGGGCTCCACGATGCAAGGACAGGGTTATAGCCGTATGCCATTATGCTGGCGGTGTCCGTATATCCGAAAACGGGAAGTTTCTGCACGGACACCTGGGTCTCCGTTCCCTGAGTCTTTCCGCCGAAAGGCATAAGTACCGTAGAACGACCTACGGTGGAGTCGAACATCTCTATCAGTCCTCTCTGGGAAGTCACGTTCGGGAGATGCATGACCGAGAACATCTTTTCCGATATGCTCTTGCCCTTCACTTCCTGTACGAAAGGATCACGCTTTTCCACCGCATTCACCACCGCATCGGCATGATGCCTGGCGCCGGCGCTGTCTATGAAAGCCCTGGAAAGATCGGCCACAAGCCTGCCGCCGTCGTACATGCGCATACGGGACGTATCGGTAACATCCGCCACATGGGTCACTTCGATGTTGTCCCTGCGGCAAAGCTCCATGAAACGATCCATGTCCTTCCTTTCCACAACCACGGCCATCCTTTCCTGAGATTCGCTTATGGCAAGTTCGGTGCTGTTGAGGCCTGAATACTTGACAGGAACTCTGTCAAGCCAGATGTCCAGCCCGTCGGCAAGCTCTCCTATCGCCACGCTCACTCCGCCGGCACCGAAATCGTTGGATTTCTTGATGAGACGGGTGACTTCAGGTCTTCTGAAAAGACGCTGTATCTTTCTCTCTTCCGGAGCGTTTCCCTTCTGAACCTCGCTTCCGCAGCTTTCGAGAGACTCCTCCGTGTGTTCCTTGGAAGAACCCGTAGCTCCTCCTATTCCGTCCCTGCCCGTACGGCCTCCAAGCATCAGGATTACGTCGCCGGGCGCGGGGCTTTCCCTTCTGACGTCGGATGCCTTAACCGCACCGACAACGGCGCCCACCTCCATTCTCTTGGCGGTATAGCCCTCGTGGAATATTTCCCTGACATGGGTGGTGGCCAGTCCGATCTGGTTGCCGTATGAAGAATATCCGGCGGCTGCCTTCCTGCTTATCACGCTCTGGGGAAGCTTGCCTTTCAATGTTTCGGAGACGGGCGCATAGATGTTCCCGGCACCCGTAACCCTCATGGCCTGGTAGACATAGGCTCTGCCGGAAAGAGGATCTCTGATGGCTCCTCCAAGACAGGTGGATGCTCCGCCGAAAGGTTCTATCTCCGTGGGGTGGTTGTGGGTTTCGTTTTTGAACTGAAGCAGCCATTTTTCTTTCTGCCCGTCCACGTCCACATCGACGTATATGCTGCAGGCGTTGTTTTCTTCGCTCTGCTCCTGATCGTCCAGAAGGCCTTTCCTGCGCAGATAACGCGCCCCTATGGTGGCAAGCTCCATCAGACACAGAGGCTTGCCTTCCCGGCCGAGTTCCCGTCTGATGGCATGGAACTCTCCGAGTTCGTTTTCAAACTCCTCCTTCATGAAGGAATCGTCCACCTTTATGCTGTCAAGCACGGTATTGAAGGTGGTATGGCGGCAATGGTCGCTCCAGTAGGTATCCAGAATCCGCAGCTCGGTCTCGGAAGGATTCCTTTTCTCCTTCCTGAAATATTTCACGATTTCTCCAAGATCCGCCGGACTCATGGCAAGACCCCATTCGGAACAATAAGCTCCGTATGCGGATTCGTCCATGTCGGTGAATCCGTCGAGAATTCCGGTAGGACGGACATCCGCCTTTTCGTTGAGTTCAAGTTTGGAAAGATCCTTTTCGCGCGATTCTACCGCATTTATGTAGTAATGCTTTATCGCTCCGAGCGCCTCTTCCGACAAGTCGTCATCGAAGATAAGCAGTCTTGAACTGCGTATCCTTATGTCCGCATGAGGGTCGATAAGGTGCACGCAGTCTTCCGCGGAAGACGCCCTCTGATCGAACTGCCCGGGGATATACTCCACGGCAAGATATTTCTTTCCTTCAAGAGGACAGGAGTCGGACACCTCGTCCGTCACGATTTCCCCGAATACTGAATAACGGCACTTGTCTATGAGTTCTCCGGAAAAGCCGAAAAGGTCATAGACATTGAGATACCTGAGGGAACGCAGATTAACGGAGAGGTTCTCGTTGAATTCATTGCGAAGGCTTTCCGCCTCGACCCTGAACTCGGAGCGCTTCTCCACGAAGATCCTGTTGCTTGTCATATATATGTCTATCAGATTTCTGTTTGAAGTACTTTGTCAGCCTGCTTCTTGCGGAACTCGTCAAGTTTGCCTGCAAGTTCCTTATCCTGAAGCGCGAGAATCGCAACGGCATAGAGAGCCGCATTCTTCGCACCGTTTATCGCCATGGTCGCGACCGGCACGCCCGAGGGCATCTGTACAATGGAAAGGAGGGAATCCATTCCGTTCAACGCAGCACTCTTGATAGGTATGCCTATTACGGGAAGAGTTGTCATGGCGGCAGCCATTCCGGGAAGATGGGCAGCTCCGCCGGCCCCGGCGATCACCACGTCGATGCCTCTGTCTTTCGCTCCTGCCATATACTCGCAGAAATATTGAGGAGTACGGTGGGCGCTTATGACTTTCTTTTCATAGGGAACACCAAAATCGTCCAGAGTCTGACATGCGGCCGACATGACCTCCCAGTCACTCTTGGAACCCATTAGAATACTGACTTTCATTGTGATAAGATACCTAAAATTAATAATCAACAAATTTAGCGGAATATTTAGGATCCTGCAACACTAAAAGGCCTTTATTTTCCGCCTCGCGGGACTTCCCGCATCTTGCCCGCGGAAATGGCCGACGGCATGGAAAAAAGAGCTATATTCGCAATTGCAACATTTTTAGAACATCTATGAAACCGCATGAAGTACTGCTCTTGCTTCTGGCATCTGCATTTCCCGTATTTATCGCCTGCGAACCGGCGGAAAACGAAAACCCGAGTCCGGAAGAAAAAACCATACCGGCGACAAACGTCAGCATCTCTCCATCATCCCTTTCCATGAAGGTCGGCGAGACCGCATCGGTAGATGTCAAGGTTGAGCCGAAAAACACTACGGACAAAACATGGACCTGGACTTCCGACAATCCGGAAACGGCAAGCGCTACGGGCAGCAAGGTCAAGGCATCGGCGGAAGGAGACGCCACCCTCACCTTGAAGGTCGGCAGCAAGACGGCAAGTCTTAAGGTTCATGTGGACAAGGCTTCCAAGGAAAATCCAGACACTCTTGTGATAAGCACGGAAGGAGCTGTCGACCTGGGACTGAGCGTCAAATGGGCCGCCCTGAATCTCGGAGCCGAATCACCCGAAGAATACGGAAATTATTACAGCTGGGGCGAATCGCAGCCAAGGACAGACATAAGAAACTACGTCACATACAAATGGTATAGCGGCGGACACTTCACGAAATACAACTCCGATCCCGAAAAGGGCGGTATCGACGGAAGATATTTTCTGCTCCCCGAGGACGACGCCGCGAGTGTCGCGCTCGGCGAAGGCTGGAGAATGCCTACGGAGCAGGAGATGCGCGATCTGTACTACAATTGCACCTGGACATCCTCTGAATACAAAGGCGTAAAAGGCTACACTATCACCGGCAAAAACGGGAATTCCATCTTTTTGCCAAAGGCAGGCTACGTGAAATATAACGAATCCGAAGCGTCTGAGACCGGGGAAAAGGCTTGTTTCTGGACATGCGAACGGAGCAGTTCGGAGTATGCCTTTGCCTATGGCGACGGAAACAGTTGGGACTTCATGATAAAGCATCCTGCCTATTTGAGAATCTTCGGGATGAGCGTCCGTCCGGTCTATGGGGAAGCCTTGAAAACGGACTTTGTAAAAACCGCCGCTCCCCACGATACGATTTCCGTTTCAGCGGTGTCCGTAAAGCTGAGAAACTACCTCAACCTGCCCGACGAAGATTTGGCCGGCGCGACATACGGCATCTGCTACAGTTCCACGGAAACGGCGCCCTCCGTCTCCGGACCGCATTCGGAAGGTCAGCTCCAGTCCGGAACGAACAACGTCTTCACCATACTCACAGGTCTGAATCCGGGGACTCTCTACAATTACAGAGCCTACGTGACAGTCGGAGGGATCACCCGCTACAGCGCCTCATCCAGCTTCAAGACAGACAGCCGGCAGAGTCTGTTCGAGACCGGAGAACTGATCAGCTGCACAGGTACTTCCGCAAGGGTTAGCGCCACCTGCAACCTGTCGGATGTCATCTGCGAATCCGTCTCCCTTGGAATTTGTTTCAGCACGAACGACAATCCGGACATCAATTCAGGCTTCGTGGCGACAGAGGCGGACGGAACAGAGAAACCGCACGGCTCCTGCAAAGCCGATCTCTCCGGGCTGACACCGGGAACCAAATATTACTGGAGGGCCTGCCTGAAGATTGACGGCCAGGTACTGTACGGCTCCGTAAAATCATTCACGGCGGAGATTGTCGACGGAAGCATGAAGGCAGTGGATCTGGGCCTCAGCGTATTGTGGGCCAACATGAACGCGGGAGCGGAAACCGTGAACGAAACAGGAGACTATTTCTCATGGGGTGAAATAGCTCCAAAGAAGGAATACAATCACGGAAACTACAAATGGTACGACCAGGTAGGGAAGAACGGATACACCAAATACGGCAGATACAGCAACGATGACTGTAAGGTTCCGGACAACAAGACGGTTCTGGAGGCAAGCGATGACGCAGCCTATGCCTACAGCGGGGGAAAATTCAGGACCCCGACCGCCCAGGAGATAAAAGAGCTCGCCGACACCGGAAAGGTAACCATCAGCAAAGCCACGGTCAACGGGGTCACAGGATTCCGACTCCAAAGCAAGCTGAATTCCAACCACATTTTCATCCCCTGCACCGGCTATTACCAAAATTACGGCGGACTGACCTCGCCCGCAATAGCCATGATAATGTCCTCGGAAAAAGGATGGGTCAACTCGGTTTTCTTATCCTTCATCATTGAGGTCAATTATGACGGGAAAATCAAAACCCGCTTTGAAGCGATGCCGCGATGCCAGGGCACTGCGGTAAGAGGAGTAAGCGCCGCGGCCGATTAGCTCCGGCACGAACAAAAAAAAGAGCCGAGGGGGTTTCCCTCGGCTCTTTTTCATCACTTGTTGCCGACCGTACCGTTCCCGGCTGCACCGCTGCCCGCGGCGTCGGCGTTGCGGAGAATCACTTCCCCGCCCTTGGCATCGACCACTATGTCGGAATCTCTCTTGACGGTTCCGTTAAGGACATCGGTAGCAAGCTGGTTGACCAGTTCACGCTGCATAAGCCTCTTTATGGGACGTGCGCCGTACGCAGGATCATATCCTTTCTTGGTCATGTAGTCATCGAAATCCTTGGTGAAGGATACGCTGACTCCGTTGTCGGAAAGCTTTTTCTGCAGATCCTTCTCCTGAATGTGGAGAATCTCGCGCACATCGTTCTCGCTCAGAGGATCGAACATGATGATTTCATCGATTCTGTTCAGGAACTCCGGACGGACGGTCGCCTTAAGGATTTCCATGACCTTGCCTTTGCATTCGTCAAGCATCTGACGGCGCTTGGCAATGGCCTCCACTTCCGTCTTCGGATCGCTGTTCCCCAGCTTCGGAAGCTTGTCCATGTAGCTCTGTATCACCTCGGCGCCCACATTGGAAGTCATGATGAGAATAGTGTTCTTGAAATCCACGGTTCTGCCCTTGTTGTCGGTAAGACGTCCGTCGTCAAGCACCTGCAGAAGTATGTTGAACACATCCGGATGAGCCTTCTCTATCTCGTCAAGAAGAACCACCGAATAAGGTTTCCTTCTCACCGCTTCAGTCAGCTGGCCGCCTTCATCATATCCGACATATCCCGGAGGCGCACCTATGAGACGGCTGACGGTATGCCTCTCCTGGTACTCGCTCATGTCTATACGGGTAATCATGTTCTCGTCGTTGAACAGAAACTCCGCAAGAGCCTTGGCAAGTTCCGTCTTGCCGACTCCGGTCGTACCCATGAACAGGAACGAACCTATCGGACGTTTTTCGTTTGACAGTCCCGCACGGTTTCTGCGGACAGCATCCGACACGGCCTGTATGGCCTGATCCTGCCCCACGACTCTCTTGTGGAGCTCTTCTTCCATCCTCAGAAGCTTCTCACGCTCGCTTTCAAGCATACGTTTCACCGGTATTCCGGTCCACTTTGCAACCACTTCCGCGATGTCTTCCGGGGTTACGGCCTCAGTTATGATGGGATCTTTGATTGCAGCCTGTCTGGCGGTGAGCTCATCTATGGTCTTCTTGGTTTCGGCCATACGTCCGTAACGGAGTTCCGCCACCTTGCCGTAATCTCCTGCTCTTTCGGCGGCCTGTGCCTCCAGACGATAGTTTTCGAGACTCTGTCGGGCTGACTGCAGAGAGGAAAGTATGTCCTTTTCGGAATTCCACCTCTTCATCAGGCCGTCCCTTTCGGCATTTGCCTCCTTCAGTTCTTCGTCTATCTTTTCGGACTTGAGGGAAACGCCTTCGCGTTTGATCGCCTCCTTCTCTATCTCCAGCTGCTTAATCTTGCTGTTGAGCTCCGCTATGGGCTCCGGTACGGAATTCATCTCCAGACGCAGTTTTGCAGCGGCCTCATCCACAAGGTCGATTGCCTTGTCCGGAAGGAAACGGTTGGTGATGTATCTGTGCGAAAGGTTCACCGCCGCTATGAGCGCATCGTCCTCGATACGCACCTTGTGATGGTTCTCGTACTTTTCCTTAAGGCCTCTGAGGATGGATATGGATTCAGCCGGGGTCGGCTCATCGATCATGACCATCTGGAACCGGCGTTCCAATGCCTTGTCGGCTTCGAAGTATTTCTGGTATTCATCCAGGGTAGTCGAGCCGATTGTCCTCAGCTCGCCTCTGGCCAGAGCCGGCTTCAGAATATTGGACGCATCCATCGCTCCCGACGACTTGCCGGCACCTACGAGGGTATGGATTTCATCGATGAAAAGTATAATCTTTCCTTCGCTGTCCACAACCTCCTTCACGACACCTTTAAGCCTCTCTTCAAATTCGCCCTGGTACTTCGCACCGGCGATAAGGGCGCCCATGTCCAGAGAGTAGATTATTCTGTCCTTCAGATTTTCAGGAACGCTGCCGTCCACAATCTTCTCGGCTATGCCTTCGGAAATGGCGGTTTTGCCCACGCCCGGCTCACCTACCAGAATAGGATTGTTCTTCGTCCTCCTGCTGAGGATCTGAAGCACACGCCTGATTTCATCATCCCTGCCTATCACGGGGTCCAGCTTGCCTTTGGCGGCCATGTCGTTCAGATTGACCGCAAAGCGCGAAAGGAACTGGTACTTGTCGTTGTTGTTATTGTTCGTATTTTCCATAATGTATTGCTCTCCTTTTTAAACCCTCCGGAGCACACGCTTAAACAGCCGTCCGCTCCGAGAAGCAAACGGCTTAAAGTCAAAATGTATTCCAAAGGGTTTATACTGACAAAATGTCAGTACAGGATGTCAATACTGCCTACTTGGAAAGGGAATCGCTGCCCGCGGCAGGAGCGCTCTGCTCCGACGGTGCCGAAGGGAAAGCCGGCTGCTGTGCGGAAGCGGCGTTTTCTATCTGCTCCGTATAGTCATTGGCATTGCCGGGGTTGCCCAGCGTGAATGAAGAAATGATGGAGACCACAAGAACAAAAGTCACAAGTCCCCATGTCACCTTCTCAAGCATGTTCGCAGTCTGTCTGACTCCGAAGGTCTGATTGGCCGCTACGAAATTGCTTGCCAGGCCGTCTCCTTTACCGTTCTGGAGAAGTATGACAATCGTCAGCAGCACACAAGCTATGACAATCAGAATCGTAAGAATCACAAAAACTGTATTCATTATAATCTCGAAATTATTTGTTTTCCAATCGGTCTATCCTTTCGATAAGGCTTGCAAAGTAAGCATTTTTTTCCGGCATATTCAAGCGAAGTTGGGAATAAATGTGCTTTGCCTGTTCGTAATAGCCCTGATCAGCATAGATTTGCGCCAGAGTTTCCGTGCAGAATTCATCGCCGAGTTCATCGGCGCCGCCGGCGTCCGACTTCTCCGATCTCGCCATGGAAGCGAACTTAGAAAAGACATTGTCCTCCACGCGCCGGACATCGGCATACTGGGCCTGGGAAAAATAATCTCCACCGACGACCCTGACGCGTCCGTCTTCACGCTCCTGCGCCTTGCCGTCCCCTATGTATGTCTTGAGCAGCTTCTCCAGATCCTTGTCCGAGTAATCCTCTTCCGATTTCGACCGGTAAATGTCGCAAACGAGCCTCCGGTCTTCCACATACAGCGCGGCTGACGCATACTCGGCCTTGCCCCAGTTTTCCCCGGCTATCCGGGACATCCTGCGGCAAAGTTCCATTCTCGCCGCCCCGTACCATGGGTAAAGGGTGACGACTCCGGCAAGTTCGTCTATCGTAAGTTTCCTTATGTCAATGTAATCCGTCATAGCCTACCAGTTTGCCACCGTGGCGTTGAGCACCAGTTCGGAAAGCTGCTCTACGATATCTTCGCACAGACTGCCTTCCACCGCGTCAAACGTCTGGTTGGAATCGTAGTCGGAGTATGCGGAGAATGACCTTTCGAAATCTTCTTCCGGATACTTCCTGTTGGTATAGTTCACCTGAACGGTAACCGTCAGCCTGTTCATGGCGGCGACTTCTCCTGCGGTGACGGCAGTCGCTTTCAGATCATAACCGGTTATGGTGCCCGATATCTCCAGGTCACCGTCCATGTCCACCTGTTCCAGACGGGTCATCCTTCTGAACTTGTCCTTGAGGCCCTCCGTCATTTCAGTCGCAAGAGACGGGTTGACCCTCAGAGCCTTGTACTCGAAAAGATCTATCGTCACAGAACGGACGTCGGGCTGTATGGAGGTCCCGGAGAAAGAGTAGATTCCGCAACCGTACAACGCTAAAGACACCAGAACGGCCACAATCAAGGCCGCCGCACCGCTATGCCTGACCATGGTTTCTGCCGTTTTTGAACTCCGGAGGAAGTTTCCTGTACAACGTCCTTTCAGATATGCCCAGCTCCTCCGCCGCCTTCTTCCTGTTGCCGTTGTGCTTTATGAGGGCTTTGCGGATGAGATCGTCGCTGTTGGCCGTGATGGAAAGATTGTCGCTGTCCTCCCTTCTGGACTTGCCTTCGATTTCTATCCCTGTCCCGGACGGGGCGTCATCCTGGACATCGACATTGTCCTCCGCACCGCCTTCCGTGTATGATTTGGCTATGAGATTTCCTCCGTTCCGGGTCTGGATGGCCGTATGCCGGTCAATATGGGTAGCCCCAAGCTCGGCAAGCTCCTTTTTCAGGTCACGCACTTCGGAACTGAGTTTGTATATGGCGGAGAAAATCTGCTGCCTGTCATCGTCCGACAGGTTTCCGCCGCCCTGCCTGTCATCGTACATCACGGGAAGGCTGCCTGACGGATCATCCTTCGGAATGTACGCCGAAAGCGTCCCGGCGTCTATCTCCACCCTTTCCGCAGGGCTCGATTTTCCGGATTCCAGCACTTCCACCGTTTCGGCGATGTTTTTCAGCTGCCTGATGTTTCCGGGCCATCTGTAGTTTCTCAGCAGCTCTATGGCATCCCTGGTCAGGCTTATCTTCCGCATCCCGAATTTTTCCGAGTAGTCGGAAGCGAACTTCCTGAACAGCAAGTATATGTCATCCTTCATGTCTCTGAGCGCAGGCATGTTTATCTGCACCGCATTCAGCCTGTAATACAGATC
>CAYTYL010000010.1:0-3355 GCA_964441715.1 uncultured Muribaculaceae bacterium
TCTCTCCCCCCCCCCCCCACACCCAGGCGCTAAGTAAATAGTATTGTTAAGATAATATATAAAAATACTCCACATATCGGAATGAAAGGGATCAAAGAAAGCTTCTTTTTTGACATTTACATTCCTTGTATAATACTTATAAGGATTATATAAGAAATTTTCTTCGCATCTTCTGAAAGCTTCCTCAGAAAAAAGTTCTATAATATTACGTTCTTCATTTTCAAGTGGAAAAAAACTTTCTAATTGACGATACAAAATATTTGAAATGGATTCTTTATCGACCGAGAATATCATTATGCAAGATTTTATTTAGATAAAAAAAACATAAGAGCCTCTTTGTTCTGTATCGGAGTTGTGGACGGACGTCCCAAATCAGCACGGGCACCTTTCTTTACTTTTACCTCAAGGAAGAGCGGAGCTTCTTTTTCTGTCAAGTTTATCAAAACATCTTTCAAAGATTCTGAATTATCAACACTCAAGACCGTCTTATAACCGCACGCTTTTGCAATAGCTGGAATGTCTATCCTATATCCTACAGTAGGCTGTCCGCCAACTGAGTCATGTACGCCATTGTTAAACAGAATGTGGTAATAATTCTTTGGTTGCATTGAACCAATGATACCAAGACCCCCCATGTGCATGATAGTTGCACCATCACCATCGAAGCAGTAAACATTGCGATCAGGTTTATTGAGAGCGATACCCAAGGCAATCTGTGAAGCATGCCCCATGGAGCCAACTGTAAGGAAATCACGCTCATGGTCTTCATTTATAGACTCACGATACTCAAAGATTTCACGGCTAATCTTACCAGTGGTAGATACAACGACAGCTTTATCATCCATTGATGCAGCTACCATCTTAATGGCATCCTCACGGGAAAGTCGGGACTCGTCTTCAACAGAGTGTTGGAGCTTATAATTGTCGAAAGTGCCCTTACGGACAACGAGAGCGTATGCTTCTTTTGTCTCATTCATATACTCAACAGCTCTATCAATCTGGTCTTGAAGTTCAAACTCGTCCTCTGTAAGGATTTCATGCTTAATGCCCATAGCGTCAAGCAGAGGAATTGTAACTTTACCTTGTTTCTTGTGTTGAGGCTCGTCATGGACACCTGGCTCACCACGCCATCCAATTATTAGCAAAACTGGGATATTGTAGACATCTTTGTCGGTAAGTGACATAAGGGGGTTAACTGAATTACCTTCACCAGAATTTTGCATATAGACGGCCGGTATTTTGCCTGTAGCAAGATAATAACCAGCGGCAAGACCTACGGCCCCACCTTCATTAGCTGCAATGATGTTGTTTTTCGGTTCTGTATGGTCTGTGATGTATGCACAGATATCTTTTAGAAGAGAATCCGGGACACCTGCATAAAAATCCACACCGACTTTATGCAAAGTATTATAAAATTTATTTGGACTAATCATTTTTAAGGTAATTCATTTTGTTCCAGGAATAAGCTCAAGAATCTGCTTTATCGGCATGCAGAGAGGGTCAGCCTCTAAAGACCTCTCATTCTCTAATATTGTCTTAGCACAATTATACATAGCTGGGTAAGCCGCACGAAGCATGTGATTGGCATAAATGACTATATTTACACCCCAAGATTGAAGTTCGTCCTCTTTTATCTGATTATAAGAGGTCGGAACAACAACAATAGGAACAAAAGAATGCTTTTCGCGAAACTTCAAACAGAATTCCTTTATATCCTCGCCACTCTTGTTACGACTATGAATCATAATGCCATCAGCACCGGCATCAACATAAGCGAAACAACGTTCTAGAGCATCTTCCATTGTCTTCCCAGCAATAAGACTCTCACAGCGTGCTATAATCATAAAGTCTTTTGTGACCTGAGCCGCTTTACCCATACGAATCTTATGACAGAAGTTTTCAATAGTATCTTGTGTCTGCTTTACTTCTGTTCCAAAAAGGGAATTCTTCTTCAACCCGGTCTTATCCTCTATTATTACCGCAGAGATGCCATTACGCTCCAAAGTTCTTACAGTAAACTGAAAATGTTCAGGCAAACCTCCCGTATCTCCATCGTATATGATAGGCTTTGTCGTACACTCAAGTATGTTTGTCAAATCCTGCATACGTGTTGTGAGGTCTACTGCTTCTATATCGGGCTTACCTTTCGATGTTGAATCCGTGAGAGAAGAGGACCACATTCCATCAAAAGTCATAATCTTCTGACCTTTATTGACCTCAAGATGCTCAATTATCAAAGAAGACAATCCGTCATGTGCCTCCATGATACGAACAATTGGTTTGGCGGAAATCAATCTTCGAAGAGATTTCAATCGAACGTCAGGTGTCGTACCAATTGATTTCGTTTCATCATACAAAGACGAAGAATTGATACCTTTGGTATACGGGACCTCAATAACTTTACCCCCAAGTTCTTCCATTACCTTGATACATTCCTGCCTTAATTCCGAGTCCCTACCTTGCATCCAGTCATCTCCATGTATAAGAAAATCCGGCTTAATCTTTAACAAATTTGGAATATAACTATAATCATCCTGCGGAACGACTCCTGAAACACCTTTTATACTACATATGACTTCCTTTCGCTGATCATATGTCATGTAAGGAATACGTGAACGGTATGCGGCTATAGCTTTATCAGTATAAAGCCCTATTATAAGGTCTCCAAGCTTAGCACCTTCGTTGATAATATTAATAAGCCCCGGATGTAAGATGTCTCCTACCATACCGAGATAGACTTTTTTCCCCATTATTATATTTGTTTTATTTTGACTATGTGTTTAAATACGTACAGACTTATAACCGGTTAATATCAATAATAAAGAGGTCTTGGTATTCAAAAACCATTCAGCATCTTAAATATCCCAAAATCAGATTACTATTTAAATGCTCTGATTTGAATTATGTTTTTTCTAGAGGATCAATAATCTCATTTGGAAACTTCACCAGACAAATAAATCTGACAATCATATAAATCACCGGCCCTGATACATGCTGTCGTAGTAGCGGAGGTAGTCACCGGAGGTGACGGAGTCCAGCCAGGTCTGGTTGTCGAGATACCAGCGCACGGTCTTCTCTATTCCTTCCTCGAACTGAAGGCTCGGTTCCCAGCCGAGCTCCCTCTGGAGCTTGGTGCTGTCTATGGCATAGCGCGCATCGTGCCCCGGACGGTCGGTGACATAGGTGATGAGATCCATGTCCGCACCCTCGGGACGCCCCAAAAGACGGTCCACGGTGGAAATCAGCACTTTGATGAGGTCGATGTTCTTCCACTCGTTGAAACCGCCGATGTTGTAGGTGTCGGCAATCTTGCCCTCGTGGAATATCAGATCTATGGCCCGTGCATGGTCCTCGA
>CAYTYL010000010.1:3365-28211 GCA_964441715.1 uncultured Muribaculaceae bacterium
ATAGAGCCAGTCACGCACATTCTCCCCCTTTCCATAGACAGGAAGCGCCTTGCGGTGGCGTATGTTGTTGATAAATAGCGGAATGAGTTTCTCCGGGAACTGATAGGGCCCGTAATTGTTGGAACAGTTGGTGACTATGGTAGGCATGCCGTACGTGTCGTGGAATGCACGCACGAAATGGTCGCTGCCGGCTTTGCTCGCGCTGTAGGGGCTGTGGGGATGGTACGGAGTGGTTTCCGTGAAGAAATCGTCACCGTAAGCCTCGTGGTGCTTCAGCGAAGAGGCCTTGGTGGAAAAAGGAGGATCAATTCCTTCCGGATGAGTCATCCGGAGAGCACCATATACCTCGTCCGTGGAGATGTGGTAGAAGCGGCACGGGACACCGTTCACCTTCCACCCGCACGGCTCCCACACGGCCTTCGCCGCCTGCAGCATGCTCAAAGTGCCGATGACGTTGGTCCTGGCAAATGTGAACGGGTCCTTGATGGAACGGTCCACATGGCTCTCCGCCGCAAGGTGGATGATGCCGTCAACAGCCTCGTCGCGGACAAGGGCATGCACGGTGTCGAAGTCACAGATGTCCGCCTTGACGAAACGGTAATTGGGCTTGTCCTCTATGTCTTTGAGATTCGCCAGGTTGCCGGCATAGGTAAGCTTGTCGAGATTGATGATTCTGTACTCAGGGTATTTGTTCACGAAAAGCCTTACCACATGGCTGCCGATGAAACCGGCGCCGCCTGTTATGATTATGGTTCTCTTTGGTGTCATGGTGTATTTCTTTTATATGAGCCCGGCTCAATGGTTCATGCCCGTAAGGTTGTCTATGCACTCGTACATGGAGTCGACCCAGTAGGGAATCTTTATGCCGAATGTCTCTTTGATTTTGGTCTTGTCAAGCACGGAGTACGCAGGGCGCTTCACAGGAGAAGGAAACTCGCTGCTGCGGCACGGCCGGATGTCGCATTGCAGGCAGGGCGCGTACTCTTCGAGCCCGGTCGCTGCGGCGGCCGTTGCAATCATCTTGGTGAAGTCGTACCAGCTGCACACGCCCTCGTCGGAGTAATGATACACGCCGCAGAGGCCGTCCGCATCGCCCCGTTTCATCCTGTCAAGAATCGCAAGAACAGTCTTGGCCAGATCAAGGGCGTAGGTGGGAGTCCCGGCCTGGTCGAACACCACCTTCAGGGAAGGCTTGGTGGAGGTGAGATGCAGCATGGTCTTCAGGAAGTTCTTGCCGAACTCGCTGTAAAGCCACGCCGTGCGGATGATTATGTGACGGCAGCCGCTTTCCGCTATCTTCTGCTCGCCGTGGAGCTTGGTGAGGCCGTAAACGCCCGTGGGCGTGCCCTTCTGATCCTCCTTGCAGGGGACATTGTAGGAATCGCCTCCGAACACGTAGTCAGTGGAAATATGGAACAGTATGCCTCCCGTCTCGGCCATGACAGTCGCGAGATTGCCGGGGGCCTCGGCGTTAAGCTTCTCCACCAAGGCGTATTTGGCAGGGTCCTCCGCCCCGTCCACATTGGTCCAGGCGGCACAGTTGATTATGGCACCTATTTCACGCTCGCCGACGATTTTCCTGATTGCTTCAATATCCGTGATGTCGAGTTTCACGGTCTCCGCTCCCGGAACGTCCGTCACATCGGTGAACACATACCGGTCCTCACTTTGTCTGGAGACAAGACGGATTTCATTGCCGAGCTGTCCGTTGGCTCCGGTCACAAGAATGTTCATGACAGTCTGTTATATTAAATCTCTTAACTTCTTGAAGAACCTCCGCAGCTGTCCTTCGTGAACGGTGTCACGAAATCCTTGAACAGCGGATGTTTCGTATCCTTTTCGCTCAGGACGGCATCCCCGGCAGGAATCCTCCAGTCTATCCCCAGTGAACCGTCCAGGATGCTTATGCCGCCCTCCGATTCCGGATGGTAGAATTCATCGCATTTGTACTGGAACACAGCCGTTTCGCTTAGCACCGAAAATCCGTGCGCGAAGCCCTTGGGGATGAAGAACTCACGATGATTGTCCTCGCTGAGCTCCACCGCCACATGCTTTCCATAGGTCGGGGAACCTTCACGGACATCCACCGCCACGTCCAGCACCTTGCCCCTCACGCAGCGCACCAGCTTGCTTTGGGTGAATGGAGGTTTCTGGAAATGCAGTCCGCGCATGACGCCATATCCGGACATGCTTTCGTTGTCCTGCACGAATTCAACACGTCCTATCTTCTCTTCGAACTCTCTCTGCGAGTAGCTCTCGAAGAAGTATCCGCGGGCATCCTTGAACACTTTGGGTTCTATGATATAAACCCCTTCTATTTCTGTTTTGATTACATCCATGTCAGTTTTGATTACATCCGTCACAATTTGCCTTCCACGTCGACAACCGATGCCCGATGCACCTACATGAGGTTGGAATCGCCCGTGCGGTCCACCTCATCGATGACCTTGAGCAGATAGCGGCCGTACTGGTTCTTAAGCATGGGACGGGCCAGTTCCCTCATCTTGTCGGCATCTATCCAACCCTGCCTGTAGGCGATGCCCTCGAGACAGGCAATCTTGAGGCCCTGACGCTTCTCTATGGTCTCTATGTAGATGGAAGCATCGGCCAGGGAATCGTGGGTGCCGGTGTCGAGCCAGGCGAATCCGCGTCCGAGATTCTTCACCTTCAGCTTGCCCTCGGAGAGGAACACCTGGTTGACCGTGGTAATCTCATATTCCCCTCTCGCCGAAGGTTTTATGGACGAAGCCACTTCCACCACCCTGTTCGGGTAGAAATACAGCCCCGTCACGGCGTAGTTGGACTTGGGATGCTCCGGCTTTTCCTCTATGCTGAGGCAGTTGCCTTCCTTGTCGAACTCGGCCACTCCGTATCTTTCGGGATCGTCCACCCAGTAGCCGAACACGGTGGCCTTCCCCTCCTCCTCCGCAGTCTTTACCGCATCGGTGAGCATGGCGGAGAATCCCGGGCCATGGAAGATGTTGTCCCCGAGAACGAGACACACGCTGTCGTCCCCTATGAATTCCTTGCCGATGACGAACGCCTGGGCAAGGCCGTCCGGCGACGGCTGCTCCGCATAGCTGAAATGCACTCCGTAGTCCGACCCGTCACCGAGGAGATGCCTGAACATGGGCAGGTCGAAAGGCGTGGAGATGATGAGTATGTCCCGTATCCCGGCCAGCATGAGCACGGATATGGGATAATAGACCATGGGTTTGTCATAGATTGGCAGAAGCTGTTTGCTCACCCCCTTGGTTATGGGGTACAGACGGGTGCCGCTGCCTCCGGCGAGAACAATTCCTTTCATGGGATTCGGCAATTTGGGCATATGGGATTCCTTCAGCTCCTCAGATCTGGTTTAATTCTCTAACTTTCAGATATTTAGAAAAAAAAACTTTGAAAATCAGACCTGGGGCCACCTCTTTTTAACGAATATTTCCCCCTTTTATTCGGGGAAAACACCCACGAACCAAAGATAATATAAAAACCTCTATTTTTCAAATCATATTATAGAGGGGCGGCGAAATGGACCTGAAAAGAATCCGTGAGGAGAATCCCGACATAGTAAATCATCCTTTTTTATTCGGAGAGATGCTTCGGAAACTTTCCTGTAAAGCCCTGAGAGACTTGAGCAAATCAGCAAACTCCAAAGACTCGCCATAGATAAAGCTGGAACGCATTTTATTATAGTCAGCTTCATACTTTGGAACAAGTTCTTCGCTCGGAACAATCGTAATAGATGCCGGCAGCTCCTTTTCATAATCCACATACCCGACATGATAGAACTTCTTTCTGTGTTCCACAATGTCGTGATAGAGAGTTACGTCACATAATGCCTTGTCCATATAACCGGTATGAGATATTTTCTCCAAATCATAGAAGTGACGGGACATCCGATATGTCCTCGGCTCTTTCTTCTGATATTCCTCACAAAGCAGGAAAGCTTTTTCCAAAAAAGTTCTTGAAGGACTTACCGTCTTGATGCTCTGAACAATATCAGAATCCACATCTTCATAGATCTGCCCGATCAATGAAGATATACGTTTAATTTCGTATGGTTCGCTCATTGAAAGCACACTGATTTCAATCTTCACGACCGGTATTGCATACGGAGCATCACTGCTGTATAGAGAAGGATACCTTACAAAAATCACGGACGGGTCCTTGTCATGATCCACGTCATGAAGCTTGCCGTTTTCATCTATGGTTTCATTCTCCGCAAGCACGGCTACGTCCAATCCCAGTTTCGCCAATTGTCTCTTCAGGCTTTCCTTAAATTCGCCGAACAGATAATCCTGAGCTTTTTCCCTGAACTTGTGGATTTGCGTGTTGCTCGCACAGCCGGCACATGTTAAATTCTTTTCATTCAAGAAGAAATCACGGCCTAGAGCCAAATCGATATCTTCACTGAAACGCTCTATCATGTTCCAGCCTTTGCTCAAACTTGTACCTCCTTTGAATAGCAGATACTCGGCTGCATTTGTATGAAACAAGGCATACAATATGGCCGTCACCCACCAATCTTTCTCCGCAGCCGCCTCATCGATATTCTTCTCTTCCACAACGCCTTGTATCATGGCCTTACGCTCCTCTATCGAAAAGTCTATCCACTTACTCATTGATTTTGCCTGTTTTTAGGTTTCTTTTAATAATATTTCTTATCCATACCGGGGTCAAAAGCAGATCATGCTCGATTGTATCTGGTTCCGGTGCCGCAGAGAGCAGTTGAGCCACTCTTTTTTCAACAGCCTCCGTTATATTGCCTTCGCCGATGCTACGGAGGGCCTGCACCAATTCGGGCATGAGATTTCCTTTGTACGCAAAATTCTTGGGAACCCCATGTTTTAATGTTACAGTCCGGTTGCCCAACTTCAGCTTCCTTGGTGTGCCGGATGTTATGAAACAAGCATTCATCGGGACCTGCGTGGAGAATCCCAGTCTGTTGGCCGCAGTCTCACCTGCCGGGAAAACCTTTGCCTTATCTCTCTTGGCGACCTCCGTCACGATTTCGTAAGCAGAAGGATAAACAACTCCAAAACGTGTCTTTTTAGCCCTGACATATATACCCTTCGACATACGTGTAATCAGCCCCTCTTTCTCAAATCCGGCAAGAAGCTTGGTTACATACTCCGCATCAAACCGATGGAATGTAGACACAAAAAACACCGTCCCATATTTCGCGTGGGTTATCCTTGCCCTAACTTTATATTCAACAGTATTTTGCATACTATTTTCGCATTATTTTTAAGTCGGAATAAAAGTGTTTTTTTCCGACCGCAAAGTTACAAAGACATTTCGAAATGACAAGCTCTGTGCTTTTTTCAAATCATATTATAGAGGGGCGGCGAAATGGACCTGAAAAGAATCCGGGAGGAGGGAAGGGTAAAAAAGAAATGCAGCGGATCATCACGACCGGCTGCATCTTAACGTTCATCTATTCAGTATGTTTAAACTAGCTTATGTGTTTCTGTTGTCATTGGAATCATCCAAATCCATGCCAAAGTCTTCACCCTGGAAGAAAACCTGAAGGCACGGGAAAAACACCTGCCGGCAGAAACGATACTGTCAGAACATGCCACTAAATAATCAACAGATTCCTTGGAATCAGTCCAGGGTATGGATTGCGAGACCTGAGCGGAGCTTCGGCTCGAACCACGTAGTCTTGGGAGGCATGATGTTGCCGCTGTCCGCAATGGCAATCAGCTGCGCCATGGAAACAGGATAGAGAGCGAAGGCAACCTTCATCTCTCCGCTGTCCACACGCCGTGAAAGCTCATCCAGACCGCGGATGCCGCCCACGAAGTCTATTCTCTTGTCGGTACGCAGGTCCTTTATGCCCAGTATCTTGTCGAGCACGAGACCGGAAAGGATGGTAACGTCGAGCACCCCTATCGGGTCCGTGTCATCGTACCTTCCAGGCTTGGCGCTGAGGCTGTACCACCGGCCGCCGAGATACATGGAGAAATTGTGGAGGTGCGTAGGTGCGTAGGGCTTGTCGCCGGAAACCGGCCTGACATCGAAGTCCTTGGACAAGGCGTCCAGGAACTGCTCCTCGCTCAGCCCGTTCAGGTCCTTGACCACACGGTTGTAGTCCAGAATCTTGAGCTGGCTCTCGGGGAAGCACACGGCCATGAACCAGTTGTACTCCTCATCACCGGTGTGGTGAGGGTTCTGCGCCCTCTTTTCCGCACCCACACGGGCAGCGGCCGCCGTGCGGTGATGGCCGTCGGCCACATAGAACGCATCTATGTCATGGCCGAAAATCGAGCTTATCCTGTCTATGGTCTCCGGATCGTCTATTGTCCAGAACTTGTGGCCGAAGCCGTTTTCGTCCGTAAAGGAATATTCGGGCTCGCCCGATGCCGCCTTGGAGATGATGCCGCCGAGTTCGGCGTTGTCCTTGTAGGCAAAGAACACCGGCTCGATGTTGGCGTTCTGGATGCGGACGTGGATCATCCTGTCGTCCTCCTTGTCCTTGCGGGTAAGCTCGTGCTTCTTTATCTTGCCCTCTGCATAATCGTCCGTATGCGCGCACAATACTAGCCCGTACTGGGTGCGGCCGCCCATGGTCTGGGCATAGACATAGTAGCAGGGCTTAGGGTCACGCACAAGCCAGCCCTTTTGCTGCCATTCCTTGAAATTCTTCACGGCCTCGTCATATACCCTGCTGTCATGGTCGGGCAGGATGGGGGTGAAATCGATTTCGGGTTTGGTTATGTGGAGCAGCGACTTTTCTCCGGCCATCTTCTTGGCCTCGGCGGAGTCCAGGACGTCATAGGGCGGAGCGGCGACTTCCTCCACAAGGCTTTTGGGAGGGCGCAGAGCTGCGAACGGTTTTACACTTACCATAGTTCTAAAGGATTATTTGTTGACCTGGAAACGGGTGTTGCCGGTGGCGAAGTAGTCCGCTATCTGACGTGCGGCGGCCAGTCCTGCATTGAGGTTGGCCTCGGCAGTCTGCGCGCCCATCTTCTTGGGTGTGGCGAATACCCGCACGCCGAACTTCTCCTTGAGGACGGAATAATTGTCCGGTGCCACGTCCGTGACATATTTCAGGTCGGGACGCTCCTCCAGCGCCTTTTCCAGACCGGCCTCGTCTATCACTTCCTTGCGGGCGGTGTTCACCAGGCAGGCCCCCTTCGGCATTTTCGTCACGAGTTCATAGCCGATGGACTTTACGGTTTCGGGAGTGGCCGGTATGTGGACCGACACGAAATCGCTCTTGGAGTAGAGCTCCTCCACCGTGGCGGCCGGCTCGGCTCCGTATTCCCTGATTCTCTCCGCAGGGATGTAGGGGTCTATCGCCATGACGCTCATGCCCAGAGCCTCGGCTTTCTTGCCCACAAGCCGTCCGACATTGCCGAATGCCTGGACACCGAGTCTCTTGCCCATGATTTCGGAGCCCGTGGCAGGAGTGAACTGGTTGCGGCTCATGTAGATCATCATGGCTATGGCGAGTTCGGCCACGGCGTTGGAATTCTGTCCGGGTGTGTTCATCACCACCACCTTGTGAGCGGTCGCAGCCGCAAGGTCTATGTTGTCGAAGCCCGCTCCGGCGCGGACCACTATCCTGAGCTTTTTAGCGGCGTCCAAAACTTCCGGGGTGACTTTGTCGGAACGCACAATCAGGGCGTCCGCATCGGCCACGGCCTTCACCAGGTCGCTCTGCTCCTGGTATTTCTCCAGTTTGGAGAATTCATGGCCGGCCTTTTCCACTATTTCCTTTATGCCCTCCACCGCTGCCGCGGAAAAAGGTTTCTGTGTAGCTACAAGCACTTTCATGATGCCGTCTCCTTATTTTTTCATTTTTTCGAATTCCTGCATGCAGTCTACCAGAGCCTGTACGTCCTCGACGGTGCAGGCGTTGTAGATGGAGGCCCTGAAGCCGCCCACGCTGCGGTGGCCTTTGATTCCCACCATGCCCTTGCCTTTGGCGTAGGCGAGGAACTCCGCCTCAAGGGCTTCGTAACCCTTCGCCATGACGAAGCACACGTTCATTATGGAGCGGTCTTCCTTCTCGGCCGTTCCCACGAAGAGAGGGTTGCGGTCTATCTCTTCATAGAGGAGGGCGGCCTTCTGCGTGTTGATCTTGTGGATGGCCTCCACTCCGCCTATGCTCTTGAGCCACCTGAGGGTTTCGGTCATGACGTAGATGGCGAAAACCGGAGGGGTGTTGAACATGGAACCCTTTTCGATGTGGGTGCGGTAGTCGAGCATCGTGGGGATGTAGCGGCTGACCCTTCCCAGAGAGTCCTTGCGCACTATGGCGAAGATGACTCCGGCAGGGCCTACGTTTTTCTGCGCTCCGCCGTAGATGAGGTCATACTTGGACACGTCCACGGGACGGCTCATGATGTCCGACGACATGTCAGCGATGAGCGGGCAGGGGCAGTCGATGTCGGTCTTGATTTCAGTTCCGTAGATTGTGTTGTTCGTGGTGATGTGCAGATAGTCAAGGTCTGCGGGGATGTCGAATCCCTTGGGTATGTAGTTGTAGTTCTTGTCCTTTGAGCAGGCTATCGCGTAGGCGTCGCCGAGTCCCTGGGCCTCTTTGAGGGCTTTGTGGGCCCATGTGCCGGTGTCCAGATAGGCGGCCTTCTTCTCCAGATAGTTCACGGCCACATAGAGGAACTGAAGGCTTCCGCCGCCGCCGAGGAACACGACTTCGTGCGTGTCGGGGATGTGGAGAAGCTCCTTCCAGAGGGAGCGGCATTCTTCCATGGTCGCCTCCCATTCCTTGGTCCTGTGAGAAATGGAAATCAGGGACACTCCCGTTCCCTTGAAATCCTTCAAAGCCTCGATTGTCTTGTCTATGGCCACCTGCGGAAGTACGCAGGGACCGGCATTGAATACATGAACTTTGCTCATAAATGATGTGGTTTTATGATTTGCGTTTTATATGTAATATGGTGTTCTCATTTTTCTCTCTTCAATCAAAAAACAGGCGTCATACCATGGCCGGCTTCTGATTTATCGTTAAAGGTAGCAATTAAATTTATTTCTGCAACTCTGACGTCAGTTTTTGTTTGAGTCTTCTACAAAATGCTGATTTTCCACGAATTTCACGGTGCGGATTTTTTCTGCAGGCACCGGCGAATTTTATTTGCACGGAAAAAAAGTATTGCTTAGATTTGCAGCACCTATTGAAATGACTCGAATCATGTACGCATTGTCAAAGAACGGTGCACGTCCCGTTTCCTGTGCAGCCTGCGGTCTTCTTTCCGCGGGAGGGTTTGACGTATGCTCATCTTTCGTACCGACATACTTCCATAAAAAATGTTTATTGTTTAAACCAGCTGAAACACCGTGCTCATCCGACTCTCTAACTATCTATAACTCATGAAAACAAAATTTAATACTCATAGGCATTGCTCTGCTTATGTGATGAGTACGGTGTTTCTTTTTTCAATATAGACAATTTTCAAGACTGACATACGCATTTTTCCGCCGAACAGCCGTCGATTTTGGACAGACGGTCTAGGAAGTCCTGTTCTGCGGACAGACGCACGGATGTTTCGAGGGAGCATTCCTCGCCGAAGTCCTGCCTGCGCTGGGGCAGTTCCATCTCTTTGAGAAGTTTCATCACCTGGTTCATGGCCATGTAGCCGAAACGGATTCTGTAGTCCGTACGGGCCGTCTTTACGGTCTCCCCCGCATTGTCGAGAGCATCCGCTGCAGCTGTCCTGTAGGAGCGGATGAGTCCGGGGATGCCGAGCTTGATCCCCCCGAAATACCTGACCACCACTATCAGAACGTCGCTCAGCCCGCGGGATTCGATCTGCCCGAGAATGGGCCTTCCGGATGAACCGGACGGCTCTCCGTCATCGTTTGCCCTGAATCTCTCGCCGTTGACTCCGAGACGCCATGCGTAGCAGTGGTGGCGCGCGTCATGGTACTTTTTCCGCAGGGCCTGCTGGATTTCCTTTATTTCTTCTTCGGTTTCAACGGGATATGCAAGGGATATGAAGCGGCTGCCCTTCTCTTTGTAGAGTCCTTCCGCCGCCTTAGCCACGCTTTTGTATTCATCCTTGACCGTATCCACTCTTTCGCCGTGCAATCTATGTACGCATTACCGGTGCAACCCGGGCCGCCCATGGCCGGTCCCGATGACCTTCCGCAGACAAAAATACTATTTTTCCTTAATTTTGCATGCGGAAATGTTTTGCCGTCCCGTAACGCAGCCCGTAATGCAGAAAGACAATTACGATTTTCTTACTTCCGCCCCTGTCCGGAAGACCGTCCTCACCATGGCCGGACCGACCATCGTGACCATGCTGGTGACCTCCATATACAATATGGCGGACACTTTCTTCGTAGGAAGGCTGAACACTCAGTCGACTGCGGCGGTGGGTGTGGTTTTCAGCGTGATGTTTTTCCTGCAGGCCTTCGGGTTTTTCTTCGGGCACGGTTCAGGAAACTACATTTCACGGGAGCTCGGAGCGAGACGCGAGGGAAATGCCCGGCGGATGGCCGCCAACGGTTTCTTTTTCTCGTTTTTCTTCGGCATTGTACTGGCCGCCGCAGGAGAGCTCCTGCTCCGTCCGCTGGCCGTATGGCTCGGCAGCACTCCCACGATTCTGCCATATACCGAGAGATATCTGGGCATCATCCTGCTCGGCGCTCCATTCTTCACTTCTTCGCTGACGCTCAACAACCAGATGCGCCTGCAGGGAAATGCCAGGCTCGCCATGATAGGGATAACGGCAGGGGCGGCGGTCAACGTGGCTCTGGATCCCCTCCTGATACTGTGCCTCGGCTGGGGTGTGGGCGGGGCGGCGGTCGCGACCGTGACGGGGCAGATCATCTCCTTTTTCATTCTGCTTAGGATGACCAAAAACGAACGGAACATAGCGGTGGAATGGAAAAACTTCTCGCCTTCCTTCAAGGATTTCAAGGAGATTTTCTACGGAGGGAGTCCGTCCCTGTCCAGACAGGGGCTCGGCTGCCTGGCCACCGTCGCGCTGAACCTCTCCGCCGCGAAATACGGCGACGCAGCCATCGCGGCCATGAGCATAGTCAACCGCATAACCATGCTCATCATGTCCACGGTCGTGGGTCTCGGCCAGGGATTCCAGCCCACCTGCGGATTCTGCTACGGGGCAGGCCTCTACGACAGGCTCAAAAAGGCCTTTTGGTTTACGGTCTATGTGGGGACGGCCTTTCTTCTGGCATGTTCCATAGCGGGCTCGGTCTTCGCGGAGCCTCTCGTCCGCCTTTTCAGGGACGATCCGGAGGTAGTGGCCATAGGTGCCGCGGCGCTGCGCCTGCAGCTGCTTGCCTATCCGCTCAATGCTTTCTGCATGGCGTCCGGCATGCTCACTCAGACTTGCCGTTTTCCGCTGAGGGCCAATATCCTGGCAGGGGCGCGGCGAGGGTTTTTCTTCATCCCGGCCGTGCTGCTTCTTCCTCTGTGGCTGGGACTGACAGGTCTGGAACTGGCCCAATGCGTAAGCGACATTCTCGGATTCATCGTCACCATCCCCATAATGGCCGTGACACTACGGCAGCTCAGGCAACGCTGAGCTTGGCGCAGAAAAACGCATCCACAGATGCCTGCGCACTATTTTATGGGAACATAAGAAGCGCAATGACGAAAGTTTTTTGTAAGTTTGCGGTCGATTAAACTGATACTAATCTTATGGTTCTCAGATATAGGGTTTCTCTCCCCGGACTGAAGGGGTTCGCAAGGGTTTATGAGCTCGACTCGACGATGACATTGTATGAGTTCAACAATCAGTTGCGCAGCGACTTGGAATTCCCGCAGGATCAGCTGATCCAGTTCAAGGCATTTGACGCCGGGAATGCGGTGGTCGCAAGGTATGCCATGTTCGACCTCGGCTACGGCACCGTGGACAACGTTTCCCTCGCGGATACCGTAGAAAAAGGCATCGTGTCTTTCAACTATTTCTACGATGTCACCAACAAGAAGTACGTCATAATCACCTTGGAAGGAGAGGTCGAACCCAAACCCGGCATGAAATATCCGGCGATAGTCGAGTCCAAAGGGCCGAATCCGATAGAGTTCGAAAACGGCTATGTAGCATACGAAGACCTGCCTGAAGACCTGAAGCATCCGCTCCACCACGACATGGAAAGCAAGGACTGGGGAGACGACGACGGCCTCGGAGACGAGGACGAGGACAGCGATGCGGACAAGGACGACGATGATGACGACGAGGACGGGAAACAGATCTTCGACGGAAACGAAGACAGCTTCTTTTAGCTGACCTTACATGCCGCTCCCGGCAGACGGCCAGCGTCTTTAAGCGCCCCGCATTTTTATGGAGCGAGCTCGGGTATGGAGCAAGCTCGGGCCGCCGCCGCAGGATTCAAGGAATGTGACCAGAACAGTGCCATGGAGAAAAAACTGATAATAGTGTCCGGTCCTACGGCCGTCGGCAAGACCGAATGGTGCATAGACCTTGCCCTGAAGCTGCACTCCCCCGTCATTTCCTGCGATTCCAGACAGATTTACAAAGAGATGAGCGTGGGCACGGCCGTGCCGAGTCCGGAGCAGCTTTCGGCGGTAAGGCACTATTTCATCCGGACCGAATCCATACACAGACCGTACACGGCAGGGATGTATGAGGAGCAGGCCCTTGCCCTCATAGGCCGGCTGTTCCGGGAAGGGCACGACACGCTCGTAATGGCCGGAGGTTCCGGCTTCTATGCCGAGGCGGTATGCCGCGGCCTCGACAATATGCCGGATGCCGACCCTCAGCTCAGGAAGGAGCTTACCGACAGAATGCGGAACGAGGGGGTGGAATCCCTGCGGATGGACCTGAAAAGGCTTGACCCCGAGGCTTATGCGGCCATGGACATAGCGAACCCGCAAAGGGTGCTGAGAGCCGTGGAGGTCTGTCTGCTGTCGGGCCGCAAGTTTTCTTCCTTCAAACTGTCCGAACCCAAGAAGAGAGATTTCGGGATCGAAAAAATCTGCCTTTCAAGGCCGAGGGACGTCCTTTATGACCGGATTGACAGAAGAGTTGTCAGGATGGTCGAGGACGGTCTCGTGGAAGAGGCCATGGGGCTGTATCCCGACCGTGACCTGCCAGCTCTGCAGACCGTGGGCTACAGGGAGCTGTTCGACTTTTTTGATTACAGCCGCGGAACGGAGACGGACGGGGGGCACAGGGATGATGATGGGCGGAGGGAAAAAGCCCCGCACTCTCTGGAAGAGGCCGTGGAACGGATTCAGCGCAACACGCGCCATTACGCGAAGAAGCAGCTCACCTGGTGGAAACGTGACAGTTCCGTACGCTGGATAGAACTTTAGCTTTCCTGAATCTAAAAAACCGGTATAATCGCCAAAACGCTTGACTCTCTACTCCGCCGGCGTCATCTGACGAGGCGGCGGGTCGGTTTCCAGCTGTAAAGCGCCAGAGAAATCAGATAGGAGATGGCAAAGGAGCTGAGCGCCATGGCGATGTTGCGCAGCGGTATCGGCAGCGGCTCCATGTCGAACCAGTCGTAGGCCATGTGCACGAACGGAAAGTGGCACAGATAGATGCCGAACATCAGGGAGGCGGCCCTCGAAAGACGTTCCGACGATTTTATCCTCAGTTTGGAGAAGATGACGTAGACTCCGAATGCCTGGAGGGCGACGTTGATTCCGCACATGGTCCAGGGTATTTCCAGAAACTTGTAGTCGCCGGGGAAACGCGACTGCACGAAAATGTAGCCTCCCGCAGTGACGGCATAGCCCGCAAGATAGGAAAGCGTGCCTATGGTCAAGGTTTTACGCCAGCTCCAGTTCAGTGGATATTCTTTCAGATAATATGCGAGGAGCATGTATCCTATGAACCCGGAGAAGTAGTAGAACGGCCCGAAGATGTTCCAGTCGCATTCTCCCCAGAGCCTGACATAGCCCGGTTCTCCGTCAATGCCGAAAAGCACCGCGGCGACCCTTATATATGGGATGAACAGGGTGAATCCCCACAGCCCGAGAACGGTCTTGAGATCGCGGCGGCCGGCTGTCCTGAGCCATGCATTCAGTATCGGAAGAACGAGATAAAGGCCTATGAGCATGTACAGATACCACAGGGGGATAGTTTCGTAGCCGAAGTTGAACAGGAAACCGTAGAAGGAGCGGAGAAGACGGCCGGACGTGAAGTCCGAGGGATTCAGGGAAGGAATCGGCGAGGATGCGCCGGCAGTGCTGTAATAGACGAAGAAGATGACGGGCAGAGCCAGCGACCAGAAAACAAGCGGCCATACAATCCTGCCTATGCGCTTGCGGTAGTATTCGCCCAACGCATATTCTTTCTTGAAAGGCAGGAGCAGATAGCCGGAAATCATGGTCAGAAGCACAACGCATGGACGTCCGATGCTTTCCATGAGCACTCCCGTCACAAAAGACTGCCTGTTGCCGAAGTCCGCGATGAACTGGTCGCAGCAGTGTGACCATACTACAAAAAAGATTGCCGCGATTCTGAGAAGGTCGACCCATCCGACATTTTCCTTTTTAATCCATTCCATGATATGCTGTACTGCTTTTATTGTTCTGATTATGTTTTACTGTCAATTGCCCGCCGCGGATTCATTTCAGCATGCCGGCCGCCTGAAGGCATCCGTCCCCGCAAGATACGCATTAATGTGTTGCCGAGCAAAAGCAGCTTGCTATTTCGGCCCGCTATTCGTAACTTTATCTGTACGTTTAAAATCACTATTTTTGCCGCGGATAAACACATGAGATCATGCTTATGGACGGATACCGTAAAATAAGGGACTATGAGATAGTTGAGCTTCGGAACAACGGCTGCACGGCCGACGACTGGAGCTCGATAGAGGTTTCCTGGGGAGAGGATTCATTCGCCGGACGCATAAGAAACGTCCGTTTTTCGGGAAACGTCCGTTTGGGAAAGTTCCGGGGGGAAGACGTCCTTTCCGGAGCTCTGTCTTTTCCATGCGGCATCTACAATGCTTTTCTGCAGGACGTTTCCTTAGGAGATGACTGCCTGGTGCGCGACATCCGCGGCGGCATCGCATGCTATGATATCGGAGACAACTGCATCATAAGCAGCTGCGGTGCAATCGTCACCGACCGCGGAGGCAGTTTCGGCAGCGGAGTCACCGTATCCGTGCTGAGCGAAGCGGGAGGACATGAGGCAGTGATCTGTGACAGGCTCTCGGCGCAGGCGGCGTGGATTATGGTAAGGGGCGGCAAGGCGTCGGAACGTCTGAAGGAGATTTACCGTAGTTGCGCAGGGCCCGGAAAGAATGGGAAAGGGCGCATAGGCAGCGATTCTTCCATTATCGGCTGCGGCCTCGTGCGCAATATCATGACAGGCGAATGTGCCAGGCTCGAAGGAGCGTCCATGCTCTCCGACGGAAGCATAATGAGCCGTAAGGATGCGCCGTCTTCGATCGGGCGCGATGTCATAGCAGAGCATTTCATCGTGGCGGAAGGAAGCTCCGTGGATGACGCCGCACAGATCAGAAACTGCTTCATCGGCCAGGCATGTCACATGGGCGCAGGTTTTACAGCTGAGAATTCATTGTTTTTCAGCAACTGCCACATGGAGAAAGGAGAAGCGTGCGCCGTTTTCGCCGGCCCGTTTTCCGTGTCGCACCACAAATCGACCTTGCTTATCGCGGGAATGATTTCGTTCTTCAACGCAGGATCGGGAGCCAACCAGAGCAACCACATGTACAAAACGGGGCCCATCCACTCCGGCACTCTGGAGAGAGGGACCAGCCTGGCGTCCGGCTCGCATATCCTATGGCCCATGCACACGGGACCTTTCTCCCTCGTAATGGGACATTTCTCATCACATCCCGACACCTCCGCAATGCCGTTCTCGTATCTGATCGAGCGCAACGGGAAGGCATACCTCTATCCCGGCATCAATCTGTTCAAGGCAGGCACGGCGAGAAATTTCGTAAAATGGAAGGCCAGGGACGGAAGGAAAGGTGACAAGACCGACTGCATCACCCTGAACCAGCTCAACCCCTGCACCGTAGGAGGTATGGTGACGGGACTGAACATTCTGGAAAAGCTGAAGGCGGAGAACAGCCCGTCCGAAACGGGAGAATATCCTTTCAACGGCTGCGTGATAAAACCGGCAGCCCTGCAGGAGGGCATGGAATTCTACCGCTCCGGAATACTTGCCTACCTCGGACGTTTCTCAGCAGAAAACGGGACGGAAGGCATCCGGACAGGCCGACGCTGCAACCCGGAGAGATGGATCGACGCAGGAGGCCTGGTCATGCCCGAGAGCTGTCTGGAGGATTTCGAAGAAAAAGTCGGAAAAGGGGAAATCTCCACCGTCGAAGATGTGGACGCTTATTTCCATGAACTGGAGAAAGAGCTGCCGGCGAAAGAGGCGGAATGGGCGGAGTCTCTGAGAAGCCGGTTCATGCCGGAAGGGATTTCGGAGGAAATCTGCCGGAGGGCGAAGGACAGGATACTGGATGCCGTGATCAAAGACGCGGAACGGGACATAGCCCTTGCCGCAGACACGGGCGGAAACTCAACGGACATGCTTGCGGACTTCAAATCGCAGGTAAGGAATTTCCTCGACAACAGGTAAAATTTTTTCTTAACTACTGAATCATACGCTTTATCATGGAAGAAAAATTGAATTCGGAAAACAAATACGAACAGATCGTAACAATTCCCTGTTATGACACCGATGCGGGTTTTCATCTGAAACCGGCGGCATTCATGGATCTGATGCAGGAAATTGCCTATCATGCGGCGAACGTCCTGCACTTCGGCTATGACGACCTTCAGACCCATCACACCGCCTGGGTGCTCTCCAGGATGCATTTCAGGTTTACCGATCCGCCGCTGTGGAGAGACACCGTAAAGCTCGCCACCTGGCACAAAGGGCTTGACGGACTGTTCTTCCTGAGAGATTTCAGGATGTCGGACATGGAAGGAAAAGAATTGCTGAGCTGCACAAGTTCGTGGCTGGTAATCAATACCGAAACGCGCCGTCTGGTACGCAGCACGGAGCTTCTCGACATAGTGCCTGACACTACGCAGTGCCATGAAGACGCCCTTCCCGTCCCGTGCGGCAAAGTGACGATGCCGAAGGGAGTCGAGGCGGAGAAGGTCGCCGAGCGCAAGGTGGCCTATTCCGACATAGACATCATAGGGCACACGAACAACGCCCGGTACATCGTATGGTCCATGGACTGCATCGATTACGGGATTCTTGCCGAAAGGCCGGTAAAAGAGGTGGCCATCAACTTCAACAAGGAGACGGTGGCCGGAGAGACGGTGGAACTGTTCAGGGCCGAGGTCGGACGGGGTGACGGCATGTCTTCGTTCTTCGTAGAGGGCAAAGTGGAAGGCAAATCCGTCTTCTGCGCCGAAATAATCCTTTAGACGCCGGCGCCGCTGCCCCGCCAGTTGCCGGCAATGCCGCCCCGCCAGTCGCCGGCAATGCCGACCCTTCAGACGCCGGCAATGCTGCCCCGCCAGTCGCCGGCAATGCCGCCCCTTCAGACGCCGGCGCCGCAATCATCGACACGGAGGATCTTCGCCCCGAGGGAATTCAGGCGTCCGTCGATGTTCTCGTATCCGCGGTCTATCTGTTCTATGTTCCCTATCGTGCTCGTTCCGCGGGCCGACATGGCGGCAAGCAGCAGAGCTATGCCCGCACGGATGTCCGGGGAAAGCATCTTGCCCGCACGTAGCTGGAAGTTGTGGTCATGGCCTATGACCACGGCCCTGTGAGGGTCGCACAGAATGACCTGTGCGCCCATGTCTATCAGCCTGTCCACAAAGAACAGCCTGCTCTCGAACATCTTCTGATGTATGAGCACGCTCCCCCGGCATTGCGTGGCCACGACAAGCATCACGCTGAGCAGGTCAGGCGTGAGCCCCGGCCATGGAGCGTCGGCTATGGTCATGATGGAGCCGTCCAGGAACGAATCGATGACGTAGCTTTCCTGTGCAGGCACGAATATGTCGTCGCCGTGCTGTTCAAGCATGACCCCAAGCCTGCGGAACTGTTCGGGGATTATGCCCAGATTGGAGTAGGAAGTGTCCTTTATCGTTATGGAGCTGCGGGTCAGTGCCGCCATGCCTATGAATGAACCGACTTCGATCATGTCGGGGAGAATAACGTGCTCCGTTCCATGAAGCCGTTCCACTCCGTGGACAGTCAGCAGGTTGGATCCGATGCCGTCTATCCTTGCCCCCATGGAAACGAGCATACGGCTGAGCTGCTGGATATAAGGCTCGCAGGCGGCGTTGTAGATGACCGTGTCGCCCTTTGCCAGGGTCGATGCCATGAGGATGTTCGCAGTTCCGGTTACCGAAGCCTCGTCCAGGAGCATATACTTGCCTGTCAGGCCTCCGGGGGCTGTCAGTCTGTATGCCTTGCGCACAGGGTCGTATTCATGGGAAGCGCCGAGGGCCAGCATTCCTGCGATGTGGGTGTCCACACGCCTCCGTCCTATCATGTCCCCTCCCGGCTTGGGAAAATATGCCTTGCCGAAACGGGCGAGCAGCGGGCCTGCAATCATCACGGAGCCTCTGAGTTTTGAACTCCTCCGGGCGAAATCTTCACTTTCAAGGTATTTCTGGTCTATGTCATCGGCCCTGAACGACCATTTTCCTTTGGAGGGATTCTCTGCTTTCACCCCCATCTCCTGCAGAAGACTTATGAGGTTTCTGATGTCCAGGATGTCGGGGACATTGGATATCGTGACTTCCTCCCCGGTGAGGAGGACTGCGCTGATGACTTCGAGAGCCTCATTTTTGGCTCCCTGCGGCCTGATTTCCCCGCTGAGGGCGTGCCCTCCTTCGATTACGAACGATGCCATATCTCTGTTTTCTCATATATGTTCCACTTCGGCCCGGAGCTCCACACCGAAGCGCTCCTTCACGGATGCCCTTATCTTTTGTTCCAGAGCTTCAATTTCCGCTCCGGAAGCCTTGCCGCTCATGTTCACGAGCACCAGAGGCTGTTTTTCCCATACTCCTACGTTGCCTTCACGGTAGCCTTTCCACCCGCATCTGTCTATCATCCATGCGGCAGGTATCTTCACCAGCCCTCCCTCCGCGGCGAAATGAGGGACATCGGTCCGTCCGTCGCCGGAGATTTCCGCGAATTTCTCCTTTGTCACGCAAGGATTGCGGAAGAAGCTGCCCGCATTGCCGTAGAGGGCCGGATCGGGGAGCTTTTCTCTGCGGATTTCCATGATCGTCCGGCGCACGAGTTCCGGTGTAAGAGCTTTACCGTAAACGCTGTAGCTACCGTACTTCTCCACTATGCGGTCCATGACGTTGCCGTATCCGGTAACGGGATTGTATTCCGTGCTCAGAGAGAAGGATACGGCGGTGACGACGTAGCGGCCTCCGTCATGTTTGAAGAATGAGTCACGGTAGCCGTATGCGCATTCATCCCTGCCGAACAGAACCATGCGGCCGCTCTGCAGGTCGAAGCATTCCACGGTGGATATGATGTCGGAAATTTCCACTCCGTAGGCGCCTATGTTCTGGACGGCGGCGGCACCGGTGTCACCGGGGATCATGGACAGGTTCTCAGGTCCCCACAGGGCGCGTTCCGCACACCATCCGCAGAATTCGTCCCAAGGCACCCCGGCCCCGACTCTTGCAGTGCAGACTCCTTTGCTGCAATAAGGCTCGATGAACCTGATCCGGGAATGCAGAAGAGTGCCTCCGAAGTCTTTTGTGAACAGAAGGTTGCTGCCCCCTCCTATGCTCTTGAAAGGTCGGGGCAGCTCCGTGTCGCGGCAAATCTCCGAAAGCTCGTCAATGCTGTAATACTCAGCGGTACACGCCGCCTTGGCAGCGATGCCGAAGCTGTTCATGTCGCGTATGTCAACGTTGAATCTCAGTTCCATTCTTTCCGCAGGGTCATATTGCATATCGGCGCAGGGTGATTTCACCGGGCCTTCATCACAAATTTAACAAAGCCGTCATCACAAATTTAATAAAAAAGCCGGTCTTCTGGAAAAGACCGGCCTGATGTGTGAGTGTTTCCGTAAAATCAGAATCTGTAGCGGATTCCCAGCGCAAGTCCCTGCCAGCCGAAGCCGTCATATTGGAAAAAGTAGGCTGGCCGCCAGTCCAGAGACAGCGTGAGAGGCATGTTGAAGTTGTACTCCATGCCCAGCTGCCCCGCTATGGCTATGTTCATGCCGCTGTCGTCATCGTGATCGTAGAAACCGAGCGCGGCACCGGGGCCGGCGTAGAAGTTGAAATTTCCTTCCGAAGCCAGGATGAAGTCATAAATGCCTGTAACGTAGAATCCGTGGTCGAACCAGCCGAGGTCCGCCTCCAGAAAGTCTTCTCCGAAACTGTGCTGATATGAAACTTCAAGTCCGTAGGTCACGCGGGCACCGAGACTTCTCTTCTGTGCAGATGCTGCCACCGTGAAGCAAAGTACGGCCGCGATGATGAGAAACGCTTTTTTCATAGTCGAAAGTTTGTTTGATTGTCTGTCGATATATTGTCGGTAAACATTGACGGGGGTCAGGCGATGCCGGAGAAGCCCATGAACGCCATGGCCAGAATGCCGGCCGTGATAAGGGCTATGGGGACTCCCTTGAAAGCTTTGGGGACATCGTTCATGGCAAGATGCTCGCGGATGCCGGCGAAAAGGACCATGGCAAGGCCGTAGCCCACCGCCGTGGAGAACGCATAGAGCACAGCCTCTCCAAGTCCGAGCATGTGGGAAGGCTGGCCGAAGGTGAACTCCTTGGTAACCACGTTGATGGCCACTCCGAGAACCGTGCAGTTCGTCGTTATGAGGGGAAGGAATATTCCGAGCGCCTGATAGAGGGACGGGCTGACCTTCTTGAGGACAATCTCGACCATCTGCACCAGGGCGGCTATCACAAGGATGAACGCGATGGTCTGCAGGAAGGCAAGGTTGAACGGAAGAAGAAGGTATTTGTTAAGCAGGTAGGTGACCAGCGTCGAGAGCGTTATGACGAAGCAGACCGCAGCGGACATGCCGGTCGCGGTGGAAAGCTTGTTGGACACGCCCAGAAAGGGGCATATTCCGAGGAACTGCGCAAGTACGATATTGTTTACGAATATCGACGATACGATTATAAGCAGAATTTCCATAGTCAATTACTTCTTAGCCAGATACTTGTTGAACAAAACCATCAGATAGCCCAGCACAAGGAACGCTCCCGGGGCCATGACGAAAGCAAGCATGCCGTCGCCTGAGATGAACTTGAACCCGAAAATGGAACCGCTTCCGAGGATTTCCCTAACGATGCCGATGACGGTGAGGGAAAGAGTGAAGCCCAGGCCGACGCCGAGTCCGTCACAGGCCGAGTCGATCACTCCGTGCTTGTTGGCATAGGCCTCGGCACGTCCGAGCACGATACAGTTCACCACGATGAGCGGGATGAACAGTCCGAGCGTGGCGTAGATGCCGGGGACGAAAGCCTGCATCAGGAACTGGAGCACGGTGACGAAGGTGGCTATCACCACGATATATACCGGAATGTGGACTTTGTCCGGCACGAGCGGCGCGATGGCGGATATGGCCATGTTGGAAAGCACCAGAACGAAAAGCGTTGCCAAACCCATGCTCAGACCGTTTATGGCCGAGGTGGTGGTGGCGAGAGTCGGGCACATTCCGAGAATGAGCACGAATGTAGGGTTGTTCTGTACAAGCCCCTGCGCTATGATTTTCAATCTACTCATTGTCATTTCCTCCCAAAGATCCGATGGCATCCAGAGCGTTTTTCACTGCCAGGGTATAGGCACGTGAAGTGATGGTGGAAGCCGTGATAGCATCTATGTCTCCGTTGTCCTTCTTGACCGCCAGAACTTTCTCGGCAGGATTCAGTCCTTTCCACTGGGACATGAAAGCCTCGTCGGTGGTGCATTTCGCGCCCAGTCCGGGAGTTTCGGAATGGGACAGCACGGAAGTGTTGTATATGGTCCCGTCGGCGGTGATGCCCACCATGAGGGTAAGAGGCCCGCCGAAACCTACGGTCGTGGATTTGACGGCGTATGCGACCGTCCGGCCGTCCTTGGTGCTCTCGTAATATTCAGAGTCCTGTCCGCCCACCTTTATGGGCTTGGCCTCCGAGAGTTCGCCGCCTTCGGGAAGAACGGCATTGACGGAAGCTTCCAGAATCGCCGCGTTGGTCTCGGCTATGGGCTTGGCCGTCACCGCATAGACGCATGCAAGAAGAGCCGAGCACACCAGACAGGTGATGAACAGGCACAAGACCATGTTCTTTAGATTTGATTGTACAGCCATTTTCAAGCCCTCCCGTATTTTTTCTGGTGGAACTTCATGTTGATGAGAGGAACCGTCGCGTTCATGATAAGGATAGCGAACGACATTCCTTCAGGATAAGATCCGAAGTAGCGTATCATCATGGTTATGAAACCTATGCCGATGCCGAATATGATTCCGCCCTTGGCGCTCATCGGCGAGGTGACGTAGTCGGTGGCCATGAAGCAGGAACCGAGAATCATGCCTCCGGTAAGGAGGTTGAAGAGGGGATCGGTGAAACGCTCCGGGGCAGCGAGCCAGAATATGAGCGAAACGACCGCAACGGTAGCCCATATCGAAAGGGTGACGTGCGGTCTGATGACCTTGCGCACAAGGAGGTAAACGAAGCCCGCAAGAAGTGCGAGGGCCGAAATCTCACCGGCTGAGCCGCCTATGTTGGCGAAAAGCATCTTGCCGTATGATGCTCCGTATTCCGACATTATCTGCGGCACCGAACTGCCCTGCAGAAGGCCTTCCTTGATGGCGCCGAGAGGAGTGGGGCCCGTGACCGCATCCGCTCCGAAGATGCCCTTGGGGGTCTCCCAATGGGTCATGTATGTCGGGAAGGACACGAGCAGGAACACACGTCCTGCAAGAGCGGGGTTGAAGATGTTCTGTCCCAGTCCGCCGAAGGTCATCTTGGCGACGCCTATGGCGACGGCCGCTCCTATGAATACCACCCACCAGGGAGTGGTCGCGGGCAGGTTGAGGGCGAGCAGGATGCCCGTCACTACTGCCGAAAGATCACCGACCGTAGAAGGCTTTTTCAGCAGATATTTGGTTATCAGATACTCCAGCAGCACGCATGAAGCCACGCTGACACCGAACACCAGTATTTCGCTCCATCCGTAGAACACTATGGAAACTATCGCCGCAGGAAGGAGGGCGATGACCACGTCACGCATGAGCGTGGTCGTGGAAACGGAAGAGTGGATGTGCGGAGATGGAGAAACCAGTAATTTGTCCATATCTTTTTATCTATTTTGCATTGTTGTCAGCTTTAGCCGGAGCTGAAGCATCGGTTTTGGCGGCGGCAGCCGCTTTCGCGGCAGCTGCGCGGGCCTTGATTATTCCCATTACCTGAGCCTTTGACTGGCGGATTATGTCCAGAAGAGGAATGTGCGCGGGGCAGGTGTAAAGACAGCAGCCGCACTCTATGCAGTCCTGAACGGCATTTTCCTCGAGGGCGTCGGTATTGCCGGCAAGTGAAAGCCTGCGGAGAAGGAACGGTTCGAGTCCCATGGGACAGGCCTCCGCACATTTGCCGCAGCGTATGCATGCGGACTCGGGCTCTCTTCCGGTAGCCTTCTCCGAGAGATAGAGGATGGAGGACGAACCTTTGACAGTGGCCGCATCCAGATTGGAGATTGCCTTGCCCATCATGGGACCGCCGCTTATGATCTTGGCGGCATCGGCCGGCACTCCGCCGGCGTACTCGGCTATGTAGCTGAGAGGGAAGCCTATGCGGTAAAGGTAATTGTGCTGTTTCTCCACCGGGAGGCAGTCGCCCGTCACCGTGAGGGTGTTGGACACGAGAGGTTTGTTCTTCTGCACCGCCTCATAGACGGCAAGCGAGGTGGCCACGTTCTGAACGACGGCCCCTACGCTTATCGGGAGAGCTCCTGAGCCCACTTCCCTGTGCATGACAGCGTCGATGAGCTGCTTTTCACCTCCCTGCGGATATTTTTTCATGAGGGACAGCACTTCGAATCCATTGTAGCCGAGCTCCGAGAGAGCTTTCTTCATGGCCGCTATGGCTTCCGGCTTGTTCTCCTCTATGGCAATGACGCAGCGGCAGTCGCCGAGGACCTTTTTCATGAGCGCAGCACCGATGATGATCTCTTTCGTGCGCTCAAGCATGATCCTGTAGTCGCTCGTGAGATAGGGCTCGCATTCGGCTCCGTTTATTATGAGGCATTCGGCTTTGCTTCCGGGGCCCGGATTGAGCTTCACATGGGTGGGAAAGGTAGCGCCTCCGAGGCCGACCACGCCGGCGTTCTTTATCTTGACAAGAATCTGTTCCCTGTCTTCCGGGATGTCCGTGACGAGGGTGTCGCCGAGATCGATTCCGTCCGCCCACTCGTCGCCTTCCACGGCAATCTCGATGTGGGTCATCATCTTGCCGGCCAAATCTTTGCGGGGAGCGATGGACTTCACCGTGCCGCTGACGGAAGAGTGTACGAAGGCCGAGATGAATCCGCCGGGTTCGGCTATGACCTGTCCGGCCTTGACTTTGTCTCCGACCGCGACGACAGGCTTGGCGGGAGCTCCAAGGTGCTGGGCCATGGAGATGTAAACTGTCGGCGGAAGGGGCAGTACCTCAATGGCGCAGTTTCTGGAAAGTTTGGCGTCATCGGGATGGACTCCGCCTATGGGAAAAGTTATTTTAGCCATTGTTTTCCTCCTTTTTGACTACAGGTTTTTCAGAGACCGGGACTGCGGCGGCAGGCGCAGCGGCTTTCTCCGCGGCAACTTTCTCCGCGGCAACTTTCTCCGCGGCGACGGTAGCGGCAGGATTTGCGGCAGGCGCAGCAGGTTTCGCCGCAGGCGCGGCTTCCGCGACGGCCTCGCGGGCCTTCTTCTGACGGTCGGCGATGCGGGCTTTCACGGCAGCCTT
>CAYTYL010000010.1:28311-32243 GCA_964441715.1 uncultured Muribaculaceae bacterium
CGGCCTCGCGGGCCTTCTTCTGACGGTCGGCGATGCGGGCTTTCACGGCAGCCTTGTCAAGCGGCTTCGGGAAGTTGACGCCATGAATCGCTCCGGTAGGGCATACGGCCTCGCATTCGCGGCAGAGTTTGCACTTCGTATAATCTATGTATGCGACATTGTTGTCCATGGTTATGGCACCGTGCGTACAGGTCTTGACGCACATCGAACAGCCTATGCAGGCGTTGGCGCAGGCCTTTTTTGCGACGGGTCCCTTGTCATGGTTGACGCAGTCCACAAACTCCCTCATTCCTCTCGGACCTTTGGCCCTGAGTTCTATGATGGTCTTGGGACATGCACGCACACATGCTCCGCAGGCCGTGCACTTTTCCTCGTCGACCTCAGGCAGACCTGTGGCCGGATTCATGTGGATGGCGTCGAACTTGCAGGCCGCGACGCAGTCTCCGCAACCGAGACAGCCGTAGGCGCAGCCCGTATCGCCGGCATAAAGGGCGGCTTTCACCTTGCAGGAAGCGTATCCGTCATATACATTGACTTTCGGACGTGCTTCGCAAGTTCCGTTACAACGCACCACAGCCACCATGGGGGCTTTGTCCTTGACCGTGTAGCCAAGAATCGCGGCCACTTTTTTCATGACCTCGTTTCCTCCTACCGGACAGTAGTGGCGGTCCAGATTCGGAGCTTTCACGGCCGATTCGGCGAATGCGCGGCAGCCCGCGTATCCGCAGCCTCCGCAATTGGCTCCGGGCATTACTTTCTCAACCTCGTCAATCCTGGGATCTTCCTCTACCTTGAACTTTTCAGCAACGAAGTAAAGGACAAGCGCAAGCACAAGACCCAGCAGAGCGATGATTGCAATAGTCCAAATAATTGTTGAAGACATCTGAGTTGGTTATTATATTATTCTATTTCTTTCTGATACTGAAGACGTAGCCTTCTGACAGACGCTTCCGCATCAGATATATGACTAAATAATAAAGAGCTACCGCACCTACGGCCGCCGCACCGGCCAGAAGCTCGTGCACGTTCACGATTGACAAAGATACAACTAAAATCAACAATATGGCAAGAGGAATCACATAAGAGATCCACACTGCCTTCATGCCCATGCTGCGGGACAGCACTACCTCAACTTCCTCCCCTACATGACAGGGGTGAAGAGGATCGGTGGGTACGGTGACATCTTTGCGGACGGCTTCGGCCGCCGAGCACAGAGACGCGGCGTGACAGGAGGAACATGCCGATGCGGAAACTATCTCCACGACGGTTTCCCTGCTGTCCACCGATTTGACTATGCCCGCATGTGATACTGAATCCGACATGGCGCTGCTACTTGGTCGAAGTTACATTAAGTTCATGCTTCAGCCCTTCTATGGCCGTAAGTCGTCCATGAACAAGTCCGAGCTTAAGAGGGGCGTTGAATCCGAGAAGGATGCGGTTGTCGTCGTCCGAGAACCACATGACCATGTCGGAATCGCCCGTGAACACGTCTCCGTCAAGAACCTGCACTTCGAAACGCATGGCGTTCACGTTCCCGATGCCGTCAACGTTTCTGCGCTCCTTGCCTTTGTAGAGGAAATAGATGGTGTATACATCGTCGGCGACCGCAAAGGTCATGGGATAAGGCTCGTTTTCCTTGACTTTGGTCATGTCCATGTTTCTTGCGGTGAAGAAAAGGGTCATGGGGTCGAAGGTGCAGCCGTCAAGGGGAATCTCCTTGCTGTACTTCGGCTTTCTCGAAGTTTCAATCTCGGCGCTGATGTGAGGCTCTCCGGCGTTCCAGACGAATTTGTAATCGTTCTTGGCGGTATATTTTCCCTCGTGGCTCTCGCGTAGGAACTTCTCCGGCCGCAGATCTTCCACGGAGAACCAGGAGCGGAAGTCTTCCCTGAGTCTGAAGAAGTTGTCGTAGAACGGATACGTGCGTGCATACACTCTGGAAGCATATGCCGGACGGCCGTTGAGTTCGGTGGAATCCAGGCTGATGACCGCGCTCGCTATGTCCGCGTTGATGAATGCGACCTTGTAATGGATTTTGAAGGTCATCTTCTCTCCGCCCTTGAATGCAAGGGTTTCCTGAGTGATTCTGCGCAGAGGGAGACATTTCGCATCCTGTGCCGCCGCAACGCATACGGCGATGAGAAAAGACAGCAGAACGGCGGAAATATATTTCATATTCAATTAAAATTCAGGATTATACCCGTCAGCGGGGAAATCATCGTTCATGGCTGACCCCACTTCATAGGGACTCCCGTCCACATGGGCGAGAAGGTTGTCGTCGGCTTCCATGAATTTGACCTCGTCGCTCTTGAATATCATGTCTATCTCACCTATCTCTCCGTTACGGTGCTTCGCTATGATAAGCTGGGTCTTGTTCTTGTCTTCGGGGTTCTCCGACAACCCGAGGAAGTCCGGACGATGCACGAATATGACCATGTCGGCATCCTGCTCTATGGAACCCGATTCCCTCAGGTCGCTGAGCATGGGCTTTCCGTTGGAGTTGGCCCTCTGGACCGAATTTCTGGAAAGCTGCGATAGCGCTATGATGGGGATGTCAAGTTCCTTGGCGGTGGCCTTCAGTGTTCTGGATATGGCCGCAACCTCCTGTTCACGGAATCCCCTGAGCTCGGGCGGCCCCTGCATCAGCTGAAGGTAGTCCACTATTATGAGCCGTACTCCCTTGGTGCTCACGAGCCTTTTCGCCTTGGAACGGAATTCCATGATGGGAAGGCTCGGGGTGTCGTCCACGTACAGCGGAGCGGCGGAGAGCCTTTTTATCTTGGTCTGGAGCTGTTCCCATTCCTGCGGAGTCATCTTCGAGCCGCCTTTTATCTTCTCGGCGGGAAGTCCGGTCTCCGTTATCATGAGCCTCATCGCCAGCTGGATGACAGGCATTTCGAGCGAGAAAATGGCAACGGGCATGTTGTGGTCCACCGATGCGTTCCTGGCTATGTTCAGCGCGAACGCCGTCTTACCCACCGAGGGTCTGGCGGCAAGGATTATGAGGTCGGACCGCTGCCATCCCTGGGTAATCTTGTCAAGCGTGACGAATCCCGAAGGCACTCCGCTGAGGCCTTCCTGCTCCTGCATCTTCTCCACCCTTTCCAAAGCGTCGTTGATGACGGAGCCTATGTCCTGGACGTCTTTCCGGGTATTGCTCTGTATGGCATCGAACACTTTGGACTGCGCGCTGTCCACAAGCTCGTCGACATTGACGCTGTCGTCGTAGGATTCTTTGAGGATTTCGTAGGACGCGGTTATCAGATCCCTTTGTATCTTCTTTTGTTTCAGGATCTTGATATAAAACTCTATATGGGCCGCCGCTCCGATTTTCTCGGACAGGGAGGCAAGCTTCACAGCTCCCCCCACTTCTTCGAGGCTGCCGTTTTCCCGCAGTCTCTGGGAAACGGTAAGCAAGTCCAGCGCGACGTGTTCCGTGTTGAGCGAAACCATCGCTTCGAATATCATACGGTTCTTGGGATCGTAGAAATTCGAAGGCTGGAGCTCCTCCATGACCTCGTCCACGCAATTGGGCTCGACCAACAGGGCTCCGAGCACGGCTTCCTCGAAATCCGGGGCCTGAGGCGGCTTGTTGCCAAGTTCAGTCCCGAGATTGTCAAGATCCACCGCCCGCGTTTTTCTGCTTGTTCTTCTCTCAGGCATCGTCGGACTCTCCTCCGGATTTACTCTGTCTGTGAGAAGTCAGGGTTGACGATGAT
Organism: uncultured Muribaculaceae bacterium; assembly: GCA_964441715.1. GTDB lineage: Bacteria > Bacteroidota > Bacteroidia > Bacteroidales > UBA932 > Cryptobacteroides. The sequence goes on from CAYTYL010000010.1 coordinate 32,031, forward strand.
TCTGCCGCAGTGTTCGCAGATGATAAGTTTCTTGTTGGAAGCTATTTCCACAAGCTTCTGGGGAATGATGGTGTTGAAGCAGCCTCCGCAGGAGTCTCCGTTGTAGACGGACACCACGGCAAGGTGGTTGTTCACGCTGGCGCGGATGTGCTCGTAGGCGCTCATGGTCCTGGCGTCTATCTTGGCTGCGAGGGCGTCTCTCTGGGTTTTCAG
>CAYTYL010000011.1:0-32190 GCA_964441715.1 uncultured Muribaculaceae bacterium
CGGTATCTCGTCAAGGCCGAAGATGTTGCGGTAGATCTCGTTGTCCCTCATCATGAAGCCTTCGAGCATAGCGTCGTAACCGTCAAGCTGCCTGTTCATCAGCTCCATCCTGGTCACCCACTCGGCATTCTTCCTCTTGAGCACCGTCGTCTTGGGCAGCTCTATCCCGAGCACCTGGGTGAAAAGCCAGAGGTAGAACAGCATGAGGGCGCTCCACGTCACGAGGATAAGCAGGGCCTTCCCTACGCGCGAGCGTGCCGACACTTTCTCGATCTCGTACAGCAGCGTCTCGCTGTTCAATCTGTATTTTTTGGAAGCCGCCATAACACAAATATACGGATTTTGTTCTAACTTTGCATTCTTTGGATCATCACCATACACTTATGACAGCTAATGAAATCAGACAGAAGTTCCTGGACTTCTTCGCTTCAAAAGGCCACACGGTAGTCCCTTCGGCTCCGATGGTAATAAAGAATGACCCCACGCTGATGTTCACCAACGCGGGGATGAACCAATTCAAGGACTACTTTCTTGGAAATTCCGTGCCAAAGTTCAAAAGGGCCACGGACAGCCAGAAGTGCCTGCGGGTAAGCGGAAAGCATAACGATCTGGAAGCGGTGGGCCACGACGGGAGACACCACACCATGTTCGAGATGCTCGGGAACTGGAGTTTCGGAGACTATTTCAAGGACGAGGCCATAGACTGGGCATGGGAGCTTCTCACCGAGGTCTACGGCATAGACAGGACCAAACTGTACGCGACGGTTTTCGAAGGTTCCGAAGAAGACGGGACCAGGCTGGATGAAGAGGCCAGGAAAGCATGGCTCAGACATCTGCCGGCCGACCATATACTCCTCGGCAACAAGCACGACAACTTCTGGGAGATGGGCGACACGGGTCCCTGCGGCCCATGCAGCGAGATACACATCGACCTGCGTTCAGACGAAGAAATCGCCAAGGTCCCGGGCGCATCCCTCGTGAACACGGACAATGACCAGGTGATAGAGATATGGAATCTCGTGTTCATGCAGTACAACCGCAAGGCGGACGGCCATCTGGAGCTTCTGCCCAACAAGAACATAGACACCGGCATGGGCTTCGAAAGGCTGTGCATGATTCTGCAGGGCAAGACCAGCAACTACGACACCGACATATTCTCGGGACTCATCGCCAAGATAGAGGAGCTTTCGGGTCACAGCTACCATGAGTCCCCCAAGACAGAGGTAGCCATGAGAGTCATCGCCGACCATGTGAGGGCCATAGCTTTTTCCATCGCCGACGGGCAGCTGCCTTCCAATGTCAAGGCCGGATATGTGATACGCAGGATTCTGCGCCGTGCCGTACGCTACGGCTACACATTCCTCGGGTTCGGAGAGCCGTTCCTCTGCAAGCTCATCCCCCAGCTCGTGGCTGACATGGGCGAAGCATACCCGGAGCTTCCGGCGCAGCAGAAACTCATAGAAAACGTCACCCGTGAGGAAGAACTCGCTTTCCTGAGGACTCTTGACAGAGGCATAAGGCTCATGGACGACTACATGGCCAAGAACAAAGAATCCCGGACCATTCCCGGAAATGACGCTTTCGTGCTCTACGACACATACGGATTCCCTCTCGACCTCACCGAGCTGATCGCCGACGAAAACGGATTCACGGTGGATCACAAGGGATTCGATGCCGAGATGCAGAAGCAGAAGGAACGCGCGCGCAACGCCACCTCCAACGAGTTCGGCGACTGGGTGGAGTACTGCGGCGGCGAAGAGGAGTTCGTGGGCTACGACACCGTGCTGGTGGAAGGGGCCCGTCTGCTGAAAGCCCGCAACGTCAGGCAGAAGAACAAGGAAATGATACAGCTCGTCTTCGACAGGACTCCTTTCTACGGAGAAATGGGAGGCGAAGTCGGGGACACGGGCTACATTCTCTCGGAGAGCGGCGAGAAAATCACAATCAAGGACACCATAAGGGAAAACGGGCTGACCCTGCACATAGCGGAGAAGATGCCTTCCGACCCTACCGAGAACTTCACGCTCGCGGTAGACGCGGAGAAACGGCTCAAGACGGCCAACAACCACAGCTGCACCCATCTTCTGGACGAGGTGCTGAGGGAAACGCTGGGCAGCCACGTGGAGCAGAAAGGCTCTTATGTATGCGACAAGTACTTCCGCTTCGATTTTTCCCATTTCGAGAAGCTTTCCGACGGACAGATCAGCGATATCGAAAGGAAAGTCAACGCGATGATACGCGCCAACTATCCTCTTGAAGAAAAGAGGGACGCCACTATGGAGGAGGCCAAGGCCGCCGGAGCGATAGCCCTCTTCGGCGAGAAATACGGAGACAGGGTAAGGGTCGTCAAGTTCGGACCGAGCGTCGAACTCTGCGGCGGCTGCCACACGGGAGCGACCGGCAACATCGGCTATTTCCAGATCATCTCCGAATCCGCCATCGCCGCCGGCATACGCCGCATCGAGGCCGTCACCGGTGACGAGGCCGTGCTCTATTCCGAACATGTCCAGGACATACTGCGCAACGCACGCTCGTTCCTGAACAATGCCCCCGACCTGACTTCGGCCATTCAGAAGATGGTCAGCGAGAACGCCGGATACAAAAAGGAGATAGAAAGCTTCGCGAAGGAGAAGGCTTCCAGATTCGCCAAGGTTCTCAGCGACTCGGCGGAACAGATAAACGGAGTAAACGTCATAAAAGTTCACCGCATAGTGGACGACTGTTCACCGGAAATGCTCCGCGACGCCGCCGCTCTGCTGCAGAAGGAACTGAACAACACAGCCATCGCCGCGGCTTTCGAGCATGACGGCAAGCCCCAGCTTCTGCTGATGTATTCTTCGGACCTCGTGGCCGGCGGCAAGAATGCCGGCAAAGACATACGTGAGGCGGCAAAATACATCCAGGGAGGCGGAGGCGGCCAGGCAGGCCTCGCAAGCGCCGGCGGAAGAAACGCGGCGGGAATAAGCGAGGCTCTGGACAAACTCGTGGAGGCGGCCGTCAGAAAATAAAGCCGCTCGCCGGGGATGAAGAAACTGGACAAATTCATATTGTCTTCTTTTTTGGGGCCGTTTTTCGCGGTTCTGATAGTGGTCACATTCATCCTCATGATGCAGTTCCTATGGGTCTACATCGATGAACTCGTAGGCAAAGGACTGTCTTTCAAGATTATACTGGAATTCATGGGCTGGGGAGGAGCTACGCTTCTGCCCCTGTCCCTTCCGTTGGCGACCCTGCTGGCATCGGTCATGGCGCTGGGCCAGATGTCCGAGAACAGCGAACTCATCGCAATAAAGGCGGCGGGAATATCTCTTGCGAGAGTCATGGCCCCGATGGCCGTGGTTTCGGGGCTGATATGTGTAGGGGCATTCTTTGCCTCCAACAATCTCGTCCCCTTGGCATACAATGAGATATACACCCTCAGGGACGACATAGGCAAGACGAAGTCGGAGATCAAAATCCCGACCGGCACCTTCTATGACGGCATCGACGGCTACATCCTGAGAGTGGAAAGCCGGGACAAGAAAAGCGGGATGATGCACGGGATAATGGTCTATGACCACACCGGCAAAAACGGCAGCAACGCGATGACGCTCGCCGATTCCGCGATGATGAAGATGTCCAAGTCAAAGGACTACCTGACTTTCAAGCTGTATGACGGCATCAACTATCAGGAGAGCAACAGCCTCAAGTACAGAGACACAACCTTTCAGCTGGACAAGATAACCTTCGACAGCCAGGAGATGATAATTCCTCTGGAAAACTATGCGTTCAAAAAATCCGGCAAGGCCAGATACGGCGACCAGGTAAGGGCGATGAACGTACGGCTTCTCCACGAGGAGCACGATTCGGTGGGCATCCTGAGGGATTCTGCGTACACGGCTCAGCTCGCCAACTTCAACGAAACCCATATCCTGCGCTATATCAACCAGCTGGACACTGCCAAGCACTTCGAAAACCGGCCGAACGCAAACTTCGGCGACCTGAACTGGGAAGCCCGGCGGATGAAGAAGACCGCCCTGCAGAAAGCCATGCAGCAGGTCTCGGACATGACGGACAAACTCACGACATTCAGCAACAACAGCTACGAATACACATGGACGCTCAGGAGAGTGGACGTAGAGTTTCTGAAGAAGTTCGCCGGAGCGTTCGCCTGCCTGGTCATGTTCCTGATAGGCGCACCGCTGGGGGCGTTCACCACCAAGAAGAGCGGACTGGGGACATTCATGATCATAGCCGTGCTGTTTTTCGTTCTGTACTGGGTAGTGGACGTCACGGGGTCCAAGCTGGCGAAAGACGGTGCCGCGTCGGCATGGGCCGGGGCTTTCGCTTCGGCGGTGGTGCTGCTGCCCGTCGGGATATATCTGTCATGGAAAGCCATACATGATTCCGCGATTCTGAAAACTGAAAATTTCGGGTCGTGGTCAAGAAAAATAAAGAGCAAACTTATGAGCATATTCAAGAAAACCAGAATCGTCTATATGGGCACTCCGGAGTTCGCCGTCGCGCCGCTGGATGCTCTTGTACAGGGCGGATATAAGGTTGTCGCCGTAGTCACTTCCGCCGACAAACCGAGCGGAAGAGGCTTGAAAACCAATGAAAGCGCCGTAAAGAGATACGCCGTGGAACATGGCATTCCGGTGCTCCAGCCTCTGAAACTCAAGGACCCCGCATTCCTTGAGGAACTCGCTTCCTACAAAGCCGACCTGTTCGTGGTCGTGGCATTCAGGATGCTGCCTGAACAGGTGTGGAAGATGCCTCCCCTGGGGACGTTCAACCTGCATGCGGCCCTGCTTCCCCAATACAGAGGCGCCGCTCCGATAAACTGGGCCGTAATCAACGGCGAGAGAATAACCGGTGTCACCACCTTCATGATAGACAAAGACATAGATACCGGTGGCATAATGCTCAGACAGGAGTGCAGAATTGATGACAAAGACACCGCCGGCACTCTCCACGACAAGCTCATGCCGCTCGGTGCGAAACTGGTGCTGGAGACGGTGGAAGGCATAATCGAGAAGAATATAGAGACAAGGGTTCAGAGGAGTTTCATCCAGGGTGCGGAGGTGCTGAAGAGCGCGCCGAAAATCACCAGGGAACTCTGCCATATAGACTGGAATGCTCCGGTGAACCGGATATACAACCTCATCAGAGGCCTGAGTCCTTCTCCCGCCGCCTACACCGAGCTTGTGAAGGATGGCGGAGCTCCAGTCCAGCTGAAGATTTTCTTCGGGAGCAGAATCACCGGCGACGACTATCTGAATCTGTGCGGAGGCAAGCCTGCCGTACCGGGCACGATACTGTCCGACGGGAAGTCCTACATCGCCATAGCCGCTGAGGACGGTGCAGTCAGGCTGGATGACGTGCAGCTGGCCGGAAAGAAGAGGATGGACGCAAAGAGTTTTCTGCAGGGATTCAGGAATCCGGAGTCCTATTCCACCACGAAAGGCAGCTCTTCCGCGGAAATCGACAGGACATTGGCCTGAGATTGAGATGGCTACGGCAGTCATAGTGGGCGCCGGAAACTTCCCCAGAAGCGAGTTTCCAAGATATGCGGTGAGCCGTGCCGACTGCATCATATGCTGCGACGGGGCTCTGGCCGCATGGAGAAAACTGTCTCCAAAGATTTTCGGTTCCGAGAGGCTGCCGGACATGGTCGTAGGAGACATGGATTCACTCTCCCCTTCTCTGCAGAAGAAATATGCAGGGAGGATATTCCACGTGGAAGAGCAGGATTTCAACGACCAGACAAAAGCTCTGCTGTATGTTCTCGGCCACAGGCCCGATGTGGAAGAAATCCATTTCATCGGGGCAAGCGGCAAGCGTGAGGACCACACTGTCGGGAACATGTCGCTCCTGATGGAGTACGCCAAGGCTCTGGACGGCAGAATCAAGGCTTCCGACTTTCTGTCAGGATGCATGTACAAGGCTCTGTCTCCCTATCGGGGAAGAAAGCTGAGCCTGGACATGATTACCGACAACTGCGTGATAGCCGCCTTTACGGACAGCTGCACGCTCGCTGTGGGAGAAGGCCGCAAGGTGTCCATAGTTTCAGCTGACAACAGCCTGAGAATCAAATCCGAAGGTCTTCAGTGGCAGACCGGCGGGGTGGTATTCGACAACCTTTGGAAGGCTACGCTGAACAGGGCGGTGTCAGATGTGATAAAACTCGAGTTTTCGCATCCTTCCGCCGCCCTTGTGATACTGTCCTGACTTCCGTCCGCATATTGTCCGGACGTCCGGTCCGGACGTTTGCACGGACTTCCGCCTAATCGAACTTTTCCTGTTTAAGCTGCTCTATGTAACGGTCTATGCGGTGCAGTTCCGAAGGGATTCTTATGCTCTGCGGACAATGCGGCTCGCATTGACGGCAGCCTATGCAGTGATCCGCTTGACGTAGGGTGGGCACCGCCTTGTTGTAGCTCGTAAGATAGGCCTTGCGCAGCTTCCTGAAGTTTTTCTGTTCCGTACTGTGCGCTATCATGCCTTCGTTCACGCAGTTGTTGTAGTGCTTGAAGATTTCGGGAATGTTTATCCCGTAAGGGCATGGCATACAGTATTTGCAGTCGTTGCAGTCGACCGTGGGATATTCCTTTATGAGTGCGGCCATGGTCTCCATGAAATCGAGCTCGTCCTCGGACATGGGCTTGAAATCCGTGAACGTCTTCACGTTGTCCACCAGATTCTCCATGTAGGTCATGCCGCTCAGCGCGGTGAGGACGTTGCTGTGGGAGCCTACGAAACGGAAGGCCCATGAGGCAAGCGAGACATCGGGATTGCGCCCTTTCAGCTGAGCGGCCACATTGTCGGGCAGATTGGCCAGACGGCCTCCCTGGAGAGGCTCCATGACGGTTATGGGAATGCCTCTGGCGTCGAGCTGGTCATAGAGGTACTCCGCGTTCGTGTTGCGCACGCCGTCCGCATGGGACCAGTCCACGTAGTTCATCTGTATCTGGACGAAATCCCAATGGTATTTGTCATGGGTCTTTATCAGCTCGTCGAATTCGGAGGGCGCACCGTGGAAGGAAAAGCCCATCTGGCGTATCCTGCCGGCTTCCCTTTCCTTCATCACGAAGTCCATCATGCCGTTGTCCACATATCTCTGCCTGAAGGCTTCATATCCGCCGCGGCCGATGGCGTGCATGAGATAGTAGTCGAAGTAGTCCGTCTGCATCTCGTCGAACGAGTCATGGTACATCTTTATGGACGCATCATGAGAGCCGTCTCCGAAGTTGCTGAGTTTGGTGGCTATGTAGAAACTCTTTCTCGGATACCTGGCCAAGGCTATGCCCGTGGCGCGTTCGGACTGCCCCATCAGGTAGGCCGGAGACGTGTCGTAATAGTTCACTCCATGGGCCATCGCATAGTCTATGAGCTCGTTGACTTTGTCCTGATCTATAACGCTGTCCCTGCCCTCTGCATCCTTTATCATGGGCCAGCGCATGCAGCCGTATCCCAGAAGCGAAACCTTGTCACCGTTTCCAGGATTCGTCCTGTACTCCATCTTCCCCTCCGAAGCCCCTTCGGAAGGCTTTCTGCCGTCCGAAGTGCTCTCTCCGCCTGCGCACGAGGCCACGGCGGCAGCGGCTATGCCCGCGCCGCCCATTTTAAGAAAATCTCTCCTGCTTATGTTCTTTTCCATAGTAAATTCGTGTTAAAGCGTCCGAAATCATTCTCCGTCCCTGACATGGACCATGCGTCCGTTCACATGGATGGCACTTATGGGCCTGGACGGGCAGAGGTACTCGCATGCGCCGCAGCCTATGCACCTTTCCTCGTTCACGGCAGGAATCCTGAGAGAGTCCGGATTGTCAGGATCTTTCCTCACCATGAGGATGGCTCCCACAGGGCAGTGCCTTGCACAGTTTCCGCAGCTCACGCCGTCACGGTTCACCACGCAGAGATCCCTGTCGACGACGGCCGTGCCCACATGCAATGCGGTCTTTTCTTCAGGGGTTATGGGGAGTATCGCCCCGGCCGGGCAGACCTGTGAGCATTTCACGCATTCCGGACGGCAATATCCTCTCTCATAGCTCATTTCGGGCTGCATGAGCCTCGAAAGGTCTGTGGAAGGACGCAACACGTTGTTGGGACAGGCCGACACACATAGCTGGCATGCCGTGCAATGCCGGTAGAATTCCTTCACTCCTTCGGATCCGAACGGGGTCAGAACCTCCGTTCTTTCCGGTTTCTGCTTGGGGATTATCTCGGCAAGACCTCCGTCAAGCTTCTTGGCCTGGCCGAACACCTTTTCAGCCGTCAATGCTCCGGCAGCCGCGACCGCGGATATGGCGAATGCCCTGCGGCCGCTGTCGGCAGGGGTCGCGGCAGCCTCGCCGACATCTTTTTTCCCCGTGTAGGCGAAACGGTAACGAATCGCCCCGAACTTGCAGTTGTCCAGACAGTCAAAGCAATCCACGCAACGGCTGCTGTCTATGGTGTGTTCGGGTATCCTTATGCAGGATGCCTTGCAATGTCTCTCGCAGGCATGGCAGTTCCTGCACTTGGATGAGTCAATCACAGGACGGAACAGGGCGAAACGCGAAAAGAAACTGAGGGTGGTGCCGACAGGGCAGATCGTGTTGCAGTAGGTCCTGCCTCCGCGCCACGCAAGAACGGCGACAGCTGCCAGCGTCACAATGGCTATGACTATGACGGACACGCTCCTGCTCCACAAGTGCGCAGGGGCGAATAGCGTCTGGACCATGCGTCCGTAGGCGCTGTAGGGGGCAAGCAGGGACACGAATGCATGGACACCCGCAATGAGAGCCGCCGCAAACAGAACCCACACGCCGTAACGCAGCCATTTCACCTCGGGACTCCAGCGGAAACGGGCCTTCTTACCTTTGCGCCTCGCGCTCAGCCACGAAACAACATCCTGGAATACCCCCATGGGGCAGACGACGGAACAATAAAACCTGCAGAACAGAAGCGTGAGCAGGACCAGAGCTATGATTACGCCCAGGTCAAGCGCCATGACAGCCGGCAGGAACTGAATCTTGGGCATCCATCCGAGCCAGGGCTGGAGAACCGCGGCAAGATTCAGAAACAGCAGCGTGATTCCGACAAAGAAAACAGCGGCCGCAACAATCCTGATTTTTCTTAGCATATAGTTGATTAACAGTTAATTAACATATAGTGAACATACTGAGACACATCAGAAGCATACTGAGGCACATCAGAAGCATACCGAGACAGATCAGAACGAATACCCTATCCCTATCAGCAGGGTATTTGCGAGGGATTCCGAGGCAAAAAGGTACGAGGCATCCAGGGAAAATCCGGAATACTTCACGCCCAAGCCGGCGGAAGCATAGGTGGGGATGGCCTTTTCTTTGTCCCCCAAATGGAAACCGGCCCTCGCCGCAACGATGTCTCCGAACAGGTATTCACCCCCGAGCGAAGCCATGAACGCTCCCTCGAAAAGATAGTCCGCTTCGACCATGCCGCGAAGACCTTCGATTACTTCACAGGACGCTCCCGCACGGACCACGGAAGGAAGGGAATAGCTCTTTTCGGAATACTTCACTCCTCCGCCTATGTTGGACACGGCTATGGACGCTCCTATCTTGTCCCTGAAGTATGCCACGGCGGCATCGAACATCACGGACGATGCCGTGGCGTCTTCGGCCAGCGAGGAAGACAGGTATCTTGCGGACAGACCGGCAGAAACACCCTCCGTCAGAAGATACGATACTCCAAGGCTAACGGAATAGTCCTTCGGGGTGTATTTCCCCTGCACCTGACTGTAAATTCCGTTGCCGTTGACCGTTTCGTAGGACGGCTGGCCGAAATATTTGAAGGCCGCACCCGCGGCGAAACGTTCATTCAGGCGCCGGAATCCTCCCGCTCCGACAAGTTTGTCGGATGCGGCGTCCGGCTGCCACGATCCGTAGCTGACGGCCGCCGACATGGTGCCCGGGAAGAGACTCATGGCGGCAGGGTTCACGTCCGCGGCATAAGGCGAAGCCTGAGCCGCAGCCCCCGCACCGGCATAAGCCGCCTGCGCCGCATCATAGCCGATGATCAGCGAAGGAACATTCTGCGAAAACGCCGCCGATGACACGGCAAATGCGATGACGGATATGATTATCTTTTTCATTGTCAACACTATATCTTGACTATATTATACTTGGTTTCTTTGCCTCCCATCTTGAGCTTCACTACATAGCTTCCGGCCGAGGCATCCGACATGTCAACGGAAAGCGGAGTGAAAGGCGAGATCGTGACCGTCTTGTCATAGATGACAGCTCCCGAGGAGGCTATCACTTTCACATCGGCTTCCGTGTCGGCTCCGGTCCTGATTCTCAGCACGTCCCGGACAGGATTGGGATACACGTCCGCATCCTGGCTTCCGTCTCTCACGAGCACTTTGAACTGCCGGGAAACGTTTTCGCCCCTTACGTCGGTCCCGGTGACGGTGACATCGGCATAGCCGTAGTTCATCGGAGTTATCAGTAATGACGACCCGTCCGATGTTACGTTCACGACGGTAGGATCGGAGATGAACATGTAGTATTTGAGCGTCTCCCCGTCTTCATCGTAAAAATAATCCGAGACATCCAGGCTTACGGTGCCTGCCGTCCTGGAGGAGAAAATCCGGTTCTCGATCTGGCGTACGGCCACAGGAGCGTGGTTCTCGCCTATGGTGTAGTCCACGGAAGAGGATGCCGATGCTCCGTAGTAGTCGGTGACCGTTAGCGTGGCCCTGTAGGTGCCTGCAGGAGCGTCGGCACCGGTGATGAGGACGGAAGGCTTGTTGCGTACGGTGGTGTCCAGAACGGCGGCCGGAGAGCCCTGCGCAAGGTCGATGGAATAGTAGTGCCCGTCAGGCTCCGTTATCTCGAATTTCGCTTCCGCCCGTTCATGTGCCTTGATGGAGAAGGACGTTCCCGACAAGGCCGTTATGACAGGTGCGGAGTTCGCGCCCGTCGTCACCCTCGTCCTCGGAGTAAGCCCGGACATGTTTCCGGCAAGGTCGCAGGCGGATGCGGCGACATAGTAGGTCCTGTTGAAATCCAGACCGCTGATTTCTCCGCTGAGGACATCGCCCGGCCGGGCGGACGGGTCCACGTAGAACATTCCGAACATCACCTCATCGGCTGAGGAGAAGTCGCTGTTGTCGTAAAAGATGTATATGGTCGAGGGAACGGCATCGTCGGCATCTTCCGGAATCTTCACGCTGAAGCGGATGTTGTTCGACTGCGACGTGACGCTGAGTTCCGTCGGGGTGTCCGGAGCGCTGCCTCCTGAGCCTACCATGGATCTGTATGCATTCACCAGTCCCGCGCCCATCTCATAGTTCGGATTGAAGGAGTCCAGGCCGGACGCCCCGGAAACGAGACTTCTTTCCAACGCCGCAGGAGTGTATCCTGTTTTTCCGTTGCGCGACAGAATCAGAGCGGCCACTCCGGAAACGTGCGGGCAGGCCATGGACGTACCCTGCATGTAGCCGTACCTGTCGCCGGGAAGGGTGCTGAGCACCTGATTGCCCTTTTTCACATCTCCGCCCGGGGCAGCTATGTCCACCCACGAACCGTAGTTGGAGTAATATGCGCGACGATAGTCAGCTCCGACCGAAGCCACATTGAAGATAGGGTCATAGGAAGTGGAGGACACCCCCACGTTGTCATTTCCCGCGGCGAAGATGACTATGCCGCCGGCCATGGGCCCTGTCTGCCTGCCGTTCTCATCCATCCCGGCGTAACGTATGAAATAGTCCACCGCATCTTTGAGATATGCCGGAGTGACCGTAATCTCTTCGTATCCCCAGCTGTTCTGGGCGATGACCGCACCATGGTCGGCCGCCCATTTGATGGCCTCCGGGCCGCTGCCGGTCTCTTTCCCTTCAAAAATCTGGCAGGACATGATTTTCACGCCTCCCTGTCCTGTCTGCGAATTTCCTCCTGCGATGCCGCTTACTCCTACGCCGTTGTTGTTGACCGCCGCTATGGTGCCGGCGACATGGGTGCCGTGGCTTTCGGCGCTGACATTGTAGTTTCCTCGCACGAAGTTGTATCCGTACTGCGAATCCCCTGTCCTTTCGGGATTGTGCCACATGTTGGCGGCAAGGTCCTCATGGGAGAAATCCACTCCGCCGTCCACTACGGCCACTATCACGTCCGGACTGCCCGTGGTGTAGTTTCTCCACACGGGAAAAACGTTGATGTCGCATCCGCTGACAGCTCCGTCGGCCGTGCCGTCGTTGTAGTAATGCCACTGCGAGGACAGACGCGGATCGTTGAAAGGGAGGGACGTTGACGCGGCCGAGGGTGCGGCATGGCCGTCCACGTAGCCGGTGACCACGGGATCTCCCGTGAGCTTTATCCCGTAGTCGTACTCTATCTTCTCTACTCCCGGGATGCCTGAAAGGGCCGAGCCCGCCTTGGTGACAGGGGTAAGTTCGTCGAAAGAAGCGACATACCACCTGTGCAGTCCGGCTGCCCGTGTCCTGGCCTCGAACCTGCCTGCCTCGGGGAAAAGCCTGCGCATGTTCTTGAGCCCGGCTCCGGAGAGTTCGGGAACTTTGGAGGCCGGAACGTATCCGTCTTCTCCGGCCGATTTTTCAAGTTCTGCGGAGAGCTTGTCGTCGGCGTAGAAAAACAGTTTTCCGGCTTTGGCCCCCCGTTCCGAAGACACGGATGCGGGGCTCGCGCTCTTTTCCTCCTCCAAGGTGACTCCGTTGTTTTCGCATGAGCATAAGGCCGCCAGAGCCAATGCCAGCAATATGATTTTTTTCATAAGTAATGATCGATATGTATTTATGGATTACAGGTATTCCGTGACTTTAAGGATGCTGTCAGGATCGCGCCATCTGATTTTGTTGGATTTGAGCCACTCTTTCCAGCCGGTCTTTTTTTCGGGACCGAGGGCATCGGCTACGGCCGCCTTGGTGGCGACGCAGGTGACAGCCGGAGTGACGATGAAGTATTTCTCTTCCAAAGGGAGCATGGCCCCGTCATGCTTGGACTGCATCAGAAGCATGTGGCTCTGGTTGATCTGGCTGTCGGTTTCTATGGAAGAAAGCTTCCTTGTGGCCAGGGTAGCCGAGGATGAGCCATACGCGCCTCCGCCCCCCGCAAGGGCAGCGAAATCTCCGAGAGTTTCCTGCACGACGCAGCCTTTGCGGCTCTCCGCGACCACTTTCATGGCCTCGCCGTTGACAAAAATGTATTTGTCATCCCCGATGTACACGGCGGCGGCACCGCTCGTGTCCGCCTCTTTGATGGTGTCTCCGTCCAGATAGTGCAGTCTGCCGGCCCGGAGATGGACGTTCATCTTGCGTGAGATTTTCTGTCCTCCGTCCAGATATATGACACCGTCTTCGAATTCCGGATATGCGTAAGGCCAGGTGCTCGTCGGATTGTACTTCTGCTGGGCCGAGGCCAGCGACAAGGCCGCGAAGGCGGTGACAATCGCCAATAAAAATCTGTTCATAATCAAGGATTCTTTCCAGTCTGCCAACTCATGACAATACAAGGCAATATAAGCAAAAAAAGGAGGCGCACAAAAAGCACGTCTCCTTTTTTCACAAAAAATCATCAGTTCTTGACGGCGGTAATCTGAGGGCTCGCGAAGCCTACATAGCCAAGATCCTCGAGAAGAGCGTAAAAACCGCAGTCTTCGGAGAACACTATCTTGGTGACGACTCCGTTCTCAGTGACTATGGACGCATTCGTGGAGCCGGATTTGCTCACGGTAGCGTCGTCATCGTCGAAATCGCCGTAAAGTCCATACAGAGTGACGGGAGTCTCTCCGTTGTACTTGTACTCCGAGTTCTGGCCCAACGGGATGTTGATGACCGAAAGGTCGTCGCTGACATTGCCGTAGAAACGGGTGCCCGCTATCGCGAAACCGGCGTTGGCGAAGATGTTGTCAATCCAGACCTTGTGGTCGTCGCTGTCGTCTTTGTAGAAGGTCATCGTCCAGCTCGGCGAATAGGCTGTGCCGGTGGAAGTTGCAGTGTATGCTCCAAGCATGGACGAAAGAGGATGATCGATGTCCCCTATCGTCACGGTGCAGGTTTTCATGTATCCGAGCTTCACTCCCGCAGGCTGGTTGAGGGTGACGTCGAATTTGAGGTCGCCGGTATAGCGGTCGTAATAGAGAATCTGGAATTCGATGTACTGCGTCCTGTTCTCCGCATCGAAGGTGAGAGTCTTGGACGTGGTCAGAAGCTTCCAGTTCACGTTCTCATGCGCCGTCTGGTCAACCGTCTGCCCGTTCTTGGAAGAGGTGTACAGATTCGCTTCATCATTGACTTCGAAGCTGACGGTTTCCGTGAGACCCTTCACGGAAGCGAGAGTGACAGGAATCCTCAGAGTGGCCGCCGTACCTATGGTGCCGTCTGCATTCAGGACTCCCTCGTCAATGGACGCTGTTTCGGAGCCGAACGCCACGAAAGCGTCGGAATCTTTGAATTTGGGCGGATCGTTCTTGTCGCAGGACACGGCGAGAGCCGAAACGGCAAGAGCGATCGTCAGATAATATGATAACTTTCCCATATCTTCATTAATATTTGTAGTTCTGGACAAGATTGGCATTCACTTCCATCTCCGATTTGGGGATAGGCAACGCCCACCTGTAACTGGGGAAAGAGATGTTCCGGTTGGATTCCGTAAGGAATGCGCTCGAACCTCTCGAAAGACTCTGACCCCAACGGGCGAGATCAAAGAAATAATGGCCTTCCCATGCAAGCTCTTTGCGTCTTTCGATGCGTATGTCATTGTAACCCGCCGAACCGTACTGCGCCGCGCCTCTGTTGGAGGTGATGACGTTGAGGTCCTGCACCGCGCTCGTACCCTCGACGGAAGCGCCGTTCACAATGGCTTCAGCCCTGTTGAGATACATCTCGGAAAGGCGGAGGATCACGGTGTTGTTGGCGTCCGGAACATTGATTCCCTTGCCGGCGTATTTTGTCGTCCACCAAAGGCCTTCGGTCCCGGCGGCATCCTGCACGTAAACGTCTTTACGGACATCTCCGTCTTCATAAAGAGCATAGAGTTCGGGGCTGGCTATGCAGTCTCCGTACGCACCGGCAGGGTATGTCATGTAGGAGCAGTCGAGGTTGTCGAGATTGTTCATGTCGATGTAGACTTCGAAGATGACCTCGTCTCCACCGGTATTCGCCGTCCATGCGGACGCATAATCGGCCGGAGTCCACATCCTGTACTTACCGCTGTCTATGACCTTGGTAGCGTAGTCGGCGGCGTTCTGCCACTGGCCCATGTAAAGGTAAACCCTGCTGAGCAGAGCCTGGATGGCGCTCTTGGACACCACTGCCTTGGCATCGGCCACGCCGGCGCGGGCATAGTCGTCCGCGATGAGGCTTTCCGCTTCAAGCAGATCGGCGACGATGTAGTCATACACTTCCTTCACGGTATTTCTCGGAGACTGATCGTCCGGTGAAGTGTGGAATATGTACGGTATGCCGAGCGCCTGGGAGGGGTCTTCGAGCGAAGATCCGGTAGCGTAGCTGTAAGGCTGGGCGTATAGGGTCACCATGTCGAAATGGCTGAGGGCACGGAGGAAAAGGCACTCCGCTCTGAGATTGTCGATATCCTGCTGCGAAACCTCTCCGCCTTCCTTGCCTTCAAGGTTGTCAAGAACGTTGTTTACCATGGAGACGGTGATGTAGCCATAGGCCCAGAGTCCGCTGGTGGCATCGGCCGTGTAGTTCCAGTTCATTTCCGTAGCGTAACGGTTGGAGTTGTGGCTGATGGCCTTTATTCCGTTGCCGGAACGCATTTCCGATTCCATTACACGGGCTCCTCCGTACCAGCCCGAACTGGCAAGGTAGGTGTAGGCTCCCAATGTAGAGCTGTTAAGTCCCGAGTACTTGGAAAGGGTCAGCTCCGTGCTCTGTGAAGTGCGCGGACCTTTGTCCAGGAATCCGTTGCACGCCGTCGCAAGAAGGACAGCCGCAGCTGAAAGAATGTATGTGATTGTTCTTTTCATTTTAAATTCCATTTTAGAATGTTACTTCCAAACCGCCCACAAATGACTTGACCATGGTGTGGTTTCCGCCGTAAGCATAGCCGATAGGTCCCAGATCCGGATCAAGGGCGTTGACATGGTGGAAGGTGTAAGGGTTCAGGGCGCTTACATAGACCTTGACGCCGCCGAGCTTGACAAGATCGGTAATCTTGGACGGGATGGCATATGAAAGGGTGACGTCTTTTATCCTCAGATAGCTGCCGTCCTCAAGGAAACGTGTGGAATAGCCCGCATACCATACGTTGCTTCCGCCCGCGATAGGTTTCGGGAGCACGCCGGTGTCGCCGGGCTTTTTCCAGTAGTTCAGGGACGATGCCACTCCGTTTCTGGACATGGTATCTTCACCGTCGGTGGTGTACCAGTTGCCGGTGACGACCTTGTTGCCGTAGACGAATTCGAAGAAGGCGCTCAGCGAAAGACCCTTCCATGAAAGAGCCGTGTTGAAGCCTCCGGTAAACTTGGGTTCAGGAGAACCGGCATAGATCCAGCGTCCCTTGCTCCTGTCCGAAGAAAGCGAACCGTCTTCGGTGACGAAAAGGCCTTCTCCGGTCGAAGGATTGACTCCGGCATATTCCCTGAGGTAGAAATTGTACAGGCTCTTGCCTTCGACTATCCTTACAGGAGTGTCCTGGGAGGATGCACCGTTGAATGTACGGGGATCGGTGGCCGTAAGGAAGCCCGAGCCGGCCAGATCGAGAACCTTGCTCCTGTTGAAGGAGATGTTGAATCCCGCGCTCCAGTCCCAGTCGCCCTTGCGGTACAGCAGGGCGTCTATCATGAACTCCACTCCCCTGTTGCGTATGGAACCGGTGTTCATGAAGTTGGAGCCGAATCCGGTGGTGTAGGGCACCGACTTGCTGAGAAGCATGTCGTCGGTGAGACGGTTGTACACGTCTATGCTTCCGTTTACACGGTCGTCAAGAAAACCGAAATCCACGCCGACGTTCCATGTCTTGTTCTTTTCCCATGAAAGCTTCGGGTTGTCCGGACGGGAAGGATACATGGTGGTCTGTCCGTTGTATTCACCGGTGGCATAGACCCCGTAAGCCCTGTAGGCAGCAATGTTGTTGTTTCCGTTCACACCGTACGAAAGACGGAGCTTCAGCTGGCTCAGCCATGAAGCGGCGGGTTTCATGAAGTTTTCCTTGTTGATGTTCCATGATCCGGACACCGACCAGAACAGACCCCATTTCCTGTCTTTTCCGAAAAGGGACGAGCCGTCTTCACGGATGGACGCCTGGGCGTAATATCTGTTGTCATAGTTGTAGTCCGCAACGCCGAAGAATGACATAAGGGAGTACTGCGTGTAGCTGTACAGACCGGAATCGGTGGCGGTAGTACCGGTAGTGATCCACGGCAGATCGGGGTTCACGTTCGGGGAGTCCACTCCGACG
Source organism: uncultured Muribaculaceae bacterium (assembly GCA_964441715.1). Lineage (GTDB taxonomy): Bacteria > Bacteroidota > Bacteroidia > Bacteroidales > UBA932 > Cryptobacteroides. The sequence goes on from CAYTYL010000011.1 coordinate 17,388, forward strand.
GCCTCGTAAGTGTCGATCATGGCTTCCTGTCCGCCGAGGACCCTCAGCGAGTGAAGGCCGAACTTGTCTTCGTAGGTGGCGGTGTTGGAAGTGGTGTATCTCAGCTCCTTGGAAGTTATCGTGGCAAGGGCGGTGGCTCCGTCGGGGTCCGCCTTGTCGCTGCTGTACTGGCGAGAGGATATGAAAGACGCCTCGGCGGCATCGGTAGTCTTGAGCGTAAGCTGCTTTATGGGCTTCCATTCAAGGTAGAGATTGCCGTTGAACCTGTACTCCTTGTCGTTCATCTCGTCATACTTGGCATTCGCCATTGGGTTGTACCCGGCGTTTTCAGCCGGCTGCGAATATGAGCCGTCCTCATTTTTCATGGGAGTCCACGGCAGCAGCATGAACATGGAGTACGCAGGGTTCACATAGTAGGAACTTCCCATCGCTCCCGAGTCGGAATCGTTGTAGCTGACATTTACGCGGGCGCCTGTCTTGAGGGTGGGCCTGAGGTTGTAGTCGGCGTTGACGCGTGCGGAGAAACGGCTGTAGTCAGTTCCGTAGTAAACACCTTCGTTCTTGTGGTAGGACAATGAAGAATAATAAGTTCCCCTGTCGTTTCCGCCGGCGGCGTTCACTTCGTACTCCTGCAGAAGGCCTATCCTGGTGAGTTCCTTGTACCAGTTTGTGGTGCCGTTGGCCAGAAGGGATTCGGGAAGATACCAGTCGGAAGTCGGATCGTCAGGGTTGAACCCTCCGTTCAGGGCAGCCTGCCTCCAGTATCCGAGAAGTTCCTCTCCCTTCATGGGGCGGTAATTGTTGTCGTTCGCGAGCTGCTGCGCACCGAGCTTGACCCTAGCGGTGAACTTGGCATTGCCCGCCTTTCCGCTTTTCGTCGTCACAAGGATGACTCCGTTTGCCGCGCGGGAACCGTAGATGGAAGCCGCAGCCGCATCCTTGAGGACCGTGATGCTTTCTATGTCGTTCGGATTGAGGAAGGCCGTGTTCGTACCTCCGCCGGTTCCATAGTTGGAACTCTGCCTGTTGTCATCCGCAATGATGGGAATGCCGTCCACAACCCACAGAGGCTCGTTGCCGGCATTGATGGAAGATGTTCCGCGGATACGGATGGAGGTGGTCGAACCCGGCTGACCGGAATATGAGGACAGGGACACGCCCGCCATTTTACCGGCAAGCATCTTGTCCACCGAGGTCACGGGAGCTGTGGCGAGTTCTTCGCTTTTCAGCGACTGCACCGAACCTGTGTTGGCTTCGCGGCGCACCGTGCCGTAAGCGACCACGATGACGTCGTCAAGCCTGTTGTCCGGCTCGAGAACCACATTGATTACAGCTTTCCCGGCGACCGGAACTTCAGCCGTAGCGTAACCTACCGCACTGAAAACGAGGACGTCCGAGGAGGAACGGCTTACGGTGATCTTGTAATTGCCGTCCGCGTCCGCCGACTCTCCGTTCATGGTTCCCTTGACCATGACCGAAGCGTAGGGCACAGCTTCTCCTGTCGACGAGTCCGTCACCGCTCCCGACACTGAAAGTGTCTGAGCTGACACCGAGCCTGCCGCCATGAACAGAAGACCCAGCGCCAATGAGAGAATTTTCTTACTCATAAGCTAATAACTACGTTAAACATACTGTTAATATATTGCTCTACTCTAACGTTTTCCCGACTTTCCCAGCCAGGAAGAACAATGCGCAATATATGAAATAAAATTTTAAAAACAGCATTTTCTTTGTTTTTAATAAACCGAAAGAGGAAATATGGTTTCGGTATTTTAATCGTTTAGATAATTAGGAAAATCATCATTTTTTGATATTGCATGTATCATTTTTAATTTCGAATACCCTTTCAAATTCTTTTTTATAAGTTAAGCACGGGCATTTCAGGCAATAATAAACTTTGAGCGGCATGCCGGTCCGGCGGGCATTTTTTTCATAATTATCTTTGACAGGAAATTATACATATATAATATGAAGAAATTGCTTATGGCCGTTTCGGCGGTGATGCTCATGGCAGCCTGTTCCAAGTCGGACGAGACTCCCGTGACTCCTCCCGGCAACGGCACGGAATCAGGAGACGAGATTGAGAACGGATATGTCTGCGGAGAGGCCAACGTCCTTTTTTCGGAAGACATGACCGAAGAGATAGAGTCGGCGGCAGCCTCGGGAAGGCTCGTGACAAAATCTTCGGAGCTCAACGGTTTCATAGACATCTACGGCGTAGAGTCCATGACCAGACTGTTCCCCGATGCCGGAGAATACGAAGCCCGTTCACGCAGGGAAGGGCTGCACAGATGGTACAAAGTGAGTTATTCCAAGGAAAAAGCCGTCACCAAGGCCGTTTCCGATCTTTCATCGCTGCCGGGAGTTGAAATCGCGGAGCCTGTGATGGAAATACGGAGCAGCTCCGTATTCGACGACCCTCTCTTTGCCAGACAGTGGGACATGCTCAACGACGGAAGCATAAACGGTAAGTTCAAGGCCGGCGCGGACATAAACGTGGTTCCGGTGTGGGAAAACTACACGACCGGAAGCAACAAGGTGACTGTCGGAGTCATTGACGGAGGAATCGATTACACCCATCCCGATCTTGCCGCCAACTATGCGGGAGGATACAACTTCGTCCATGACACGACAGCCATAGTCCCCCACGATCACGGTACGCATGTGGCGGGGACCATCGCGGCCATAAACAACAACGGCACAGGCGTGTGCGGCATAGCCGGAGGAAACGCCGCCGAGGGCATAGATGGCGTGCGGCTGCTTTCCTGCCAGATTTTCCAGGCCCGCGAAGGGAGCGACTACGATGATTCGGCAGACGGTGCGCCTGCCATAAAATGGGCGGCGGACCATGGTGCAAACATCATAAACAACAGTTGGGGATACAGTTTCTGGGGATATTGGCAGGCCGCCGGCATGACCATACCGGAATCGCTCAAGGCCGCCATAGACTATTTCATCAAATATGCCGGATGCGATGCGGACGGCAAGCAGAAGAGCGACAGCCCCATGAAGGGCGGACTGGTGGTTTTCGCGGCCGGAAACGACGGATGGGACACAGACCCCATCGGAAAATATGACCCTGTCGTCTCCGTAGGTTCCATAGGTCCGGACTACACGAGGGCCTATTATTCCAACTTCGGAGAATGGGTGGACATCTGCGCTCCGGGCGGCTCCTATCTGTACACCGGAGGAGAGGTGCTGAGCACCCTTCCGGGCGGAGAATACGGCTATTTCCAAGGCACTTCCATGGCCTGCCCGCATGTGACGGGTGCTGCCGCCCTCATTCTGTCCTACTGCGGAAAGCAGGGATTCACCGCACAGGAGCTCAGAAAAAAGCTCATCGGAGGAGCCAGAATGGGCGCGGTGAGTGCGGAATACGAAATAGGAGACCTGCTTGACGTCTATGCATCGATAAACTACACCGGCGGCGGAGCTCCCTTCACAGTCGACAGTCTGAGCGCTTCCGGGAGACTGAACTCGATAGATGTTTCCCTGAAAGTGGGCGCCGATCCCGATGACGGCAAGACCTACAGATATATCGTCCTTTATTCCGAGGACCGCGGCCTGTTCGACGGAGTCAATCCCGATGACCTTCCGGACGGCATGTATTCCGCTACGTTCAAGGTGGGAAACACGGAAGTCGGCGGAGACTTCACGGCCACGCTCGAGGAGTTGAAGTTCTCCACGAAATACTATGTGGCCGTCATCGGCGAAGACAAGATAGGCAACCGCTCTGCGATGTCCGACATAGCGGAGGTCTCGACGGAGGCCAACAACCCTCCGGTCATTTCCACGGACTACACTGGTGACTACAGGGTGAAGGCCAATTCTACGCTCAGGGTCGCATACTCCATAACAGAGCCGGACGGCCACAAGTTCAGGGTCAAAACGGAAGCGGGCTCGAAGGCCGCGGCCTTCAAGCTGCAGAGGGACGGATCATACATCCTGGAAATCAGGGGCGCCGGTGACGAGCCGGGAAAGTACACGGCATCTGTCACGGCCACGGACAGCTACGGCGCGGCATCCACGCTGACCATCGGCTACGAGCTGCTCGAAAACAATCCTCCCGTGCTGACAGGAGACTTCGGCAGACATTACTCCCAGACCATCGGGGAAAAGTTCAGCTTCAACCTCGGAGATTACATCACCGACCCCGACGGGGACGGGCTGACATGGACGGCGAAGTCTGCGGAGAAAGGTCTTTCCACACTGAAAATTTCCGAGGACTGGGTCCTCACCGCCACCGTGTCGGGTTTCGGATACAACACCGTCACCGTCACGGGAACGGACATTTTCGGCAAGTCGGTTTCCGGACAGATAGTGATCTTCTCCAAGAGCCCTTATGAATACGCCGAATCCTTCCCCAACCCTGTCATAGACAACCTCACCATAAGGACGGGCTACGACAGAAGCACAAAGGTGTCCCTGTACACTGAAAGCGGAGCCAAGGTGTTCGACAGCAGGGCCGTAACGGGAGCCTTCAATCCCATGACAATCGAAATGGCAGGATGGGCTCCGGGGAGATATCTTCTCAGACTGGAAATAGACGGAGAAAAGACCATCGAAAGACGCATAACAAAAATATAATCCGCAAGAACAGATGAAAAATTCCATCATATACGCTTTTTTGTCGAGGACAGTTCTCGCAGCGGCAGTGCTGTGCGGGCTTTCAGTCCGGGCTTTTTCCCAGGAAAAGACGGCGTTTCCTTTTTCGCGCCAATCATTCAATCCCGAAGAGGCGGCCATGGCGGGGGCGACAGCGACAAGGACCTCCACCATAGGCTACGCCGGATTCGGCAACGCTGCCGCCGCGGTCTTTGCCGAAGAGAAATTCAAGGTCTCCGCAGCCTTCCGGAACTTTTCACCGGACAATCTCAAGGAGAAGTTCTACAGCGCAGGCGCCGCATACAAGCCTACGGACAAGGTCGCCATAGGCATCGGGGCGGTTTACGGTGCCAATGAAAAATATGACAAGTACAACGACATGGGGGTCAGGTACGGCACCTTCCGCCCGGAAGACATGATTCTTTCCGCCGGGGCGGCCTACAGGTTCGCCGAATACCTTTCCGCCGGAGTGAACGTCAGATATGTCAGCTCATCCATAGCCGAGGGGCACAGCTATGACGCGACCGCCTTCGATGCCATGGTCATGACGAAGTTTTCCCCCGCAGCACGGCTCACCCTCAAGGCGGCAGGAGGAGTCTGTTCCGTCGGAAGCAAGGTCAAATCATACAACGGGAGCAAAGTTTCCCTTCCTTCCTCCGCCGTTGTCGCGGCCGGAGCGGATTACGCTCCCGGCAAGATGCACAGGGTGGAAGCGGAGCTGGACGCGGACTGCGGTTTTGAGGACGGTACGGCTTTTTCGGCGGGAGCTTCCTACTGCTATGCGGGCATGGCGAGCATCAGGGCGGGATACCGTTACGGTGGAGACACCGTCGTGCCTTCGCATGTTTCAGCCGGCGCCGGGTTCAGATATGCCGGCGTCCAGATTGATTTCGCCTACCTCATTCCGGCAGGAAAAGATTCTTCTTTGCTGAAAAAAACATTCAATCTCGGTTTGGCTTGGTCATTCTGATTTTTTTCGTATATTTGCGGCGGAGAGATGCTCGAGTGGCTGAAGAGGCACGCCTGGAAAGCGTGTAACCTCCTAAAGGGGTTCGCGAGTTCGAATCTCGCTCTCTCCGCAAAAACATCACAACTCAAAAAGGCTCAAGGTATTGAGCCTTTTTTCATTTCAAAACGGGACGAAATCGGGACAGTCCGTGCAAGCTTTCTCCGCCGCCTACATTTAAATGTCGGTACCGCATTGTAAAATTGGTATAATATCATACCTTTGCACCCGTTTTTAAGAAAGGGTTTGCAGAGCGGCACCGTTCCGGTATCGGAATGACAAGATATGAATGTATGGAAAAGAGAAGAGTGGACATAATCATACCGGTATATAACACGGCCATATACCTGAAACGCTGCCTGGACAGCATTTCCATGCAGACCTACAAAGACTGGAGGGCGATATGCGTGGATGACGGCAGTACCGACAACAGCGGAAGGATTCTTGATGAATACGCCGCCGCAGACAAGAGATTCCATGTCATACACACCGTAAACGGGGGCATATCCGCGGCCAGGAACATAGCCATGGACATCGCCGACTCGGAATGGATAATGTTCGTCGATTCGGACGATCTCATACATCCGCAGACTCTGGAGATTGCCCTCTATCTTGCAGACCGTGACGGTTCGGACATCGTTTCATGGTACAGAAGCAGACGTTACCGGTGGCAGGTGAAACTGCGGCGGCGTCTGAGGATGGACACTCTGAATGTCATTCCGTGGGGATTCCGCAGGAAGTATTCCCTGGACAAGATACGTTCGGTCCGCACCGACGACCTGGTGGCACACTGCTCGGAACTTACCCATCCGCATATCTTTATGCCGGTGAAGCACTTCTACGTCTGGAGACACCTCATCAGAAGGGAACTTACCAAAGACATCCGCTTCATCAACGGATTGAAATTCGAGGACTTCCCGTACTGGTCCGAACTTCTGCTCAAACGTCCGAGGGCGACCATAACCAAGCTGTTCCTTTATTACAGGTATCCCAACCTCGAATCGACAGTCAACACAAGCAAGACCGGGGAAACGGTGATGTGGTTTCTGAAGGGGTTGGAATACAGCGACCGGCTTTATTACGCAAGGGCGGACCGGCATCAGAAGGAGATGTGGAGCCGCAACTGCAAATGGGTGGTAATCGCCCGCCAGATAGTGGGAAAACTTGATGAGATCCACGACCCGGAACAGCTGGAGCAGATACGCCGGATGCTTTCCAAGCTATGGGTTAACGGAGTGTTCAACGACTGCGCAACCCCGGCGGAAAGACTCGTTCTCGCCAAAATCAGAGCCTTCATCCCCGCGTTTGTCTCCGGACAGCGGGACATGTCACGTTACACAAGCAAAGCGGTTATACGGTAACCTATATATGCCGCGATCCAGGCAACTGCCATCGTGTATGCGCAGATGGCTATGGCCCATCTCCACTTGCCGGTCTCGTTCCTGATGGCCACGAATGTAGCTATGCAGGGGAAATACAGCAACACGAATATCATGTAGGCGACGGCGGAGGGAAGGGAAACCGAACTTGCAAGCACTCTCTGGAGATGAGTGTCGGTGCTCATGCCGTCGGTGTCGGACAACTCCTCTTCGGAAGATGAGGAATACATGACTCCGAGGGTGCTGACCACAAGCTCCTTAGCCACGACTCCGGTAAGCAGTCCTATATCCATTTTCCATGAGAATTCCATGGGCTCCAGCACGGGAGCCACAGCTTTTCCGAGCTGTCCGATATAGGAATGTTCCTGCTGGTATTCCATGCCCTTTTCCTCATTGCGGGGAAGATAGCCGAGGGCCCATATTATCATGGAACCTATAAGTATGGTGGTGGCCATTTTCTGGAGATACTGTTTTCCCTTTTCCCATGTATGCCGCCAGATGGCTTTGCCCGTAGGCACCCTGTAAGGCGGCAGCTCCATGACGAACGGAAGGTCGTCTTCCTTGATGAAACGGCTGAGCACCAGGGCCGAAAGTATGGCCATGACTATCCCGAGCAGGTAGATTCCAAGCAGGGCCAGCGGCGCATGTCCGGGGAAAAACGCTCCGGCGAGCAGCACGAAAATGGGCAGACGTCCCGTACAGGACATGAAGGGAATGATCGCGATCGTGATGAGACGGCTCTTGCGGCTTTCTATGGTACGTGTGGCCATGATGGCGGGAACATTGCATCCGAAGCCCATGACCATGGGGATGAAGCTCTTTCCGTGAAGGCCTATCCTGTGCATAAGCTTGTCCACTATGAAAGCCGCTCTGGCCATGTAGCCCGAATCCTCCATTAGGGATATGAAGAAATACAGTATGAGTATGTTGGGAAGGAACACCAGCACGCTGCCCACTCCGGCGATGATTCCGTCCACCGAAAGATCCCTTACCCAGCCCGGCTTCATGTATCTTCCGACGAAATCGCCGAATGAGGCGACAAGCGCCTCTATCCAGTCCATGGGATACTGACCGATGGTGAATGTCGCCTGGAAGATGACGTACAGCAGAATTATGAAGATCGGGAACGCAAGCCACCTGTTCGTCACCACGGCATCTATCTTGTCCGTGACCGTACGCCTGGGCGTGCTGTCGACATGGGGCCGGTACGTCTCGGCGAGAGCTCCGTGGATGAACCCGTATTTCGCATCCACTATCGCCGACTCGGAATTGGTCTTGAGGATGTTCTGAATCCTGTCTTCCTCTTCGCGCCGGGCTTCTTCCAGCTCCACATGGTTGGGAAGCCCTTCTATGACCTTCTCTATGTCGCTGTCGTCTTCAAGGTACTTTATCGCAAGGTAGCGTGTGGAATACTTATATCTTATGTCCGTATCCTTCTGGATGAGCAGCTTTATCCTGTCTATGCTCTTTTCCAGTTCCTGTCCGTGGTTTATGTGGATATGTCTGGAAAGAGAGGGATCGCTGTTCTCGTAGATTTTTATCACCGTGTCGAAGAGTTCCGGGACTCCGCGCCCGTCCCTGCTGACCGTGGGGCAGATCGGCAGTCCGAGAAGCTTGCCCAGCTGGACCGTATCAATGCTGTCCCCTTTGGCTTCGAGCTCGTCATACATGTTAAGAGCCATCACCATGCGCAGGTTCATGTCTATGAGCTGGGTGGTCAGGTAAAGGTTCCGCTCTATGTTGGACGCGTCCACCACGTTTATGATGACATCGGGCGTGTTCTCGATGAGATTCTTCCTGACATACAGTTCCTCGGGGCTGTATGCGGAAAGGGAATACGTTCCAGGAAGATCCACGAGGGTGAATCTGTAGCCTTTGTAGGTGAACTTGCCCTCCTTGGCATCGACTGTGACTCCGCTGTAGTTGCCCACATGCTCGTGGCTGCCCGAGGCTATGTTGAAAAGAGAGGTTTTTCCGCAGTTGGGATTGCCTACGAGGGCCACTCGTATGGAACTGCGCCTTTCCTTCGCGAGCCGCCCCATTTCCGCGGAAAGGACGGCGTCGTCGTCACCGTCCGCATATATGGTCCTGTAGTTTTCGTCGTTTTTCAGCACTTCCGCCGCCTCGCCGCTGCTGATGACATCTATCATCCCGGCCTCCTCCCGTCTGAGGGAGACCCTGTATCCGAGAATCTCATATTCGATGGGATCCTTAAGCGGGGCGTTGAGGATGACCCGGACCTCCTTGCCGGCGATGAAGCCCATTTCTATGAGCCTCTTGCGAAAGCTTCCATGTCCCCTTACCTTTACTATCACGGCTTTTTCGCCGGTTTTGAGTTCAGACAGCTTCATTCGGAATGACGAAATTTTTTGCGCAGCAAAAATATGGTTATAAAACTTATCGTCCTATCCCTATAAATGATTAGTCCGGCCGTCTTCTCTCCCATTTTTGAAGATAAGGGCAAAATAAGGCCGATTTATTTTTTTCTGTGATTTAAAAAGCATAATTTTGCAAGGTTTTTCATGAAAATAAATTGTAACGCATAATAAGTAATACTGTAATACTACAATACTATGGAAATCAAGAATGCTGTTGCCGGTACGCTTGAATCAGGAGACATCATGGTTCAGATCTCACCGGCTGAGACAAAAGGTCTCCACATTGACCTTGACAGCTCTGTCGCCGCACAGTTCGGCAAACAGATCCGCGCCGTCATCGAAGAGACTCTGACAGGTCTTGGCGTTGACAACGCCGACGTCAAGGCTGTGGACAAAGGCGCACGCGACTGCACCATACGCGCGAGAGTGACCGCCGCCGCGGTCCGCGCCACAGGCAAAGACGTTTGGGCTTAAATCAGGTATCATTATGGAAAGACTGAGAAGAACTATGATGTTCGTTCCGGGCAACAACCCCGGAATGATGCAGGACGCCTTCATCTACGGGCCTGATTCGATCATGCTCGACCTTGAAGACTCCGTAAAAATGTCGGAGAAGGACGCAGCCCGTCTGCTTGTCCACAACGCTCTCAAATCCATCGATTTCGGCAACACCGAAATGGTGGTCCGCATCAACCCGCTGAGCAGCGCCTACGGTAAAAAGGATGTCGAGGCCGTGGTAAAGGCCGGAGTACAGGTAATCCGTATGCCGAAGACAGAAACCGCCGACGAAGTCCGCGAACTTGAGGCCGAAATCGAGAAAGTCGAGAAAGAAATCGGCTGCCTGGGCAGGACGCGCATAATGGCCGCCATAGAAAGCGCCGAAGGCATCTGCAACGCAGTTCAGATTGCGAAGGCATCGAAGAGGATGATGGGCATCGCCCTCGGAGCGGAAGACTACACCGCAAACCTCAAGACCCAGCGTACCCCCGGCGGAGCGGAGCTTCTCTACGCCCGCGAGACGATAGTGGTCGCCGCAAGGGCCGCGGGAATCGACTGCTTCGACACGGTGTATTCAAACCTTGACGACATGGACACTTTCCGCAAGGAAGTCGAACTCATTAAGACCCTCGGATTCGACGGCAAGTCCATCATCAACCCCCGTCAGATCGAGATCGTGAACGAAGTTTTCACTCCGAGTGAAAAAGCTATCGAAAAAGCCAAGAAGATAATCGCAGGCATCAAAGAGGCCGAAAAACGCGGCAGCGGCGTTCTCGCCGTAAACGGCAAGATGGTCGACCGTCCGGTCGTCATGAGAGCCGAACGCACCCTCGAACTTGCAATAGCGTCAGGCGTACTGACAAAGGAGGAAGCATATGAGTAGCATAAAGGAAAGAGCAGCCCTCGTGCAGGCAGAGGCCTCAAAAATGGGCAAAGGCGTATACAAAGACGATTTCAGGAAGAACACTGAGTTCCGCATGGATCTTCAGAAGGAGAGTTCAAAGGTGGTCACTCTTGAAGAGGCCATCCGCAAATCCGGGCTCAAGGACGGAATGACCGTATCCTTCCACCACCATTTCCGCGGCGGCGACAAGGTGCTCAACCTTGTGGTCGCGAAACTGGCGGAGATGGGATTCAAGAACCTCACGATCGCGGCCTCCAGCCTTTCGGATGTCCACGCCCCGCTTATAGAGCACATCAAGAACGGAGTGGTGACCAAGCTCATAACCTCCGGTCTCCGCGGTGAACTCGCGAACGAGATTTCACACGGCCTCATGAAGGAGCCTGTCGTGTTCCGCAGCCACGGCGGACGCGGAAGCGCCATCGCCAACGGCGATCTCCACATCGACGTCGCATTCCTCGGAGCGTCTTCCTGCGACCCTGCCGGAAACGCCTGCGGATATTCCCGTTCAGAGAATGCGAAATCCATCTGCGGTTCTCTCGGATACGCCCTTCCGGACGCCCGCTACGCAGACAAAGTGGTGATCGTTACCGATGACCTCGTGGATTATCCCAACACGCCCAATTCAATCTCGGAGCATGACGTCGACTATGTGGTCGTGGTCGATTCAGTAGGCGACTCTTCCAAGATTTCCGCGGGAGCCATCCGCGATTCCAAGAATCCGCGTGACATACTGCTCGCCCAGAGTGCTGCCAAGGTCATCATAAACAGCGGCTATTTCAAGGAAGGATTCTCAATCCAGACCGGTACCGGCGGAGCTTCTCTCGCGGCCGTCAAATATATCCGCGAAAGCATGATCAATCAGGGTATCCACGCCAGCTTCGCACTCGGCGGCATCACCGCCCACATGGTGAAGATGCATGAGGAAGGCCTCATCAAACGCCTGATCGACGTCCAGTCATTCGACAAGGTCGCTGCGGAATCCATCATGAAGGATCAGTTCCACAAGGAGGTTTCAGCCAACGAATACGCAAGCGCCGACGAAGCCGGCTCAGCCGTGCATTTCCTTGACATAGTCATTCTCTCGGCTCTTGAAGTCGATGTCAATTTCAATGTCAACGTGCTCGTGGGCAGCGACGGCATCATCCGCGGCGCCATAGGAGGACACCCTGACACGGCTGCCGATTCAGCTCTTTCAATCATCGTATGCCCTCTGCTCCGCGGCAGAATCCCTTGCGTGGTGAACGAAGTCACGACCCTGATCACTCCCGGCTCGACCGTGGACGTAGTCGTGACCGAATACGGCATCGCCGTCAACCCCCGCCGTCCTGAAATTGCCGAAAGAATCAAAAAGGCAGGCCTCAAGGTCGTGGACATCCATGAGCTCAAGGATCTCGCCCTCAAGGCTGTCGGCACTCCCGAACCTCTGCCGTTCGGCGACAAGGTCGTCGGAGTTGTCATGAACCGTGAAGGTTCTGTCCAGGATGTCATAATGAACATTGTCGACAACAAATAGTTTATATGGAGATTACGCTTGACCGGCTGCTGGCAAGTCGTGAGGTCAGGGCTTCATTCCAGAGGGAACTGTTGGACAGATTCCCTGGGAAGACCTTAATCTGCCTCACCGTGATCATGCCGGGGAAGGTCAAGCGCAATACTCAATCTCTAATAGTGTCCCAGGCCGCTCTCACAGCTCTTATCGCCCGATTCGGGAGCGATATCTTATACTTCTGTGCCAGAGATCTGGAGACAGGTTTTGAAGCGTACCTGCTCACTTCCCTCCCCAATGATGAGGCGAAGCGGGCAGTTTGCGATATAGAGGACAACCATCCACTGGGACGGCTGTTCGACATGGACGTGATTGCGGCGGACGGGACTCCCGTATCCCGTCAGTCGATAGGCCGCGCTCCACGCAGATGCCTTGTCTGCGGCAACGAGGCGAGGTTCTGCATGAGGAACCGCACCCATTCGTCCGAAGAACTCATGGCCAGGATAGACGAGATGATAGGTGAATATGTGCAGTGAACGTTACATAAGCACGGTGCCTCTTTCCCTTGCATCGGTCAGGAAAAGAGTGGAGTCCTTTCTGGCGGCCAATTCGCTGAGACCGGACGATGTAGACTGCTATGTGACGGTTACCCGCAATGAAGACAGCGATGACATTCTCGCAGGCGGAGGACTGAAAGGCAACGTGATAAAATGCGTCGCCGTGTCTCCGGAGCTCCGTTCCGAAGGCCTGTCGGGCAGCCTGGTCTCATATCTCATCAACCTTGCCCACGAGAGAGGATACGATTCCGTCAAGGTGTTCACAAAGCCAGGAAACACAGCCATCTTCTCCAGCCTCGGGTTCACGGTGCTGGCAAGAAGTCCGCAGGCCGTGCTCATGGAAAACGGAGACGGTCTCAAGAAGTATCTCCGCTATCTTTCTTCCCTGAGAAAGGACGGACGCAACGGGGCCATAGTGATGAACGCCAACCCTTTCACCAAAGGACACAGGTATCTTGTCGAGAAGGCCGCATCCGAAGTGGACAACCTCTATGTCATAGCCGTCAAGGAAGATCTGTCACGCTTCCCATATGCGGAAAGGCTCGCGATGATAAGGGCGGGACTGGAGGACATTCCCAACGTGACCGTATGCGAAGGAAGCGACTATGCCGTTTCCGCCGCCACGTTCCCCACCTATTTCCTGAAAAAGCTGGATGACGCGTCGGAGGAACAGATGTCTCTGGACATAGACCTGTTCGCCTCGGCCATTGCACCGGCCCTGGGCGTCAACGTCAGATTTGCGGGAAGCGAACCGCAGGACAAGCTGACCGCACGTTACAACGAGCTCATGGCCATGCTCCTGCCGGACAATGACATTGAATTCATCGAAATCGCCAGGCTCACCAACGGCGGAGTACCTGTAAGCGCAAGCTCCCTGAGGAAAGCTCTGGACGGGGGAAGCCTTTCGGAGGCAATGAGATATGCGTACCGGACAAGTCTCCCCTACATAGTGTCGGACCTTGCGCAGCGCGCTCTCCGGGAGGAACTGGACACGACACCGAAGCCGGGTCTGGTGGACAGGGAGAACAGCGGCGCCCATGCCGACATGGACTACGGAACCATGTGTGCAGGCATCAGGGCCCTGCGTCCCTATTTTACAGCCATATCCGAGAGCTGCGTCTCTTCCGTGGACTGCACGTCGGTGAAGAAATACGGCATGGAAGCCGAAGAAGCCATGATGAAAGCCACCGGAGGAGTGAATACCCACAAGGGGGCGCTTTTCTGCATAGGCCTTTCCATAGCGGCCGCCACATTTCTGGCTGCGGAAGACGGTGAAATATGGGAACAGCAGTTCCGTTCTCTGCTATCCCATGCCGCTGCATCGATTCCGCGCTCAAGCGGCACCCATGGGGACGGTGCCATAAAGAAATATAAGGTCAAGGGAGCCCTTGAAAGCGCCATGGAGGCGTATCCCGATTTGTTTTCCGACTGGCTGCCGTACTACAGGGGCCTCAAGGGAGACAAATACAGAAACCACAAGACCCTGCTGAAAATAATGTCGGTACTGGACGATACCAACGTCCTTCACAGAGGAGGGGCCGAGGCTCTGCAGCGCGTGAAGAACGATGCGGCACGTCTGCTGGACGGTTTCAGCACGGAAGCTCTTGAGGAACTTAACAGAGAATATGTCAAGGACAACATCTCACCCGGCGGAAGCGCCGACATGCTGGCTTTGACAATATTTATATCAACTTTATTAACAATTAATTAATTCTTTCTTACTATTATGGTAGAATTGATTCCACACGGTGTTTATCTTCTGGATGGCAAGACAATCGTCAACGACCCGTCCGGAATGCCATCAGCTGATGAGTCCCGCGAAAACACTATCACCTACGGAATCCTCCGTGCACACGATGTTGATGGCGGAAAGGGAAAGAAGATGCGCATCAGGTTCGATGCGATGGTTTCCCACGACATCACCTACGTAGGCATCATCCAGACTGCCCGCGCCAGCGGACTTGAGAAGTTCCCGATTCCTTACGCGATG
>CAYTYL010000012.1:0-219 GCA_964441715.1 uncultured Muribaculaceae bacterium
CAGCTTATGCTGCCGCAAAGGGCGGACTCAAGATGCTCACCCGCAACATCTGCTCCGAATACGGCGGATACAACATCCAGTGCAACGGCCTCGGCCCCGGTTACATAGCAACTCCCCAGACAGCTCCGCTGCGTGAAAAACAGCCTGACGGAAGCCGTCATCCTTTCGACCAGTTCATCTGCGCCAAGACTCCTGCCGGACGCTGGCTCGATCCGAGCG
>CAYTYL010000012.1:229-10335 GCA_964441715.1 uncultured Muribaculaceae bacterium
AACTCGGCGGTCCCGCAGTGTTCCTTGCATCGCATGCTTCCGATGCCGTGAACGGACATATCCTCTATGTTGACGGCGGTATCCTCGCCTACATCGGAAAACAGCCTCAGTAGTCTATGTCCAAGATAAACTGTACAGTTCGCCAGGCGTCAAGCAATCTTGACGCCAAGCATTATGACACGGCACGTCTCCGCCAGGAGTACCTGGTGGAAAAGGTAATGGCTCCGGACGAGATCAACATGACCTATTCCATGTTCGACAGAATCATCACCGGCGGTGCTGTGCCTGTAAAGGAAGAGCTTAAGCTTGAGGCTCCGGACATTCTCCGTGCGGACTACTTCACGCAGAGACGCGAAGTGGGCATCTTCAATGTCGGAGGCCCGGGTACCGTTACGGTCGGCGATGAAAGCTATCATCTTGACTACAAGGAAGCTCTTTATGTCGGAAGAGGCAACCGCCATATCATTTTCAAGAGCGACGATCCTTCCCGCCCCGCCCATTTCTACTTCTGCTCGGCTACGGCCCACAGGGAGACCGGGGTGAAGAAGGTTACCAAGAAGGACGCCGTGGTCATGCACTGCGGAAGTCTTGAAGAAGCGAATGAGCGTACCATCAACCGTCTTCTCGTAAAGGAAGTCGTTCCCTGCTGCCAGCTGCAGATGGGCATGACCGAACTTGCGCCGGGAAGCACCTGGAACACCATGCCTGCGCATACCCATAACCGTCGTATGGAAGTCTACTTCTATTTCGAACTTCCGGAGGCCGATGCGGTATGCCATTTCATGGGCGAGCCTCAGGAGACGAGACACATCTGGATGCATAATGAACAGGCCGTGATCAGCCCTCAGTGGAGCATTCATTCAGCTTGCGCTACCCGCAACTATACTTTTATATGGGGCATGTGCGGTGAGAATGACGACTACAATGACATGGACTGGTGCGCAACCAAGGATTTGAAGTAAAATGAAGAAATTTCTTTATATGGCCGCCGCCGTGCTGGTCCTTGCTTCATGCGGGCAGAAGAAAGCCGCAGAGGAGCAGAAGGTCATGGCGAGAGCTGTCCCTGAGCGGGCGGACGATTTCGTATGGGAAAACAATCTCGTGGCTTACAGGGCCTACGGGAAGGCTCTTGAAGGAAATCCGACTTCTCCGGGATTTGACCTGTGGGTGAAACTGCCCGGGCAGCTTGTGGCCGACAAATGGTATGCCGAGGCGCAGAAAGATCCCGAGTACTACCATCATGACCATGGCGGAAAGGATTGCTACAAAGTTTCCGTAAGCCTTGGAGCCGGCGCGTCGTCTCCTGTCATAGACGGGAAGATCCGGTATCCGGCCACCAACTATCGTTCAAGCGAGATCCTGGCCCAAAGTCCGGACTCGGTGGTTTTTGTGCTCCATTATCCCCGGTGGCAGGCCGCCGACAGCGTGCTTGTCTCTTTGGACAAGAAGATAACCGTAAGGGCAGATTCCTATTTCTGCGAATGTGAAGACGTATATGAATTCACCGGAGCGAAAGGGGACACCCTTCAGGTTGCGGCCGGCATTTTCCTGCATCCCGACCAGAACAGCGTGGAGAAGGAATCATCGGATGACGATTCCTACGCTATATGGGAACATGCTTCCGATCAGAGCGTCGAGCCTGAAGACGGAATGCTCGGAATCGCTGTTCATGTTCCCGGAGCGGGCTTTGTATGCAAGACCGATGACGGAAGCCACGCTCTTGTGGGCAGAAGCATCAAATCCGGAGAGCCCTTCAGGTATTACTTCGGTTCATGCTGGTCCAAGGGTGACATCAAAACTGCCGATGACTGGTTCCTTGCTTGTGCGGCAGAATTCATCAAAGGCGAGTAAAACAGGATAAGAAAGATAGACTTTCTTTATTTTCGAACAAGGGTGACTGAGAACTGATTCAGTCACCCTGTTTTGTATATGGAAATGATGACGGTGCCGACAGGATAAGTTCGGCCCGGGTCGCATCGGAAAATCGGTTCTATCTCCTTGATTCGTAGTAGTTCATGAACGCACGGTTGACAAGTTTCACACCGCCGGGGGTGGGATAGTCGCCGCTGAAATACCAGTCTCCGGGATTGTGGGGACATGCTTTGTGCAGTCCTTCCAGCGATTGATAGACTATTTCGATGGGGGTCGTCACACCTTCGGGGCGGAGCATCTCCACCATTTTTTCCGAGATTTCCTCAGGCGTGAACGGAGCATAAATCTCCTTTACGTAGTTCTTCATCTCCGCGGCGGGCTTGTCCTTCTGGGCTGCGCATTTCGCATAGACGGCCGCTATCAGATCCCATGAGCCTCTCTCTATGTGGAGTTCTATGGCGGCTCTGAAGGCGATGAATTCATCCATCTTGGACATGTCGATTCCGTAGTAGTCCGGATAACGCACCTGCGGACAGGAGCTTACGAGAACCATTTTTTTCGGGTGCAGCCTGTCAAGTATCTTGAGTATGCTTTCTTTGAGGGTGGTGCCGCGGACGATGGAATCGTCGATCACTACCAGATTGTCTTCGTATGGGACTATGGATCCGTAGGTTATGTCATAGACATGCGCCGCCAGATCATTTCTCGAATTGCTCTCGGTTATGAAAGTTCTGAGCTTGATGTCCTTTATCGCGACCTTTTCGCTGCGGACTACATCCTTCAGAATGTCTCTGATTTCTTCCCTGTCCGGGACATGATCGTGTACAAGGTCGTATATCTCGTTGACTTTCTGCTCGTTCATCTTCTTTTTGAAACCGTCTATCATGCCGTAGAAGGCAACTTCCGCCGTGTTGGGGATGAAGCTGAAGACCGTATGCTTGAGGTCTCCGCCGACCGCCTTGGAGATGGGCTCGGTAAGCTGTTCGCCCAGTGCTTTGCGCTCTTTGTAGATGTCCCTGTCAGAGCCGCGGCTGAAGTAGACCCTTTCGAAAGAGCAGGCCTTGTACTCTTTCGGCTCCAGAATGGAAGTCAGTTTGACTTCTCCGTTTTTGTGCACCGTGAGGGCCTGGCCGGGGCCGAGCTCGTGGATCTGATCGGTTTCAAGCTCGAAGGTGGTCTGTATGACCGGACGCTCCGAAGCGACGACGAGAATCTCGTCGTTCTCGTACCAGAAACCGGGACGTATTCCCCACGGGTCTCTCATTGCGAACATTTCTCCGCTTCCCGTGAAACCGCAGAGCATGTACCCGCCGTCAAATTTGGCGGTCGATGTCCTCAGGACGTTGCAGATGTCTATGTTGTCCTCGATGTATCGGGTTATGGCCATCTCCTCCAGACCCTTTTCCTTGGCCTGTACGAAAAGCCTTTCGCTTTCTCTGTCCAGCCTGTGCCCGAGGAGCTCGAGCATGATGTAGGTGTCATTGTAGATTCTGGGGTGCTGCCCTTTGGAGACAATGTCCGCGAAAACTTCATCCACGTTGGTAAGGTTGAAGTTGCCGCAGATGCACAGGTTCTTGGCTCTCCAGTTGTTTCTCCTCATGAAGGGGTGAACGTGGGCAAGCCCGCTTTTACCGGTTGTGGAGTATCGCAGATGCCCCATGTAGATTTCCCCTGCGTAGGGCAGGTTCAGTTCGGCCCATTCGGCGTTTTCAAGCTTGTCCTGCGGAACACCTTCGAAGTTTTTGTGTACGTTGGTGAAGATTTCCGTAATGGCTCCGCTCCCCAGAGCCCTTTCCCTGAACATGTATTCTTCTCCGGGAAGGGCGTTCATCTTGTTGCAGGCCAATCCGGCGCCTTCCTGTCCTCTGTTGTGCTGCTTTTCCATAAGAAGATACAGCTTGTTGAGGCCGTACATCCAAGTGCCGTATTTCCCTTGGTAGTACTTCAGCGGTTTTTTCAGTCGGATCATCGCGACTCCGCATTCATGCTTTAGAGGTTCCATGAGTATTGAAAAAAATGAGCCGCAAGTTAGAAAATGATATTTAATTTACCAAATGGCAGGAAAGCCTGCTTTTCAGAATCCTGCCGTCGCATATCACGGCGCGGATGTCGGCGGTAGAAGCGGAGTACACCCAGTTTGAAATCAGATTGTGGCAGGGGGACATGTCGGCGCTTCTCATGTCCGCCAGTATGCAGTCGGCCGCCTTGCCCTCGGCAATCACACCTCCGTCTATCCCGAAGGCTTCGGCACCGTTGCGGCAGGCCCATTTCAGAATTTCGCCTGCAGGGAGCAGAGACGGATCTCCGAAGTTCTCCAGGCGTTCTCCTTCACCTTCTCCGACGGCCTTGGCGAGCAGAGACGCGAACTTCATCTCCTCCCTCATGTCCAGGTTGTTGTTGGAAGAACACCCGTCAGTGCCCAGAGTTATCCTTGCTCCGGAACGGATAGCCTTTTCATAAGGAAATCTGCCGCTTCCGAGCTTCATGTTGGAGCAGGGGCAGTGGCTTACGGTCACGCCTCGTTTCGCGAGGATGTCCCACTCCTCCTCGTCCACATGGACGCAGTGCGCCGCGATGACGTCGGGTCCCAGCAGGCCTGTCGAGTCGAGATACCTCACGGGGGTGGTGCCGTGTTCTCTTATGCAGTCTCTTACTTCGGTTATGGTTTCCGACACATGGATATGGATTTTCAGCCCGTATCTGCGTGCCCATTCCGCGCTGCGAATGAGCTTTTCCTTGCCGACGGTATATATTGAATGAGGAGCGATCGCCAGCTGGATTCTGCCTCCGCTGGGGTCTTTCCAGTTTTCCACGAAACTGCGCTTTTCTTCTTCCACGGCTTTTGAATGGTTCTCCATGACGGTTATTCCGATGCAAGCCCTCATGCCGGATTCGTCAGCCGCCTTTATCGTCCGTTCAATCCCGAAGTACATGTCGTTGAAGAAAACGCTTCCTCCGTTTATCATCTCTTCGACGGCAATTCTGCTGCCTTTCTCTATGTCGTCATCGGTAAGTTTGTCCTCGTATGGCCAGGCATATCCCATGAGCAGAGTCATTGCGGCATGGTTGTGTGTGTTGTAGAATGCAGGCAGGATTGCCGCACCCTCCGCATCCAGGACCGTTTCCGCTTCCGTGGAATCTGGTACGTCCAAGCCCTCGAACTTTCCGTCCCGGATCAGGATGTTCCTGTTCCGTCCGTCGAGAAATACATTTTTCAGAAGTATGTCTTTTCTGTCTTTTTTCATGTGCGGTCAATTTTAAACAAATGATGGCCTATGGCGTTCTACATATATCCGTAAGCTTTCCCGTTTCTGATTACGAACAGGGCCGAAAGGCTCAATGCTACGATCTCTGCCACTATGATCGAGTACCAGATGCTTTCGATGCCGAAGAGTCCCGGCAGCAGCATCACCGTAGCCGTCTCGCATATCAGAGTCCTGAAAAAGGATATGGCCGCGGAAATCACCCCGTTGCTCAATGCCGTGAACATCGAGGAAGCATAGATGTTGAATCCGCAGAAAAGGAATGAAATGCTGTAGATGCGGAACGCATGTTCGGTAAGTCTTTCCAGTTCGACGTCGTATCCCACGAACAGCATGGACAGCGGGCCGGCAAGAATCTGTGAGACAGCCACCATGAGCACAGCTCCGGCGGTGACGAGGCGCAGGCTTCTTCTGAATACGTTTTTCTGTTCTTTGTAGTTCTGCGCACCGTAATTGTAACCTATCACGGGCGCGACTCCCAGCGAATAGCCCACGAAAATCGCCACGAATATGAACGTTATGTATGCGATGGTCCCGTAGGCAGCCACTCCGTCCTCTCCTATATATTTCATCAGCTGGAAGTTGTACGCCATGCTCACCACGGATGCGGATACGTTGGACAGAAGTTCCGACGAACCGTTTATCGAGGCTTCTCCAAGGAATTTCAGCTGTCCTGTAGGTTTTCCTATCCTGAGGACCGTCCCGTTGCCTTTCCTCAGGAAGAACACAAGCGGAATTCCTCCGCCCAGACATTGGCTGATGACGGTGGCGATGGCCGCTCCGTCGAGTCCCATTCCCAGTGCGCCTACGAGGACGGCATCTCCGATGATGTTCGAAAGTCCTGCGGCAAGAGTGACATAGAAACCCAGTTTGGGACGTTCGGCCGCTATCATGAACGGTTGGAAAAGATACTGCAGAACCATTGCCGGCAGTGAAGCGAGCAGATAGCGTGCATACCTTACGCACCAGTCCACCATGTCGGGGGAGGCTCCGAGAAGGATGCTGATTTTCCTGACGAAGACAAAGCCGAAGAGGGACAGGACAACCGCAATCGCGATTGCCGAATAGACCAGCATGGAGAATACTTCGTTCGCTTTTTTCTCTTCCCTTTGTCCGAGCAGCCGCGTTACGATGGCGGTGCCTCCTGTTCCGAACATGAATCCCACGCAGGCGAGTATCATCAGGAACGGATATATCAGATTAAGTGCGGCGAACGGAATCTTTCCGGCATAATTGGAAACGAAAAAGCCGTCCACTATGCTGTAAGTGGACATGAAAATCATCATCCCGACCGTCGGAAGAGTGAATCTCATCAGTTTGCCGTAGGTGAAATGGTCGGAA
The DNA here is from genome assembly GCA_964441715.1 of uncultured Muribaculaceae bacterium. Lineage (GTDB taxonomy): Bacteria > Bacteroidota > Bacteroidia > Bacteroidales > UBA932 > Cryptobacteroides. Next base: position 6,706 of record CAYTYL010000012.1, read on the forward strand.
AGCCTTATCTCCATAAACTCAGTCTGTTTAGAAATCCCGCAAAGTTGGGTCGAAGTTTCCGGATTTCCAAATACATCCATTCCTCCATGCGGCGAGGGTCATTCTTCCCAAGGCCGGGATGATGCCGGTCTATCGGTTGAATCCTTTCTCGGAAAGGAATTCCCAGATGCGGTCGAGATAGGTATAGCTTCCCGTTCCGGGACTTGCCGTGCGCTGGAAACAATGAGGTCTGAGGGCGAGAGTGTGAAGTTCGCTCTGGATGCCCATGGCGCGCAGCTTCTCCCATGCCTTGACAGAATTCATGGCCGCCCATGAGTCTGCGTCTCCGTGGACGAAAAGCATGGGTGCGGTGTCAAGGTCGAAACTGAACTCCGGCGCCAGTACAGCGCTGTCATCGTTCCCGCCGGTGGAGTTGCCGTTTTCGAGCCCGTCCGTGAGAGCGTATGCCGGATAGATGCCTATGCCCCACTGGACATTGCATGGCAGCTTGTCCAGCTCATCGATTGCCAGATATGATTGATGCCTGGAGGAAGTGGCCCCCATGAGCGTGAGGTGGCCTCCTGCCGAACATCCCATGATGCCTATCCGGTCCGGATCCAGCCCTCTGGATTCCGCTTCGGAGCGGACTATGCGTATGGCTCTCTGGAGGTCCTCCCATGCGGTGGTATGCTTTGCGAGTCCTTCGGGCCTCGGGGTCCTGTATTTCATGGTGACCACCGTCATGCCTTTCTCGTTCAGATAGCGTCTTGCAGGGGCGGCTTCGTAGCCGTCAGGGTCGTTGCGGAGATATGCGCCCCCGGAATAGATGATCTGTATGGCTTTGGTCTTAAGGGTCTTGGGGATGTGCCACTCAATGTACGGTTCGCACTGATTCTCCTGCTGGTCCGGAGTTTTGCCTTCCGGCCAGATGTTTTCCTTTACGTATTCTCCTCTTGCATTGTCGTCGGGGTAACGGTCCATCAGCGGAACTTCATCGCCGACCTCGCCGAGAAATCCCATCTGGCGCATGAATTCGATGCCTCTCTCGAAGCCGAACATTCCATGGCCTTTGTCCGCATACAGATGAAGCTCCGCCGGTATGCCCATTCTGCGCAGCTGCCTGTATATGAGTGTGGAACCGATGGGGGAGTATTGGTCATTGCCGCCGTGGTGGAAACTTACCGGGCAGGTCTTGGAGTCGAATTTGAATACGTCGCTGATCTTCACGTCCGGTCCGTACCCTTGTCTGGTGGACGGTGTCCCGCTGTCTCCGTCTGTCGTCACGTATGCCGGAGCGTGGGCTATGGCCCAGTTGATGTGGCAGGAAATGTCGTCCAGTTCGTCCACTTTGTCGTATGCCGGGGTCTGTGAACTTGTGGCCAGCAGCAGGGCGAGATGGGAGCCTGCGGACATGCCGACCGCTCCTATCTTTTCCGGATCGAATCCTCTCTTTTCGGCTTCGCTGCGGACCATCCGCACTCCGCGCTGTCCGTCTTCCCAAGCGCTCTGATATACCGGAAGCCCTACGGGTCTCGGGGTCCTGTAAACGAGATTGACGCATTGCACGCCTTCCGCGGTCAGTCTTTCGCTCCAATATTTTATGTATTCAACATCGCAGCAGCTGTTGTATGCCCCTCCTGAGAGCAGAATCATGCATGAGCCGTTCTTCACGCTTGCATCCGGCGCGTCGAACCATTCCAGATAGGCTGTGCGGTGCGCGGCCGGGTCGAATCCGGGTTCTCGTAATTCGTCCGTCATCGCGGCGATTTGTCCGTCCTGCGGATGCGGCATCTTTCCTTCCGGCCATATTTTTTCCCTTTCCCATCCCATCGCGGCGAATGAGTTCAGGATAATGGCGATTGCGATAAGTTTCTTTGTCATGGTTATTGATTATTGATTATGATTTCATTTCTGCAATTTAAGAATTCTTGTTCGAATATAGTGAATTATAAGCTTACATTAATCTTTATAATGAACGGCAAAAAATGGAAATGACACAAAACGGAGATATATTTGCAGAGACTAAGGAAGCTGATGAAACTTAACGATCTTAAGGAACTGAAGGCCGTGAAGAAGAAGTTCGCGGAGGCACCGGCGGCGCAGGGACAGACTGTGCCGCGGAAGGAGCATTCGCGCAAGCCGTCGGGCGGACGTGACGAGAAGAGAGCAGGGAAGTCATGTGAGCCGCCTTTTGCCAAAGGACAGAAGGTCAGGATGATGGATTCCAATGACATTGCGGCGGTAGTGTCGGTCGGTGAAAAGGGTTGCGAACTTGAGATGGACGGCCTTGTCTTCAAAGCCGGCTTCGGTGAATTCCTTCCGGTCAATTACATGGAAGATCATGAGTTGCGGGCTTCCGTACCCGAGAAGAAGAACACTGTCAAGGATGCCCCGGTACGGCATAAATATGTCGGGGATCTGCAGGTGGACCTTCATCTGGAGAAGATTCCAGGGGGAGACTCGGTGCCGGAATGGGCGGCTCTCGATTTTCAGATGGACTGCTTCCGTAGGATTCTCCGTTCGAACCTGAAGCACAGAGGACGCCATGTGGATTTCATCCATGGAGTGGGCGACGGAGTGCTTTCCGCTGCCATCCGCAGGGAACTTGATGAGGTGTTTGCGCAGTATTGCGTGTGGACGCCCGGACCCGAAGGTGTTACAAGGGTCACGATACGTTAGACCGGCACTTTTTCGATCAATGGATCAGCCGTATGCATGTCAAAAGCGGCATCTCCAAAAATTTTAATCACTTTTTGGCTTAATGGTAAACAAAGAACGAAAATTTTAGTATGTTTGCTAAATAGTCATCGGCATTCGGTTGCTTATGTGTTTTTCCGACCGTACATATGTGTCATGACTTGCAGAGCAAAGGTTAGTACGTAGTACATAGTTTATCATTAATGCTTATGAAACATTTTGTTTTGGTAGGCCTAGCTTTATCGGTGCTAGGCGGAGCAGCAGTCGTCTCCTGCGGGAAGGACAGCCTCAAAGAACTGGAGTTCGCTCCCTCTGTTGAAGTCTCGGAGTCTTATGACATCACTGATGGTCAGACGGTTAAAATCCCTTTCCAGGTGCAGCATGCTTCAGGAAAGGAGCTTGAATATACGGTCAGCAGCACAGATGCTGTTTTCAAGGCAGGTCTTCAGATAGATTCAGCCTCTTATTCCGGCAACGTCATCGTTTCCGCTCCCGAATTCGTCCTCGCCGATTCCAGGTTCGAGGTTTCTCTTTCCGTCAGGGGAACGGGAAACGATACCAGAATTGCGGAGACATCGTACAAATTCGAAGCATCCGCTTCTTCCAAACTTCAGATATTCAGCGAGAGCGCCAACTCGTTCATAGTCAAGCCGGGTGCGCTTGCCCGTATCGATGTCGTGAAGCCTGTGTCCGATGATGCGCTGACGTTTGACGGAGCATCTTTGATATGGCAGGATGCGGTCGGCCTTACCGACTCCATATTTGTGGATTCGCAGCATTTGTATGCCAAGTTCAAGGACGGAGCTTCCGGCAATGCCGTGATTGCGGCTACCGAAAAAAACGCGGTCGTGTGGAGCTGGGACTTCTGGGTGACCGATTATGATCCCGATCAGAACACAATGTCCTGGACCTATGCCGGCGGCGATACCGAAACCACCTATGTTTTCATGGACA
>CAYTYL010000012.1:10345-14389 GCA_964441715.1 uncultured Muribaculaceae bacterium
ATGGACAGAAATCTCGGCGCTCTCACAAATAAAAGCGGCACTGACGCCGTCCATGGCAACTTCTACCAGTGGGGCAGGAAGGATGCTTTCGCAGGCTCTGCCTTTGGCGACAGTCTGAAGACAATGTATGACATCTCCGGCAAAGCGGTGGAAAGAACTCTCACGGCGGTTGCTGTAGTTGACAATACCGAGACGGCCATAGCCAATCCTCTTACCCACTATACGGGAGTCAGCGGCGGATACTATTCATGGGTGACGACCAGATATTCAAGTCTTGACCAGGCGGCTTTCAAGGACTATTGGGGCGGAACGTCCAAAAAGAAGACTGAATACGATCCCTGCCCTGCAGGCTGGAGAGTTCCCCCGATCGCCGCGTTTACTTTCTGGAGCAGCAGTTCTGTGAAATTTGCGAAGGCATACAAGGACGACTCTTCAACGGCCAATACCAATATGGTCGGTTGGAACGTCACCATTGACGGAAAGACCTTCTTCTGGCCGAGTCAGGGAGAATTCTTCAATTATTACGACCATGGCGTAGGTACCACCTGGCCTTGCGGAAAAGTCTGGTCCGCTTCGGCTGATCCCGAAAACTTCAGGGGATACTCGACATCTATTTCACCGTCCAGCCATTCATATTGGTCAGGGATGACATTCGGATATGAACTCCCTGTCAGGTGCATCAAAGAATAGCCGGCCTTATCAGCTACGATTAATTCTTATCAATAAATATCAACTGGCATGAAAAAAGTACTTTTCACGCTGCTCAGCGTTTTTGTCATTGCCGCTTGCAGCAAATCTTCGGAGGAGCCCAAGCCTTCGCAGGGCGATCTTGTGGCAAGGTTCTCTTCGGAGTCATTCTCCTGCGCTCCCGGAGAACATCTGTCCCTTCCGTTCACCCTTTCCAACATCCAGGGGGCCGAGCTGTCGCTGTCTGCGACATCCTCGTCATCTGATGCCAAAGTAACCGTACAGGCTACTGCCGACTATCAGGACTGCTCCGTGGAGTTCGATGCTCCGGAGTTTTCCGACGGCACGCCCGTAACGGTGACCCTCACCGTGAGCGATCCTGCCAACAGCCGCAGGACAACGGCGGAGACTTCCGTCAATGTGGCGGAGTCCAATCCTCTTACCGTGGCTCTGACTTCCGATATCAGGTCGATGGCTGTCAGACCTTCGGGCACTTTCAGTCTGAATGTCGCCATAAGCGGCGCGACGTCCGGAGACATAAAGGGAGAAGTTTCTGATGTCACCGGCGGATGGACCGTATCGTTCGAGCCTGCTGAAGGCAACACCTCAGGCGTAGTCAAGGTGACTGCACCTTCTGCGGTTACCTCTTCGCTGTCCTTCACATTGACGGTGACAGATTCCCGCAACAGGTCCGCCAAACTGGATGTCACTCTCGCCATAGTGGAGTCCTCCACTACCGCCGATGCCGCCAACAGCTACATGGTGAGACCCGGTTCTACATTGACCATCAAAGGTGTGGAAGGAAACTCCACCGACGAGTTGGACTTCAACAACGCTTCTCTCGTGTGGCAGGATGATCCGGGCCTCATCAGATCCGTGTCCGGAAACGGTGACGACAAAGTCATCGTCGTGGTCCTCGCTCCCGGCAAGACCGGCAATGCGGTCGTAGCTGCGAGGAAGGATACGACCATCGTATGGAGCTGGCATGTGTGGGTTACTGAAGATGATCCTGCCGCCAATGCCATGGAATGGAGAGGGGATAAAGGAACTTATTACTTCCTGGACAGAAACCTCGGCGCCACTTCGGCCGCCAAGAATTCGGACAAAGCCATCGGATTTATGTACCAGTGGGGCAGAAAAGATCCGTTCACCGGAGGCGACGGTGTCGTGTCCGTGACATCAACCAAGCTTTATGACATCGACGGCAATCAAGTTTATATCGAGACTGAGGAAAGACCCGTCTATGCAGATCATGTCACGGACAACCTGCGTACTTCGATTGAGCATCCCGATGTGTTCTATTGGGCACCGTCTTCTTCATGGCCGGTCGTCGACTGGCTTACGGATGAGGCTGCGCTTCAGAACAACGATCTCTGGGGCGGTGTTTCCGGACTGAAGACCAAGTATGATCCATGCCCGTCCGGCTGGAAGGTCCCCGGGGGAGGTGATCCATGGGGATTCAGGAAGCTGTATAAGAAGGCGGGGTCGTTGAGGGATTCCGGAGCGTATGACCCCAGTTACCCTTGGTTCATAGAAAACTCCGAAGAAGAAAGCATCGGTTTCAGGTACAGGCCTGCAGGTTCCGATCGCGAATGGTGGTTCCCTTTGAGCGGCAACAGAGATGCCAATTCCGGTGAGATAAGTTCGACAGGCGGAAGCGCCATCTACAATACCGCCGATGTGTCAAACACCACGGCTCTTTTGGAAATCTTTGCATTCGGCAATCCCGCCAGCGAGTCTGTCCTCAACAGGTCTTACGGTTCGGCTGTACGCTGCATCAAAGAGTAAGTTCAATCACGATCATCTCATATTTCAGATGAAAAAATTTTTTTCTGCACTTCTGGCGGCGGTCATAGCTATGGCCTCTGCCGAAGCGCAGACTGTTTTTGGAACAGTCTCCGAGGCCGGGAAGGATGCGTCCCTGCCGGGAGTTGCCATCCTTAACGGTAAAGAACATTCCGTTACCGACATGGACGGACGTTATTCCATAAAGGCTGCCGTAGGGGATACCCTCCGGTTTTCCTGCATAGGAATGATTTCCGAGAATGTGGTGGTGAAGTCTCCGGGCCGTTTGGATGTTGCCATGAGACCTGATATCGAGATTCTCGGTGACGCGATTGTGGTTGCCTATGGCACCGCAAGAAAGGAGACTTTTACAGGCTCCGCTGAAGTAATCAAAGGAGACAAGCTTAAAGACAGGCCTGTTTCCGACATCACGGGGGCGCTGGACGGACAGGTGTCCGGACTTGTCGCGACATCCGCCTCAGGTCAGCCCGGAAGCGGCGCGGGAATCGTCATCAGAGGGTTCGGCTCGATCAATGCCTCCAATTCTCCGCTCATTGTGGTGGACGGAGTCGCTTTCGACGGCAACCTCAACTCCATCAATGCCGATGACATAAAGAGCATTTCCGTTCTGAAGGATGCTTCCGCCGGTGCATTGTACGGTGCGCGCGGTGCCAACGGAGTGATACTCATCACCACGGGAGCGGCCGACAACGGCGAGTCCCTTTCGGTCGGGTTCAAGACAAAAGTGGGCGTGGTGTCGAGAGCCATCCCCTCATACAAGACCATGAACGCCCGCCAGTACATGGAACACATGTACGCGCTTTCATACAATGATCTTGTCTATACGGAAGGTTATGTTCCGGCTGCGGCTTTGCAGTCCGCTCCCGGATATCTGTCAACTCTGATACTGGGCGCCGATGGCGTTTACAATCCTTTTGACAGGAATGTGTCGGAACTTTTTGACGGAAACGGTAAAATCGTTCCCGAGGCCCGTCTCAAATGGAATGACAAATGGCTTGACGAAGCCATGGCCGATACTCCCATACGTCAGGAGTATGAGGCCTCGTTCAGCGGCGGCTCGGCCAAATCCCGTTACAACGCGTCCCTGAGCTATCTGGACGAAGACGGTACGTTGAAGACCACCGGATTCACCAGATATACGATGAGGGTGGGCGCTGATTTCAAGCCGAAGGAATGGATGGACTTCAATGCGAGCGTCAACTATTCGAACTCCAAAAGCCAGTTTCTCGGTGCGGAGGGCGGAACGAACTCCAATGTCTGGTATTCGGCCATGATGATGGCTCCCATATATCCTGTCTATGAGAGGAATACCGACGGATCTTACGTCATGTCGGATGGGGGAAGGGTGTTCGATTACGGAAACTCCCGTCCTGCAGGGGCGCAGAACAACCGCAACAGCATAGCTACCTTGTATGATGACAACTACTACACCATGTCGGACGATATCGGTCTGAGGGCTTCTCTGGTCTTGCGGCACGGTGCTTTTTCATTCACCTCCGGCCTTGGAGCTGACAATGTCAATGATTACCGCACCACCATGTACAATCCGTA
>CAYTYL010000012.1:14399-29077 GCA_964441715.1 uncultured Muribaculaceae bacterium
GTACAACGGAAACGCCGCGGGTACGGGACGCCTCACCAAGGAGAACAGCCGGATGATGAGCTACACATGGAATCAGCTGCTTTCCTACAAAAAGGATTTCTCCTTCGGTGATGTGGATGTGATGGCCGGACATGAGTACTACCATTACAACTACAGGTATCTGGCAGGGCAGAGGACGGGCTTTGTTTTCCCCGGTTATGACGAACTCTCGCTGGGCTCCAACATCACCGGTGCGGATTCCATGGCCGACAACTATGCAATCGAGTCGTATCTGTTCAGACTCAACTATGATTACAAGGACAGATACTATTTCTCCGCCAGCGGAAGGTCCGACTCCTCGTCCCGTTTCAAGAAGAACCACAGAAACGGCCTGTTCTGGTCGGCCGGCGCGTCATGGAGAATCTCCGAAGAGGATTTTCTCAAGGAATATGACTGGATAGACAACATCACTCTCAAGGCAAGCTACGGCGTTCAGGGAAATGACAACATCGGATCTTACTACGCATGGCAGGCTTTGTACAACATGGCCTGGTCCAACGGCAGCCACTCCGGAGCGGTCATGGAGTCCGTGGAAAACGGTGACGTAACCTGGGAGAAGAATGCCAATCTGAATGTCGGAACTGAATTCAGGTTCCTGAAAAGATTTTCCGGAACCGTGGAATGGTATTCCCGTAAAACATCCGATCTGCTTCTGGAATATCCCTTTGCCATTTCTCTCGGATTCCCGGGCTACAACGCCAATGTCGGAAGCATCCGCAACACCGGATTTGACGTGACTCTCGGAGCCGACATCTTTACGGAAAAAGATTTCAGCTGGAATGTGACGCTCATAGCCTCCACATTGAGGAACAAGGTGCTCTCGCTGACGGGATCGGGCAACGATGACATACTCAACGGAGTTTTTCTGATACGTAAAGGCGAGGAAATCAACTCGTTCTATATGTCCAGGAGCGCCGGTGTGGATCCTGCCACAGGCGAGCAGCTGTACTATGCCTACAGGACAGATGCTGACGGAAAAATGGTCGAGGGCAGCGAGTACGTGACCAATGATGCCACGGCGGCCTCTGCTTCGAAATACATTCTCGGCAGCAGAATTCCTGATGTGTACGGCTCGTTCAACACCTCTCTGAATTACAAGTCATGGGATTTCTCCGCTCTTCTCTCCTGGTCAATCGGCGGCAAAGTTTATGATTCCGTGTACCGCAACCTTATGGAGCCGTCGTTTGTCGGACAGACATATCATGTCAACGCTCTCAGAAGCTGGACTTCTCCGGGCGAACTGACCGATGTGCCCAGAGCGGGATCGAGCCTGTCCACCGTCAATTCGGACAGGTTCCTGATAGATGCGTCATATCTTTCTGTCAAAAGCCTTTCATTGGGATATGCCGTTCCTTCCAAGATAGTGTCTTTGGCCGGACTCGGCAGCGCGAGAGTATATGTGGCGGCAGACAACGTGTGGACTTTCACTTCGTTGCGCGGCATGAACCCTCAGCAGAGTTTTTCGGGGGAAACGTCATACTCCTATGTTCCGTCCAGAACGGTAAGTCTCGGTGTCGACATCAAGTTTTAGAATATGAAAACAATTGGATATATTGCAGCGGCGGCGTTGGCCTTTTCAGTCATGTCCTGCTCCGATCGTCTGGAGATCTCTCCGTCGGATCAGCTTGACAGGAATACTGTGCTGAAAAATGCCGAAGGAATGGAGGTGGCCATGAACGGCATCTATGCCTCCATGTACAGGAGGCTTGACTTCGTTACCGCGAACGCCCATCAATGCTTTGGAAACATGGCGGTCATCCTTGCCGCCGATCTCATGGGCGAGGACATGGTCGAGGAGGCTCAGGGACCGGGATGGTTCTGGAGAGACTATAACTACGAGATGCGGCAGAGATACACCAGCAAGATCTGGCGCAGCTATTTCACATGGACATATTTCTATGAACTGATCAGCAACGCCAACTATATCATAGCGGCGGCGCCTGATGCGGAAGGAAGCAGAAGTGCCATCGACAATGTGACGGCTCAGGCTTACGCGGTCCGTGCCTTTTCTTACTTCATGCTTATCCAGTCTTTCCAGCAGACATACGTCGGACATGAGACATTGCCGGGAGTTCCCGTATATACGGAACCTACGGGGAGCGAGTCCAAGGGGAAAGGCAGAGGAACGGTTGAAGAGGTATATGCGCAGATCGATGCGGACCTTGACACCGCCATCGCCCTTTTCAGGGAGAGCGGTGTGTCCCAGCAGGACATAACCAATCTGGATCTGTACTCGACGGCCATGATTAAGGCCAGAGTCGCCCTTGTCCGGAACGATTGGCAGACGGCCGGAGAGTATGCCGAGCTTGCCATGTCAAAGCCGGGCCGTACGCTTTTGAGCAGAGAGGATGCGACGGTAGTCAAAGGTACGTTCAACAATGCTGACAGAACCTGGAAGACAGGTTCCACACCGTTCAATTCCGTCTCTTCAAGTTCCGTGATGTGGGGAGCCGCCGTCCAGACCGATCAGAGTACCGTATATGCTTCGTTCTTCTCCATGATGGATGCATGTACCGATGTGTATTATGCCGCGGAATCTCCCAAGTGCATAAGCAACTGGCTTTACAGCCAGATTCCGGATACGGACGTCAGGCTGACATGGTTCAACGGGAACATCGGTTTCCCCAGGTCCGAATGGAATTACGGAGCCAACATCGACTATTGCCAGCATAAGTTCCAATGGGCGGATCAGAAAGCCAATCTGGGAGATTACATCTTCATGCGCCTGGAAGAGGCTTATCTGATAGCTGCCGAGGCTTACTGCCGTCTGGAGCAATATGACAAGGCGAAAGAGTACCTCATGGCGGTCGGATCGCGCAGGGATACCCGCTATCGTGCAAGGATTGCGTCTCTTACCGGTTCGGAGCAGACTTTTGCATCGACAGGTACGGTGCAGACGCTTCTGGACGAAATTCTTCTGCAGAGACGCATCGAGCTCTGGGGAGAGTCCGGACGTATATATGATATTCTCCGTCTTGCAAAAGGATGGACGAGATATTGGGTTGTCAACGGCGAGGAGACCAACCACGTCAATGTCCTGAGCAAATATCCGGAATACAGGAATTTCCCTGCCGATTTCATCGAATGCATAATGATGATCCCGCAGGCCGAGATTGACAACAACCCTGCCATCGGGCCGGAGGATCAGAATCCGTACAGACAGTAAAGAATCAGAATTCAATATTTTAGAGATGAAATCTTTATTCAGGAAAATATTGCTTTTTTCTGTCGCGGCGGCAGCGGCCGTCGGATGCGACGATGAGCAGAAGGGCACGATCTACGACGGAGGCGACGGTTTCGCTTTCAATGCCGGAGTTTTGAATGTGGAAGTGAGTGCGGATGACAATAACAGGATTCTGGTTCCTGTAAACCGCGAGTCTTTGTCCGATCCGCTGGTAAGCATTTCTTTTGAGTACGATACTTCGCCCGAAGGCTCCTCGGACCCCGTATGGAAGACTTCCGATCCGAACGGTATCTTTTCGTTCATGACTCCTGATCTTATGTTCCCTGACGGGGCATACACCGCATATGCGCAGATACGCTTTTCAGACCTCGACAGACTGTCCATCGACGGGCTCTACCGTCTGCGTCTTACCATCAACGGCAAGGCAAGTCCTTCCGAGAGGGTGCAGACCGTCGTCTCCGTGAAGCGTAAGCTTACTTTCAGGTATCTCGGGAAATGCGATTTCTTCGACAGCTGCATTTTTGAAAAACCCTACAAGGCCGACATATACCGTGCTGAGGAAGCGGAGATATACAGAGTGACGGATCCGTATTCGGAGGGGCTCATCGCCGAAGAGTATGCCGCAAACGGCTGGATGTCCAATCCTCCGGCTTATGTGCAGTTCAAGTGCGATGCCGCCGGAAACATCACGTATGACCCGTTCAGGACAGGGATGCTTGTCAATGCACTGTATCCTGCGTACGCCTACTATCCCGGAGAGTATCAGTGGGGAAGAGATTTCTCTTCCTTCAATGCGGAAAACCGTAAGTTGTCCGACAAGGTGCTGCAGCTTTATCCCGTATATTGTCTGCCGACTTTCCAGTACGGATATCTCAGTGACGGTGCCTATCCTTTGACGATAACGCTGCCTTGACGGCAGCTTGCGTCATGCAGGAAAGCAGGAGTACTCCTTAAGTACTCTTTAAATAAGGAAACCCCTCGTAATCGGAAGATTGTGAGGGGTTTCCTGTGCGGGTGAAGGGACTCGAACCCATACGCAGCAAAGGCACCAGATCCTAAGTCTGGCTTGTCTACCAATTTCAACACACCCGCAAAACCTACCGGAAGGCCGTAACAGAGGCCCGTCACCGAAAACGGCCTTGGGAAGCTGCCGTTTTCTGAGTCCGGATAGGGAATGCAAAGATAGCTATAAAAAATTAAAAATCGCCATGCCTGAAACTTAGGCATGCCCATTCGCCGTCTTTCCTCTCATGCTCCTTTTTCAGGCCTGAAGCCTCGGCGGCGGCCACGATGTCCGCAGAGTCGGATTCGTAAAATCCGCTGCATACAAGGACTCCTCCGTCAGAGATGCCCGTGCTGTACCTCTTCCCCGGGCGTCTGAGGGATTGCGAGTAAGTCTCCATGTCCTGCATCAGGGTGTTCCTGTGGATGTTTGCCAGAAGAAAGTCATAGCTTTCCCTCTGAAGCAGTGAAGCGTCTCCGTACATGACCCGCACACGGCCTTCCATGCCGTTGAGCCGGACATTGTCGGCAGCTGACTGGGCTGCCACGGCATCGATGTCTATGCCGTAGCTGTGCACCGCCCCCATTTCCGCCGCCAGAATGGCGAGTATTCCGGTGCCGCAGCCTATGTCCATGACTATGCCGTCCTTTATTTCGTCCTCATAGGCCAGCATGTTCTCTATCATCATTCTTGTAGTCTCATGCTGTCCCGTGCCGAAAGCCATGTTGGGCCTGATTCTTATCTCGTAGCGGTCCTTGCTGTCTCGGATGTCGTCCTTGCTGTCTCCGCTGTCGGAATTGCCGTTTACGGTCACTATCCGGACTCTGTCCCCGACTTCAAAGGGCCTCAGGCTGTCCTCCAAGGCCTGATTCCAGTCCTCTCCCTGAATCATGCATGCGGAATATGTGACCGCAAAGGTGAGTCCCGACACGGCGGCCTTCAGGTTGTGGGGGCTGTAGTCTGCCTTGGGAATGTAGGCCTTGAGTGTCCCGTTCCCGTCGGCGTCCGCTCCGAACATGAACGACTCGTAGGGGAGGTCGCTGAGAGCTGCCTCCAGAATCTCGGCGTTTTCTTCGGAAAACGGCGTCAGCCGGAAGGTCACTTCTATATATTCAAAGGAATTTCTCATACATTTCCGTTTTAATTGCTTTCCTGTTCTTCTTCCTCGAGCGTCTTCTCATATTCTTCCATTTCTTCTCTGTCCAGCTCGCCCGTGTCGAAATCGGCGCTGTAGCCGGCCGCGTCCTTCGCCTTGTCCACGGAGCTTATGCCGCCGGCATTCTCCTGAAGGGCGATTTCAGCGCCTTTTGAGAAAATGTTGTGGATGGATTTCACGAGATTGACCTGCATTTCGTCAAGTTCGGCCGTGAATACGGGGACATCGGCGTTCTTGTACTTGGCCTTGCCGACTTTGTACCTCCACTTGTCGAAATTGCCGTAGAGATTTATGCCGAAACGGAAGGGAAGGGGAGACTTGAGCACTGAGAAATGGTATTTGAAATTCTGGTCAAAGTGCTGCGTGCCGTCGAGAGCCAGCACATACCTGTCCACTTCCATGACGAAGGGGAAAATCTCAAGTTTGTTGTCCGAAATCAGTCCGTGTACGGACATGTCTTTGATTCTTCCTACTTTACGGTCCTTGAACATCAGGATTTTCGCCAGTTTCTTCAGTCCGCCGTCTTCCACTATGGACAGGTCGCTTCCGTTGATCGACAGGACGCCCTTTATCGTAGGTGTCATGAGGTTCATCCTCTCGTCAAGCTTGGAGGTGGCGGCCATTTCGCAGTCAAGCATCCCTTTGAAAGATTTGAGCATGGGCATGATGGAGTCGACCGCCGGAAACAGGGTTACGACTTTGTCCGCCGTTATGTCGACCAGGTTCAGATCGAAGCCGGCGCTGATGTCCTCTTTGGTCCTTGTGGAATAGAAGCCTTCAAGATAGATGTCTCCCATGTTTGAAGAAGCCACCGTGTTGGTCAGCTGCAAGGTTCTCTGACGCATCGTTATGTCGGAAGCGAACCAGTCTACGAGCAGCGCCGAATACTTGATTCCATGACCTTCAAGGCTAATGTCCGCATGGATGTTCGCCGGGATTACTATCAGTGACAGCGAGGTGTCGGACGCCTCCTTGCGGGTGTCGAGAACCTCATCCATGTACTGTTCATCGGAAATATGTTCGTCCAGCGCTTTTCCTTCCGCCGGCCTGCTGTAGGACATGCCGCTGTTGTATGCGGCGATGAGCTCGTCCGTGTCGATTCTTTCCGATGTGATTTTGAGTTTCAGATCCAGTATGCCTCTGGAGATCAGGGCTCTCTGCAGGCCGGAAATATGCCCTGCCGCGCTTATGTCCGAACTTCCGGAGCGGAGCGTCAGGCTGTCCAGCACCACTTTGTCGTTGTCAAAGCTGCCGGACAGATTTCCGATTGTGTTTTTCAGCGGGAAATACGGGCTTATCACGTTGCCTTCTGAAATGGAGGCGTTTCCGCTGATTGTCCAGTCCCTTATATATTTCGCTATGGATTCACCGACATGGATGTCTATGTCATGTGCCCGGAACTCCTTTTCCTTCAGATAGTCGGGCAGTTCCCTTGTGCTGAGCACATGACGGATGAGCGAGTCTCTCCGGATTCCGGGATAGACCTTCTGGAGGGAATCCAGGAAGTTCTTGCGTTTCCGGCTTTGTCCCGTGCCGCGCATTATGGCGGAAACGTTCATCGCCGCGTTTCTGACTGCCGCCCTGTTCACGTCCTTTCTTACCGCGATTCCTTCCGCGCCGCTGTTCAGCGCAAGAATAGGGATGTGTTTTCCTTCTTCCTCCGCCCCGGACAGCCTGAAGCGGTTGGACATTCCTTTCACACCTACGAACAGGGAATCGTCTGAAACCATTGCGAGAGTGTTCGCCCCTATGGAGCCGATGATCGGATGTCTTTCCGTGCCGAACTCGTTGCTTACCGTGCTTTCCGCATTCTGCATGAAAAGCTTCAGTCCTTTTCCGCGGACGGACATCGTGTTCCCTATGGCCGCATACAAGCTGTCGGCCGTCCCCTTGAAGCTCAGCAGCTCCGCTCCGAGCGAAGTTCCGCTTCCGTCTTTCAGCAGCCGTATGTCGGTTTTGCCGATAAAAGCCGAGATGCTGTCGGTTTCGTCCGAAAAGTAAATGCCGTCACTGCGCAGATACCCTTCAAGGTCGGCTTTCGAAAAGTTGTACGGACTCATGTCCGAGAGCAGTATCATGCCGTTCACGGCGGCATCGATGTCGCCGCTGACCTTTATTGTTTCGGGAAGCAGATACCCCAGCGTGTCAAGTCTGGCATGTGAACGCACGTCGAGAGATATGAGAGGGTCGTCGCTCATGATGTCGTCCGCCGTTCCGCTCATGTCCAGGGAGAGACCGGTCATCTCGGCTTTAAGTTTGTCTATGCTGACGTTGAGCTTTCCGTAGCTGTCGGTTGAAGCGTTTATGTCGGCGGCGATGAGACCTTTTTCAGGAAAATCAGTGAAGTTCACGGAGGATTCCGGAATTGAAATCTGGGCCACAAGCTCGGGAAGGGCGGCTTTAGCGGGGATGTACCAGCCGTCGCAGAGAAGGGTCAGATCGACGGCTGCATCTGTTTCGAGCTTCATCACTTCCGGAAAGGCGGCGGCAAGGAAGCTCCGCAGCGTTTCCTGAAGCGGGCAGGAGTCGATCAGAAGTTCGGCCTTCACATAGCTGCTGTCCTCTCCCATTTCAAGCCCGGCGTTTCCGTTAAGGTCGATTGTGCCGGCTTTTGCCCGGATCTTTTTTATGTCTATGGTTTTGTAGCTGTTTTCCGGGAATGCGACCTCCGTACTGATATCCAGCGGGACATCTATTTCCCCGACTGCATTGGAGTAGAACATGAAGTCTGCGTCGGCGCGGATGTCGAAGACCTCCTTTCTGTCCTTTATGCTGAACTTGTCGAGTATGAATGAAAGCGTGTCGTCGGCCGTGCGCCCCTCCACCGCTACGCTGTCCATCCGGAAATGAATCCTCGCTTTTTTCATTTTTCTTATGTCCAGCCGCCCGTTCATCTCCGCGTCGCCCAGCTTTATTGATGCGAAAAGAGAATCGGAAGCTGAAGAATAGACAATCTGCGGATTTCCTGTCAGGCTGAGTTTTTTGAAAATCAGATGAGGGACTTCCGTGGCGCCGCCGTTGCTGTCCTTCCCTGTTTTGAACAGCTTCCAGTTTGCGCTGCTGTCCATCCTGTGCGCGAATATCCTTGCCTTGTCCAGACTTATTTCGCGGAATTTGAAGCGCCCCCTTAGAAGTTCCGGATAGTCCAGGGACAGGCTGAGTTTACGGAAGTATGCCAATGTGTCCGCGTTCTCCTGACGTCCTGCTTCCCTTAGCCTGTTCGCTATCCAGAGAGAATCGTAGGCCGCGAACCTTTCATGGGGGTAGGTGATGGAGAAATCGTATATGTCGAGCTTGAGGTTCGGGAAGCTCATGAACGCCGATGCATGGATTCTGCCGAAATGGATTTCTCCGTCCACATACCGGGCGGCCATGTTGTTGACGGTTTTTGTAAGGAAGGCTGAATTCAGCACTACCTGTGCTGCGGCCGTGAACACCAGCACCACGCCCAGAAGTGACAGGATGGTGATTCTGACACCCCGTCTTCTTTTTCTGACTTTACCTTCTTCAGCGGTGTACTTGCCGATGATGTCCTTGCCGCCGGTCCCGTCGTCCTGTCTGAGCATTTTCATGGAGGCGATGTTCTGTTGTCATCTGAAACAAAATAGGCTGTGCCCGTCTGACACAGCCTATTATAGGTTTTTCAAAGCCCACGGAGCAGTGTCCGTGCAGGCTGATTACTGTTCGTCCTGAAGCTGGAGGTGCTGGACATAGATGGCTTTCTGCATCTTTATCCTCTTCCTCTCGGAAGGCTTCTCGAAATTCTTCCTCGCGCGAAGCTCACGGATCGTTCCGGTCTTTTCGAACTTTCTCTTGAATCTCTTGAGTGCTCTTTCTATATTTTCGCCTTCTTTGATAGGTACAATAATCATTTCTGTATCACCCCCTTTTTATTTGCGTGGCAAAGATAAGCCAAATCATCCGTTTTCCAAAATTTTTCTGAATTTCTCCATTCCGCTCGAAGCTATGTCGCGTATGTGGACTATCCTCGGGTCGCGGACCGGCACATCTTTCGGGTCGATGATGTAGATGGGAATGCCGGCTTTGGCATAGCGGTACAGCCCTGCCGCCGGATAGACGGACAGGGAGGTGCCTATTATCAGCATGATGTCCGATTCCGACACGATGTCCATGGCTTTTTCGATTTTCGGCACCGCCTCTCCGAACCATACGATGTGCGGACGGAGCTGTTCTCCGTTCGGAGCTTTGTCTCCGATGTGTATGGCATCGTATCCGATGTCGAAAACTTCGCTTTCGGAGTAGTCCCTGTCGTATGCTCCATGTTCCGGACGCACCTTCGTAAGCTCTCCGTGCAGGTGGATGACTTTTGTGCTCCCGGCCCTTTCGTGAAGATTGTCCACGTTCTGCGTGATTACGCTCACGTCATAATCCTTCTCCAGACCGGCTATCAGAAGATGCGCCTTGTTCGGTTTCGCATCTTTAAGCTGTGCGCGGAGATCATTGTAGAAATCGAGCACGAGCTTTCTGTCTTTTTCCCATCCTTCGGCGGACGCGACTTCCATGGGGTCGTAGCGTCCCCAGTATCCGTCATTGTCCCTGAATGTGCTGAATCCGCTTTCCGCACTGACGCCGGCTCCGGAAAGGACGGCCAATTTTTTCTTGGACATATTTTTGTTCATAATGATTTTACCTGTACTATGCTGAAGGCTGTTCCATCTCGAAGTAATATTTTCTCGCCCAGTACTCGAAAAGCGGGTCTTCAAGTACCGCGCTGTCCCCTGGGCCGAAAATCACGATTTCTTTTTTCGCCAGGGCATCCTTGAGCCTTTTTACGTTTGCCGAGGAATTGAGGCCGTAGCGTGAAATGATTTCGGAAGAGGAAAACCTGTTGACGCCTTCCAGAATCGCCTTCAGCAGATTGACCTGATAAGTGGTAAGGTCGTTCATGACTGAGAGAAAACGGGGTCTGTTTATCGCGAGCAATGCTTCCAGCGCGTCCATGAGGGTACTTTCCACGATGTATCCCTTGGACATGGAATCGCATACGGCGATGAAATGGTTGATGTAGCCGAGATGGTTCCGGAAAAGCCTGCACATGCCCAGAAGCAGTTCGCGCTCTACAATCTTGCCTCCTATCAGGAATCCTTTTACTATATGTTCTATTATGTCCCTCTCGCTGACCTGAGAGAGGGAGAATCGCTGGACTTGTCTGTAGAAAAAACGTTTGTCCTCGAAAATGGTCTTCATGGCGTTTACCATGCATCCGCAGAAAATGAAGCTGCATTTCGAGCCCTGTCCGCCTGCGGTTTCGCCGAACATCTTTTCCATCGCTCTGCAGACCCCGTCGCCGTCTTCCGTGAGGGCAATGTTCTGGAACTCGTCCATGATCATGAGCATCGTGACGCCCCTTTCTTCCGCAAGTGCCGGGGGGAGCCGCAGCATCCTTTCCATGTCGTTTCCGTCGGTGTCCCAGTTGAGCGAAACAATGGAGCCGTTCTCTGAGTAACGGGCAGGATCGAATATGAAATGTGTTCCTTCGAGATGCCGTCCGATGATGTCCCTGTATTCGTCGGGAGATGAGGCGACCGTTTTGATGGCCGTGGCCCCGTATCTGAGCAGAAAGTCGTTGACGCTCCGTATGTTGATCAGGGAAAACTGGCCGACGGAGAATTGCTTCCCGGCGATTCTCAGGTTGAACAGGGTCTGCTGTATGAGAGAAGTCTTGCCGCTGCGCGGAGTGTCGTACAGCGCTATGTGTTCTCCCTGTGCTATCAGGTTTCCGAGCACCGTGCAGTCTTCTTTCCGTCCTATGAAGTCCTTGCCGGTTACGTAGTTGTCGTATATGAATGGAGAGTTCATCGGAAAACATTTTTGTTAGTCAAATATAGTCATTTTCGCAGCAAGTGTGCAACAAAACTGATGTCCGGGCAGTGATCCTTTTTTCGTCCGGCGTCTGAATTTTGTTTTGCGAAAGACTTTGCGAATTGAAAAGGAATTCCTAAATTTGCAGTCTGTTTGATAATTATGGCCGCTGAGCCCGGAAAGGGCCGCCTCAGGGAGCGGACGCTTACGGCCGAAACTTTTAGAGTTTATTGTAAAAGATGTACGCAATCGTTGACATCGCCGGCCATCAGTTCAAGGTCGAAGCCGGCTCGACAATCTTCTGCAACCGTCTCTCGGCGAAGAAAGACGAGCAGGTTGAGTTCAACAAGGTGCTCCTTATCGACAATGAGGGAGCGGTCAAGGTAGGCGCTCCATACGTGGACGGCGCAGTCGTGAAGGCCACTGTCCTCGCCGATGACGTCAAGGCCAAGAAAGTTCTTGTATTCAAGAAAATACGCCGCAAAGGCTTCCAGAAACTGAACGGACACCGTCAGAAACTGTCCCAGATCAGAATCGACTCAATCGCTTAATTTAACAGGAGGAAAACATTATGGCACATAAGAAAGGTCAGTCAAGTTCGAAGAACGGTCGTGAATCACATAGCAAACGACTCGGACTCAAGAAGTTCGGCGGTGAGGTCGTGAAGGCCGGGAACATCATCGTGCGCCAGAGGGGCACGGTCCACAATCCTTCCACCAATGTCGGCATGGGCAAAGACCATACTCTTTATGCTCTTGTTGACGGAACAGTCAAGTTTACCCGCAAGAAAGACAGCAAATCTTTCGTTTCGGTAGTTCCTTTCGAGAACTGAGCGGTTAATTGACACGGAAAACGAGGATTGCGCTTCACTGAAGACGCGCAGTCCTTTTTTGTATTTAAAACATAAATTACGATGCTGACCCTAAAATTGCTCCGCGATGATCCGCAGTACGTCATACGTAAGCTTGCGGTCAAGAATTTTGACGCGAAAGAAATAGTAGAGAACATAATAGAACTTGACGCCAACAGGCGCTCCCTCCAGACGGAAAGCGATGCGCTTCTTGCAAAACAGAAAGTCCTGTCCGCCCAGGTGGGCAAGCTTATGAAAGAAGGCAGGAAAGAAGAGGCGGAGACAGTCAAGAAAGAAGTGTCTGCCATGAAGCAGAAGTCCGGAGAGCTTCTTGCCAGGGCCGACGAAAACAACAGGGAACTTGAGGCCAAGCTGGTGCTTCTTCCGAACATTCCCAACGACCTCGTTCCGGAAGGAAAGAATTCCGCCGACAATCTCGTGGTGAAGATGGGCGGTCCGGAGCCGAATCTTCCGGCGGATGCTCTTCCCCATTGGGAACTCTGCAGAAAATATGACATCATAGACTTCGATTTGGGTGTCAAGATTACCGGTGCGGGTTTTCCCGTATACAAGGGAAAGGGTGCCAAGCTTCAGAGAGCGCTCATCAATTTTTTCCTGGACCGGAACACTGCCGCGGGATACAAAGAAGTGGAGCCTCCTGTGCTGGTGAACGCCGCATCCGGATTCGGGACCGGTCAGCTGCCGGACAAGGAAGGTCAGATGTATCATGCCAATCTCGATGATTTCTACCTTGTACCCACGGCTGAAGTGCCTGTGACCAACATCTTCCGTGACGTGATTCTGGGAGCGGACGATTTTCCCCAGAAGCTTACTGCATATACGCCCTGCTTCCGCCGCGAAGCCGGATCGTACGGGAAGGATGTACGAGGCCTGAACCGTCTGCATCAGTTCGACAAGGTGGAGATAGTCAGGGTTGAAAAGCCTGAGAATTCATATGCCGCGCTGGACGAGATGCTCGCCCATGTCGAGGGCCTTGTCAACGAACTTGGCCTGCGTTACAGGATTCTGCGCCTGTGCGGAGGAGACCTGAGCTTCACTTCCGCCATAACTTATGATTTCGAACTCTGGTCCGCCGCCCAGGGAAGATGGCTCGAGATTTCGTCCGTCTCCAATTTTGAAACCTATCAGGCGAACCGTCTGCATCTGCGTTACAAAGATGAAAACGGTAAGATGCAGCTTTGCCATACTCTGAACGGCAGTTCCCTTGCCCTTCCGCGTGTGGTTGCGGCTCTGCTCGAAGATAACCAGAAGGAAGACAGGATAGTTATTCCTGAAGTTCTCAGACCATTTACAGGATTCGACTGCATCGACTGATGAAGGAGAGCAGGACTGTAATAGGAATCGACCCCGGAACCAATCTGCTTGGCTTCGGGGTCATTGAAATTGAGAAGAAGGGGCTTTCTTTTGTGGATATGGGGGTCATAGACCTGCGGAAAGAGAAAGATCCCTATGTCAAACTGCGCCGTATCTATGACGAAGTGTCTCAGCTGTGCAGCTTCTACAATCCCGATGACATGGCGGTCGAGTCCCCGTTTCTGGGCAAGAATGCCCAGGTGATTTTCAAGCTCGGAAGAGCCCAGGGAGCGGCAATCATAGCGGCTGCGGAGAAAGGTGCGTCGGTGTTCGAGTATTCTCCCAGAAAAGCCAAAATGTCAATAACGGGCAACGGGGCCGCATCCAAGGAGCAGGTAGCGGTCATGATAAAAAAGACATTGGGAATCGATATCGAGGAAAAATATCTGGATGCCACGGATGCTCTTGCAATAGCGGTGTGCCATTACTATCAGCTGACCAATCCTCTGTCCAGTACGGCAGCCTCCACCAGCTGGGCACGGTTCGTGGCGGACAATCCGGACAGGGTCCGGAGCTCCGTGTCACGGAAGAATCAGACCTCGGATTCAAAAAAAACAGGAAAGATTTAAACCATCGTCGGCGTTTTTTGTCTAAGGAACTGTGAAATGACGGCGGCAGGCTGTCTCAACAAATGTCAACAATGGTTTTTAGCAGTGTGAAGAAAGGTGCGGCCCTTATTTTTGCCGTATTATGTCTGGCTCTTTCCTTATCCGTTCCGGCAATTGCTCAGACGACAGGGAAAATCAGTTTGAAACTTTCAGATTCATCGGGAGGGGAGGCGGTTCCGTTTGCAACGGTATCCCTTACCCGGAGCGGAGAGAGCAAAGTGTACAAATACGTGCTCAGCGATGCGGAAGGAAATGCGTCTTTCGAAGGCATTCCGGCCGGCTCCTATGTAATAAAGGCGGAACTTCTCGGATACAGGGAATTCTCCAAGGAAATCAAGCTCAGCGGGGACCTTGCTCTCGGAGATGTGAAGATGGATCCTGACACCAAGACTCTGGACGCGGCAAGCGTTTCTGCGGTCGGAAATCCGATAGTGATAAAGAAGGACACCATCGAATATTCGGCGTCTTCGTTCAAAACCACTGACAATGACATGCTTGAGGAGCTGCTGAAAAAGCTGCCGGGTGTGGAAGTTGACGAGGACGGTTCCATCACTTCCAACGGAGAAACGGTTTCCAAGATATATATATATGTAAAAACATTCTTTCTGGACTATCCTCAGCTCGCGTCCAAGAACATCCCC
>CAYTYL010000012.1:29087-29656 GCA_964441715.1 uncultured Muribaculaceae bacterium
ATATCATCGACAAGGTGAAGGTCGTGAAAAAGAAGTCGGAGCAGGCTGAATTCACGGGCATCGATGACGGCAACGAGGAGACGGTAATCGATCTTTCCATACAGAGAGGCATGATGAACGGTCTTTTCGGAAATGTTCTTGCCGGGGGAGGACATGACGTGCCTTCCTCTTCGGACAAGGAAGAAATCGGAAACGGAGATGCGCGGTATCAGAGTTCAGTGTTTGTCGGAAAGTTCACGGACAAGAATCAGTTCAGCGTCATTCTCAATGCCAACAACGCCAATAACCGCGGATTCAACGACATGGCAGGCGGCATGATGCGGGGAATGAGAGGCGGCGGTGGCGGCATGGGCCAGGGCGGCGGCGGTTTCGGCAACGGAAACGGCATCACTTCCTCGTGGATGGGCGGAATAAACGGCAGCACGAATCTGTTCGACGGCAAGATGGACCTGCAGGGCAATTATCTGTACAACGGCTCCCGCAATTACCTTGAAGAGAGCAGTGACCTTACATACTACAACGACGGCGACGCCCTGTTCAACAACAATCAGGTCAAATCCGGCACGAGC
>CAYTYL010000013.1:0-13073 GCA_964441715.1 uncultured Muribaculaceae bacterium
GGAAAACCGGTAAACAACGAAAAAAACGGATTCCGCGAAATCGCCATATTCAAGACAGGAGTCACACTTTAAAAACTTACGAAACATGAACTTGAACGAAAACCCCCATTATCAGGAAGCTCTGGACTACATAAAGAAGCATGACCTGAACAAACTCGAAAACGGAAAGCATGTAATCGACGGAGACAACCTCTATGTGAACATAGTCGATTCCGACATGAAGACTTCCGAAGCCGCCCGCCTCGAAGTCCACGACAAATACATAGACATCCAGATTCCGCTTTCGAAAGGCGAATCCTACGGAGTCAAACCACGCTCGGAGTGCAGAGAGGCCGACGGAGAGTACAACCCCGAAAAGGACATTCTGTTCTACAAGGACAAGGACTGGAAAACCGTCAGCGCACAGCCCGGCGAAGCCGTGACTTTCGCACCCGACACCGCCCACGCTCCCCTCATCGGTGAAGGCCGGATTCACAAGGCCATATTCAAGGTAAAAGTAGTCTGACATGCTTGTCTGCGCCCTGCTGGCCGCTGCCCTTACATGCTCGGCCCCTATGGCTGACGGAACCGGGAAAAAAGCGGAATACACCAATCCGGTGCTTTATTCGGACTACTCCGACCCCGACGTAATCCGCGTCGGAGAAGACTACTGGATGACCGCAAGTTCATTCACGAGCTATCCGGGACTCCAGATCCTGCATTCAACCGATCTCGTCAACTGGGAGATTGTAAACGCCGCCGTTCCCCGGCTCGAACCGGCGGAAGATTTTGACAAGCCCTCGCATGGAAACGGGATATGGGCTCCCGCCATCCGCTACCATGACGGAAAGTACTGGATTTTCTGGGGAGATCCTGACCACGGGATATTTCAGGTACATGCGGAAGACCCCCGCGGAGAATGGTCGGCCCCGCACCTGATCATGGCTGCAAAAGGTATCATAGACACCTGTCCGCTATGGGACGATGACGGAAAGACCTACCTCGTCCACGGCTGGGCAGGCTCAAGGGCAGGATTCAAAAGCGTGCTGAGCGTCTGTGAGATGGACCGCGAGTGTACCCGGATCACAGGAGAACACGTCCTTGTCTTTGACGGCAAAACCAACGGCAACGAGACTGTGGAAGGTCCCAAATTCTACAAGAAAGACGGATGGTACTACATCTTCGCCCCCTCGGGAGGAGTCAAGACCGGCTGGCAGCTGGTTCTGCGCTCGAAGTCTCCCTACGGGCCCTACGAATGGCGCAACGTCATGCATGAAGGCACATCCGGCATTCACGGACCGCATCAGGGCGGCTGGGTGACGGACACGGCCGGAGACAGCTGGTTTCTGCACTTCGAGGACCGCTACGCATGGGGCAGGGTCTGCCATCTGGAACCTGTCAGCTGGACGGAAGACGGATGGTGCATCATAGGAGAAGACCCCGACGGGGACGGGATAGGACAGCCAGTCCTGAAATACCGCACGCCGGCAGGAAAATCCGGTACCGGGACAGGCGTCTCCGCTATGGAAACCGCGACAGGATTCACCGGCACGGCCATTCCGCTCAACTGGCAATGGGAAGCCAATCCGAAATACTTCTGGGCCATGCCGAACCCTTCCGAAGGATGCCTGAGAATGCAGTGCGTCAAACACCCGGAAGGATGGAAAAGTCTGAGGGACACTCCCAACATATTGTGCGAGAAGGTGACAGGTCCGGAAACGGATTTCAGCGCAAAACTGGTTTTCCGTCCTTCATACCCCGGAGACAGGTGCGGCGTCATCCTGACCGGAGAAGATTACAGCACCATGGAGATGGTCTATGACGGAGAGAAGACCGTACTGCGCCGCGTAACCTCCTTGCTTGAAGACGGCAACCTGGAAAAGGCTTCCGATGCACTGACGGTGGAAGGAGGGCCGTACTTCACCCTGCATGTGAAGGTGAAAATATACGGAGACTGCATGGTACGGTTTTCCTACAGCCTGGACGGTAAGAAGTACAGGCAGCTTGGCGAAGAATTCAAGGCAAAGGCCGGCAAATGGATCGGTGCCAAACTCGGGTTTTTCGCCACGGCGGAAATCATGAAGAACGACGGCGGCACCGTGGACATCTATTGACGGCGGAAATCCGCCGGCAGCCGCAATATGACAGCTGCGATACGTGCGATACGGCAGCCGCGATATGTACGGTGACGAAAAAACGGCCGGGTCCGATGGACTCGACCGTTTTCATTCAATGCCAGGTGATCTGCGTGCGGTAACTATTCTGCTTCGCTGATAGCTCCCGTAGGGCACACACCGGCGCAAGTGCCGCAGCTGAGGCATGCGTCAGGATCAATCCTGTAAACGTCTCCTTCGTGGATAGCTCCTGCAGGACATTCGCCGATGCAGGTACCGCATGCAACGCATACGTTCTCGTCAATCTTGTAAGCCATAATGTATTTCCTTTTTAATTGTTGTCGCGGCGTGGCATAGCCAAAACCTCAACAAATGTACAGCATAAAATTTGAAATAACCAGAAATTGGAGAGATATTTGCTGTCTGCAATGCATAAACCAAAAACAAGATGAAACATTTCCTGAGCATACTGCTTGCCGTTTTCTGCATGGCGCCGCTTACACAGGCCCAGACAAAGACAGACGGAGGCAAGACCACGGTGGACGGCAAGATAGAACTGGACAAGACGGTCCACGATTTCGGTGACGTGATAACAGGTTCAGGACCTCTGACCTGCGAATTCAGGATAAAGAACATATCCGACACTCCCCTGGTCATATACAACGTGGCCGTATCCTGCGGATGCACGGACGTAAGCTGGACCAGAGAACCCATAAAAAGCGGGGGCTACGGCAAGATAAGCGTCACATACAGCAACGATGACGGGCCGTATCCCTTCGACAAAAACGTCACGGCCTATTTTTCAGGCATAAAGAAACCGGTAATCCTGAAACTCCGCGGGGTCGCAAGGGAAAAGGAAATTCCCCTCAAAGACAAATACCCCGTACACTGGGGCGATTTTGCCCTGAAATCCGCTGAGATAAAAGGCGGAAACCTCACCCAGGGCAACCAGAAAAGCGACATGGCCATAGTCGCCAACATCGGTACGAAACCCCTCAGCGTCAGTTTCGCAGACGTGACCCCGGAACTGAAGATATCGGTTTCGCCGAACCCTGTCCCGGCAGGCTCCACCGCAAAGATGAATTTCACGCTGACGGCGGACAGGAGCAGATGGGGAAAGACCTGGTACTACGCCACAGCCGTGGTGAACGGCACGAAACAGGGCAGAATCGGCATATGGGGCTTTACAAAAGAAGACTTCTCGGGCTGGACCAAAGAACAGCGCGACAACGCCTCCCAGCCCAGCTACGACACGAACACGTTCAATTTCGGAATAGTGAAGCCGGGGGATAAGGTCGAAGCCGTATTCAGCTGCAAAAATATCGGCAAAAGCGACTATGTCGTCTACAAGACCGACAGCGACTGGGCCGGGACGGAGATACCTGAAATCGCAAAACTTGCCCCCGGGAAAAGCGGGACCTACAGATTCGTGGTCGACACGACCGGAATGCCGGACGGAGAAAACATGGTCGTAATCACCATGACTACAAATTCGCCGGGAAGACCTTTGGTCAACCTTTTCATAGGGGGAGCCGTCAGAAGATAGGCTTCCATTTTTTTTGTATATTTGCCGGATATGGCGGAAAATCAACAGGCATCCTATACAGACGCCAACATCACGACTCTTGAAGGGGTCGAACACATCCGGAGACGTCCCGGCATGTACATCGGCAGGCTCGGAGACGGAAGGAATCCGGGAGACGGAATCTATGTGCTTCTCAAAGAAGTGATAGACAACTCCATAGACGAATATGCGATGGGCTTCGGCAAACAGATAGTCGTGAACGTGTCCGACAAGGAGGTGAGCGTGCGCGACTACGGGCGCGGCATTCCTCTGGATTCCGTCGTGAAAGTGGTCAGCGTTCTGAACACGGGCGCCAAGTTCGACAGCGCGGCATTCAAGAAGTCAGTCGGTCTGAACGGAGTGGGAACCAAGGCCGTAAACGCACTTTCTTCAAGCTTCTACATATGCTCGCACAGGGACGGGGAATGCTCATGGGCCCGTTTTGAAAGAGGCAAGCTGGTTTCAAGCGCCAAGGAGCCTTCAAAGGAGAAGAACGGCACCTACGTGGAGTTCCGCCCGGACGAGCTCATGTTCGGAGACTTCCGCTACAACCTCGACTATGTCGAGACCATGGTAAAGAACTATTCCTACCTGAAGAAAGGTCTCGCGATGATCCTGAACGGACAGACTTACAAATCCGAGAACGGACTGCTCGACCTCGTGAACGAAAATCTTTCGGAGGCGCCCCTGTACCCGCCCATACATCTCGAAGGAGAAGACATTGAAGTGGTGCTCACCCACGGCAACGCATACGGAGAAAACATCCAGTCTTTCGTGAACGGCCAGTACACGAGAGACGGGGGCACGCACCTCGCCGCATACAGAGAGGCCATAGCCAAGACGCTCAAGGACTTCTTCAAGAAGAACTACGCACCGGAAGACTGCCGCCAGGGAGTCGTGGGAGCGATAAGCATACAGATTCAGGAACCCACCTTCGAAGCTCAGACGAAAACGAAGCTCGGCTCCACATACACATGGGAAAACCACGACAAGGACGAACACGGCCCTACCATACGTTCATTCGTAAATGATTTCGTGGGAAAAGCCCTGGACAACTACCTCAGGATACACACGGACATAGCTCCCGTAATCGAGGAGAAGATAAAGGCCTCTCAGGCCGAGAGGGAGGAAATCTCCGGGATACAGAAAAAGACGCGCGAGCGCAACAGGAAAGCGAATGTGTACAACAAAAAGCTGCGCGACTGCCGTTTCCATTTCTGCGACAGACTGCCCAAGGACAAGGAACAGTTCAGGGAGATGTCCAGCATTTTCATCACCGAGGGAGACTCCGCGAGCGGAACCATCACCAAAGTAAGGAACGCCAACTGTCAGGCGGTGTTCAGCCTCAGGGGCAAGCCTATAAACTGCTACAAGGAAACTCACAGGAAGGTTGCCGAGAACGAGGAGCTCAATCTGCTGATTTCCGCTCTGGGCGTGGAGGAAGATCTGGAAAACCTCAGATACAACAACATAATAGTCGCCACCGATGCCGATGACGACGGAATGCACATCAGAATGCTCGTGCTCACCTTCATCATGAAATACTACCCGGACCTCATCCGCAGAGGGCACGTGCATATACTCCAGACTCCCCTGTTCAGGGTACGGAACAAAAAGGAGACCCGATACTGCTATTCCGCCGAGGAAAAGGAAGCGGCAGTGAAAGCCTTGAAGAACGGAGTGGAGATAACCCGATTCAAGGGTCTCGGAGAAATATCGTCCGACGAATTCGTGGATTTCATAGGACCGGACATGAGGCTCGACCTCGTGAAACTGTCCGAAGAAGAGTCCATTTCGGACATCATGGAATTCTATATGGGCAACAACACAATTGAAAGACAAAACTTTATCCGACAGAATCTTCGCAGCGAAGAAGAGCTGGAGGACGTAAACATCTAATCTATGTGGGCCGATTTCTGCAAGTTTCTTCTGACCAAGGTGATGGGCTGGACCATCGCAAGCGGTCCGGTTGAAGAAAAGAAGGCGATAATCCTGGGAGTGCCGCACACCTCGGCATGGGATTTCGTAGTTTCCTATCTGTTCTACACCTCCCTCAAGGCCGGAAAGGCCAGGGTCATGGTAAAAAAGGAGTTCTTTTGGGGGCCGTTCGGATGGCTGCTCAGAAAAACGGGGGCCATTCCCGTGGACAGGACCAATTCATCAACCCTCGTGCGCAGCCTTATAACCGAATTCAGAAAAGACGATTTCTTTGTTCTCGCCATTGCCCCCGAAGGGACAAGAAAGCCCGTGAAAAAATGGAAGACCGGCTACCATCTCATCGCCAAGTCGGTAGGCGTCCCCGTCTATCTCGGCTTTTTCGACTGGGGAACGAAACGGGTAGGTGTCGGCAAGAAATTTGAACTGACAGATGACGCCAAGGCCGACACCGCAGCAATCCAGAAGATTTACGAATCCATGGGGCTCGTCGGCAAACATCCTGAGGACTACGTCACAGGATAGCATTCTAATCTAAAAAAAGGATCTATGCTCCAATATAAAGTATTGACGACCAGGCGTGAAAATTACGTCAACACTCTGGCCAGGCTTTTTGAGTTCTGCACTTTGGCCTATGCGAAAAGGCCGCTGTCGCGTTTTGCCGACGGAGATGAGCAGCAATATACCTACGCTTCCTTCAGGACGAAGTGTCTTGAACTTTCGCACAACCTTTCAAGATATGGCATAAAAGCCGGCGACAGGGTTGCCATTCTGTCACAGAACATGCCCAACTTCACGGTGGCCATGTTCTCCTGCGTCCCGTTCGGAAGAGTGTCGGTGCCCATACTGCCCGACTCGTCCGCAAGCGAAGTGACCAACATCCTCAGGCATTCCGGGACAAAAGTGCTGTTCGTTTCCAAGAAGAACATGGACAAGGTTTCGCAGGAATGCATGGACTCCCTGACCCTCGTGATAGAAATCGACACTCTTACCATAATAAAGAGGGACGACAAGGCATTCACCTGCGAAGGCTGGGTGAAGGATCCTCAGCCTGACGACCTCGCCGCCATAATATACACTTCCGGCACATCCGGAAAGGACAAGTGTGTGATGCTGAGCCACAGAAACTTCTGCCACAACATCATAGCGGCTTACTACGCCCAGAAAGCCAACTCCAGGGACAGATGGCTTTCCGTTCTGCCTATGCCGCATACCTACGAAATGGCTTTCAGCGTACTCTACCCGCTCTATGTCGGAGGCTGCGTCTACTACATACAGAAAGCGCCGACACCCACGGTACTGCTTTCCGTCATGAAGAAAGTCAAGCCTACGATAATGTGCGCCGTGCCGCTGATAATGGAGAAAATATATAAGACCAGCATAGTCCCGACGGTATCGAAAAGCCGTGTCCTGTCATGGATGAGGGTACATTTTCCCAAGCTCCTTTACCGCATGGTCGGAAAAAGGCTCTACCAGTCTCTGGGAGGGCATCTCAAATTCTTCGGCATAGGCGGCTCCAAGCTCGACTCTACGGTGGAGGATTTCCTTATGAAGGCAAAATTCCCCTACGCCATAGGCTACGGCCTTACTGAAACGGCTCCGCTCATCTGCAACGCCTGTGTCGGGAAGACCAAGGTGGGTTCCATCGGCGTCCCGGCACACGGGGTGGAGGTCAAGCTGACGGACGTGAATCCGGAAACCGGGGAAGGTGAAATCACCGTCCGCGGAGACAATGTGATGCTCGGCTACTACAAGGACCCCGAAAGGACAAGAGGAGTGCTCAGCGACGACGGCTGGTTCAGGACAAACGACCTCGCCTGCATGGACTCCAAAGGCCGCTACTACATAAAGGGACGACTGAACAACATGATACTCGGCGCTTCGGGCGAAAACATCTATCCCGAAGAAATAGAGCAGGTCATCAATTCCGCGGACGGCGTGAACGAGTCTCTGGTCATGGAACGCGACGGGAAACTGATCGCGCTGGTCAAATTTGACGATTCCATACTGAACTGGAACCAGGCCGGCGAAGACAAGTTCTTCGAGACGCTCAAAGAAAAGAAGGAAGCGCTGCTGGACTATGTCAACAAAAGGGTAAGCAAACAGTCCAAAGTCAAGAATGTCGAAGTCATGAAAGATCCCTTCGAAAAGACCGCGACGCATAAAATCAGACGTTTCCGCTACAAAAATGTCCACGGAGACGACGTAAAGGCAGAAGAAGCCTCCAAAAAGGAAGAAAATTCCTGAAAAATATCGCTATATTGCCCTTTGACTTTTTAGCGTGACGATGAACAACGGAACCATGGACAAGCCCTGCACGGCGGAAAAGATTTTTTCGGCCTGCTTTCTGCCTGTCCAGAAGTTGCCTTTAGGTTTCCATTACGCTTTCGGACGCTTTCTTGCGTTTCTTGCGGAAAAAGTCCTCGGATACAGGCGCGACGTCGTCATGGTCAACCTTGCAAGGAGCTTTCCGGAGATGAAGTGGAAAGAAATAAGATCCCTGTCCCGGAAGTTCTACTCCCATCTGGGAGAAATCATAGCCGAAGCGATATGGTTCGGAGGCAGCAAAGGCAATCCCGAAAGGCTGTCGGCCGGCGGGATATGCACATACTCCAATCCGGAGCTGCTCGCGGATCTGTACCTTAAATCTCCGAGCGTGATGATCATGGACTCCCATTTCGGCAACTGGGAGATCATAGGGGGTCTCCTCCAATACATAGGAAAAGAAATGCCCTTCGGCCCGGACGACGTGGCAGTGGTCTACAAGAAGCTGGAGAACCGTTTCTGGAATGACTTCATGGCGGGAAACCGCAGCGCTCCCATAGAGGACTACCGCGGCTATGTAGAGTCCAGGGAAGTTCTCCGTTACGCCATAGAGCACAAGGCGCAGAAGAAAATCTACATCTTCCCCACCGACCAGTTCCCCTACAGATTTGCCACGAAACACGAAATCCCGTCTTTCATGCACCAGAAAACCCAGGTGATGACCGGTGCGGCGGCTCTTGCGCACAAATTCCACATGCCCGTGCTGTACATGGGGATGCGGCGGACAGGGAAAGGACACTACGTCACCGATCTGAAAATCGTTGCCGCAGATGCGGCGGACATGTCGCCCGAAGAGATAATGACAGAATATTACAGGCTGCTGGAGGAGGACGTCAAGGCCAACCCCGAAAACTACCTCTGGAGCCATAACCGTTGGAAATGATAATATGACAATGAAAAAAACAGCTTTGCTTCTGCCGCTGGCCGGGGTACTCTTCCTGACCGCCACGGCATCCGCCCAGGAAATATATCTGGGCTCCGATCCTGTAGGAACGGTGTCCTATGCCCTTCCCGAGACGGTGATTTCTCTGGAAGTGGAAGCACAGAAGGAGACTTTCCATGCCGGCCCCTACGCCAGATTCGCCAAGAAATATCTCGGCACCGACGCAAGACAGGCGGACGCGTCAAGCTGCAGGATACTGTCCATCAAGATGGTCCCCTATGCGGAAGCTGACCAGAGCCGCCGTTTCAACATAGTCCCGGGCAAAGGGCAGAACACCTTTCTTGCCCTGACTTCGCAGGGACTTGTCTCTTTCGGAGGCGCACGGAACGCGGAAACGCAATGGCGTTTCGCACATGATTCCGAAAGCGATTTTTCGGCAGCGGGCACAAGTTCCAACCTCACCTCGGAATCGGCTACGCTCTACAAAGACGTGCGCGGAGCCGACGGCTTCAGCATGGTGGCCGTTCAGCAGAAAATGGTGGTGGAAAAACCTCTGGAGACAAAAGCGGCGGAGGCAGCCGACATGATATTCAATCTCAGGGAAAAACGGATGGACATCGTGACCGGCAATACGGACGCCACCTACAGCGGTGAAGCCATGTCCGCCGCATTGAAAGAGATAGACCGCCTGGAGAAAGAGTACCTTTCCCTTTTTATCGGCTACACGGACATCAGCGGCCAGAAGATGAACTACGACGTCGTGCCTTCGCCTGACGCCAAATCGCAGCGATACATAGCCTTCAGAGTATCGGACGAGGAAGGCCTCGTGTCTGCCGACAACGTATCGGGAAAACCTTACGTCCTTGAGCTGAAACCGGAGGAAATCCGTAACGCGGATGCAGGCGGCAAAGGCTCGTCTTCCAAAGCGATCTACTACAGGATACCGGCTGTCTGCACCGTCACCCTTTCCGACGGCATGGACATTCTGCTTCAGAGCCGGATGCCCGTATACCAGCTCGGAACAGAGAGCTCTCTGCCCGTCCAATAATCGACACTAAAACATACAGTTATGACTATCAAAGATTTAGACCCGAAGATAGTTTGGAATAACTTCTACGGTCTCACACAGATTCCAAGACCTTCGAAACACGAGGAAAAGGTCATCGACTATCTCCTCAAATGGGGAAAAGACCATGGAATCGAAACGGAGAAAGACGAAACGGGAAACATAATCATGCGCAAGGGCGCGACTCCGGGATATGAAAACAGGAGAGGCGTGATTCTGCAGGGCCATGTGGACATGGTGCCGCAGAAAACCGCAGACACCGTGCATGACTTCCTCAAAGATCCCATACAGACCGAAATCTACGGAGAATGGGTGGGCGCAAAAGGCACTACCCTTGGAGCCGATGACGGCATGGGAGTAGCTCTGGCCCTGTCGATCCTGGAAGACGACAGCCTCAGGCACGGACCTGTGGAAGCGCTGTTCACATACGATGAAGAAACCGGCATGACAGGCGCTGAAAAGCTCAGGCCGGGCCTGTTCCATGGAGACATTTTCCTGAACCTTGACTCGGAAAGCGAAGGGGAACTCTGCATCGGATGTGCCGGCGGTCTTGACGCCACGGGCAGCTTCAAATACAGCAAGCATCCTGTGCCGGAAGGCTACAAAGGGCTGAAAATCACGGTAAAAGGTCTTCAGGGAGGTCACTCCGGCATGGACATTTCTCTCTACAGAGCCAATGCGAACAAGATCATGGCCCGCATTCTGAGCCCGCTCATCGGGAAACTTGGAGCCAAGGCGGGAGATCTCAAAGGAGGAAGCCTGCGCAACGCCATCCCGTTCGAAGCGGAATCCGTCATATACTTCCCCGAAGGAAAAACCGCCGAGGTCAAGGACTGCGTGAACCGCATCTTCGGTGAGGCGAAGGCCGAATTCAGCCACTCCGACCCCGGCATGAAACTCATACTGGAAGATGCCGATGCTTCCGGGGCGGAATACATCGACGGGGAAGTCATGGCAAGAGCCGTGAAAGCCATCCGTGCCTGTCCGCACGGGGTAATCAGGATGAGCGATTCCATGAAGGGACTCACGGAAACCTCAACCAACCTGGCCATCGTCAGCTGCGAGGACGGCTGCATAACGGTCAAGTCCCTGATGAGAAGCGCGGTCGACTCCGCAAAAGCCAATCTCGCCGGAGAGATGCAGGCCCTGTTTGAACTGGCGGGAGCCGAATTCTCCACAGCCGGCGGCTACAGCGGATGGACACCCAAGCCGGAAACTCCCGTCTACAAGACGGTCTGCGAGGCATGGAAGGAGATGACAGGCGAGGAGATGAAGATTACCGCGACCCACGGAGGTCTTGAATGCGCCCTGCTCGGAGCTAAATATCCCAACTGGGAGATGGTCTCCATAGGTCCGGACATAGTACATCCGCACTCACCGGACGAAAGGGTAAGGATAGCCTCAGTGGCAAACATGTGGAAATTCCTGAAAAGACTTCTGGAAGTGATTCCCGAAAAGAAATAATTCCCTCCGATTTGCCGGATTCAGGAATTATAGGTATATTTGCAGTTCCCGAAAGGTGCCTTGCACCTGAAGGAACTGTAATTCATTTATTAACAACACAATTGCAAAACAGAATGTTGAAACAGTACGAAACCGTTTTCATTGCAACTCCCGTTTTGTCTGATCTTCAGATGAAGGAAGCGGTTGCCAAGTACGTCAACTTCATCAAGGACAACGGAGGTGAAGTTGTGTACGAAGAGGACTGGGGGCTGAAACAGCTCGCCTACCCTATCCAGCACAAGACATCAGGCTTCTACTACCTGATCGAGTTCAAAGCCGAACCCGAATTCGTAGCTACGCTTGAAACCCAGTTCCGCCGTGACGAGCGCGTCATCCGCTACATAACCGTAGCTCTCGACAAGTATGCGGCCGAATATGCTGAAAAGAGAAGAAACAACAGGCAGGCCAAAGCCCAGGCTCAGGCTCAGCCGGAAGTCAAGGAGGATTAATTTATGGCACAGACAAACAACTCACAGCGCGGAGACGAAATCCGCTATCTCAATCCTCCTACGGTAGAGGTAAGGAAGAAGAAATATTGCCGATTCAAAAAAGCGGGCATCAAATACGTTGACTACAAGGATCCCGAATTCCTGAAGAAGTTCCTCAACGAGCAGGGTAAGATTCTTCCCCGCCGCATCACGGGAACATCTCTCAAATTCCAGAGAAAAGTAGCCAAAGCGGTGAAAAGAGCGCGTTCGCTCGCACTTCTCCCCTATGTTACAGACCTTCTTAAATAATTGGAGACAGCGATATGGAAATCATACTTAAGAAAGATGTGGCCAATCTCGGTCACGAGGGAGATGTAGTAAAGGTAAAAGCCGGATACGCTCTCAACTATCTCGTTCCCCAGGGATTCGCGACAGTCGCCACCCCCTCTGCCCTGAAACAGCATGAGGAGACCGTACGTCAGCGTGCCCACAAGGAGGCCGCCAGAATCGCCGCAGCCAAGGAACTCGCTGCGAAGATTTCTTCCCTGCTTGTGAAAGTGAGCGCAAAAGTAAGCGAAAACGGCAAGATCTACGGTTCCGTAACCACAGCCCAGCTTGCTGACGCTCTCGCCGCCGCAGGTGTGGAAGTGGATAAGAAGGACATCAGCATCGTTTCCGACAACGTGAAAGAGCTTGGAGTCTACGAGGCTGAAGTCGCATGCTACAAGGACGTGAAAGGCCTGTTCAAATTCGAAGTCATCGCCGAGGCATAGCACGGCAATTGCGATATTGATTCAGGAGCGGTCATTTCCGGCCGCTCCTTATTTTTTTGCCGCCGCATCTTCCGCCGCATCTTCCGCCGCATCTTGCCGCCGCATCTTCCGCCGCATCTTGCCGCCGCATCTTGCCGCCGCTTTTTTGCCACCGCTTTTTTGCCGCCACTTTTTTGCCGGCACATAAAAAGGGAACATGCCGGTCTTGAATATTCGGGAAAGAAAGTTATCTTTGTAAGACGCAGTGACGTTTACGTCCGCATAGTTGACAACGAAATTCAAAAACCAAATCTAATCAAATGTTCAAAGGTCAGCCTAAGGGATTGTTCGCCCTTGCACTATCCAACACAGGCGAACGTTTCGGCTACTACACGATGATTGCCATCTTCACCATGTTCATTCAGGCGAAGTTCGGCTTCAGCGCGGCGGTTACCGGTCAGTTCTACTCCATTTTTCTCGCGGTCGTCTATTTCATGCCCGTACTGGGCGGAATAATAGCGGAC
>CAYTYL010000013.1:13083-28200 GCA_964441715.1 uncultured Muribaculaceae bacterium
TACGGAAAATGTGTCGTCTACGGAATACTGGTCATGTTCCTCGGGTACGTGCTCCTCGCTGTCCCGACTCCGGCCAACGGACTGGGAATCACGGCCATGGTGTCCGCGCTGCTGCTTATTTCATGCGGAACAGGACTGTTCAAAGGCAATCTTCAGGTACTTGTAGGAAATCTCTACGACAAACCGGAATACTCGGCAAGGCGCGATGCGGGATTCAGTCTCTTCTATGTGTTCATCAACATAGGGTCCATGGCAGCCCCTTCAGCTGCGACGGCCATCACCAACAGATTTCTCAGCAAGGCAGGGCTCATCTACAAGGCTGACATCCCTGCGCTCGCCCACCAATACCTGAACGGCACCATCACTCCCGAAAACACGGACAAGCTCGGCAGCCTGGCTGCCATGATGCCTTCCTCAGACGTCAGCTCCATGGATCTCGCATCCTTCAGCAGCTACTACATCGAAAATCTCTCGTCGTCATACAACATGGGCTTCGCAGTCGCCTGCGTGTCGCTCATAGTCTCCATCGCCATCTACTTCTCATGCAAGGCATGGTTCAAGGATGCCGACTACAATTCCAAGCAGACTCCGGTAAATGCCGCTCCTGTAAAGGAACTCAGCCCCAAGCAGACAAAAGAAAGGATTACCGCTCTGTTCTTCGTGTTCGCCGTCGTCATCTTCTTCTGGATGGCATTCAACCAGAACGGTTCGTCACTCACATGGTTCGCCAGAGATTACACCCAGTCAAGCGTGACGGGATTCACGAGGCTCGGATTCAGTTTCCCTGCGCTCATACTCATAGCCGTGTCGGTATATACCCTCTTCGCGAGCTTCCAGTCAGAAAAAGTTTCAAGCAAGATAACCTGCGGCATCGTGACCCTGGCTCTGTGGGGAGGCGCTCTGGCCATATACCATGGCCTGCCTCAGGTACTCACCATATTCCCCCAGCTCTTCCAGCAGTTCAATCCGTTCTTTGTGGTGGCCCTCACCCCCATCTCCATGGCGATTTTCGGAGCTATGGCCAGGAAGGGCAAAGAGCCTTCAGCTCCCAAGAAGATCGGTCTGGGAATGCTCGTGGCAGCTGTCGGATATCTCATCATGGTACTGGGCTCCAACGGCCAGCCTTCGCCGGCCGAGCTCGGCGGAAACGTTTCGCCCGATCCCGTAGTACCGCAGTATCTTATCTACACCTATCTCGTACTGACATTTGCCGAGCTGCTGCTCTCCCCCATGGGAATCAGCTTCGTGTCCAAGGTGGCTCCGCCTAAGTACAAGGGTCTGATGATGGGATGCTGGTTCGCTTCCACCGCCATAGGCAACTATCTCAGCTCCATTCCCGCAATGCTCTGGGACAAAGTTCCTCTATGGGCCAACTGGACGATTCTGGCGGCACTTTGCTTCATTTCCGCTCTGATCATGTTCGGAATGCTCAAGAAAATCGAAGCCGCTACAGAAGAATAAAACAACCGTAAAACGACATCATCATGTTCAAGGGACAGCCCAAAGGGCTTTACGCGCTGGCATTGGCCAACACCGGCGAACGTTTCGGCTACTACACCATGATAGCCGTGTTCGCACTCTTTCTCGGCGCCAATTTCGGATTGACTGAAGGACAGGCCGGTACCATCTACAGCATTTTCCTGGCACTCGTCTATTTCCTGCCTCTCATAGGAGGAATAATGGCCGACAAGTTCGGTTACGGGAAAATGGTGACGATAGGCATAACCATAATGTTCGCAGGATATCTGGTCCTGTCCATTCCTCTCGGAGGAGGCGGACTGGCTCTCGGAGTGATGGCGCTCGCCCTGCTGCTGATCAGTCTGGGCACCGGACTGTTCAAGGGAAACCTTCAGGTCATGGTGGGCAATCTGTACGATGACCCTCAGTTCGCCGACAAAAGAGATTCGGGTTTCTCACTGTTCTACATGGCCATAAACATAGGTGCGCTCTTCGCACCTACAGCGGCCGTAAAGATAAAGGAATGGGGAGAATCCCTGGGGTTCGAATCCAACGATGCCTACCATTTCTCTTTTGCCGTTGCCTGTGCGGCGCTGATTGTTTCGATACTTATCTACTACATCTTCAGAGGCACCTTCAAGCACGTGGAAGGCGGACATAAGAAAGCCGATGCCGGTACCGCCGGCGTTCAGGAACTCAGTCCCGCTGAGACAAAGAGCAGGATTACCGCACTGTGCCTCGTTTTCGCCGTCGTGATTTTCTTCTGGATGGCGTTCCACCAGAACGGACTCTCTCTCACTTACTTCGCCGACCAGTTCGTGCAGAAGCATGTGAGCGGGGCGGAAAGCATGCTTTTCGACGTCATAAACCTGGTGATGGGCATCGTGATAGTCTATGCGCTGTTCTCGGTGTTCCAGAGCGAGACGGCCAAAGGAAAGTATCTTTCCATAGCCGCGATAGCCGCTGCCGTCGGTGTGCTGATATGGAAATATACCCGCATCGGTGACGGAGTGGACATAAGCGCCCCCATTTTCCAGCAGTTCAACCCCTC
This sequence comes from uncultured Muribaculaceae bacterium, assembly GCA_964441715.1. GTDB lineage: Bacteria > Bacteroidota > Bacteroidia > Bacteroidales > UBA932 > Cryptobacteroides. The sequence continues at coordinate 15,593 of CAYTYL010000013.1, forward strand.
GTTCGTAGTGGCCCTGACCCCGGTCAGCCTTGCGATATTCGGCGGACTTGCCAAGAAAGGCAAAGAGCCGTCGGCTCCGAGGAAGATCGCCTACGGAATGCTCGTGGCAGCCGTGGCCTACGGCGTGATGATCGTGGCCTCCATAGGGCTCAACACGCCCGCCGTGCAGAAAGCGGCAGGCGACGCAGGCACATTCGTATCGCCGAACTGGCTGATTTCCACCTATCTCATCCTCACTTTCGGAGAACTTCTGCTCTCCCCTATGGGCATTTCCTTCGTATCCAAAGTGGCACCTCCCAAATATAAGGGAATGATGATGGGCGGCTGGTTCGTGGCTACCGCCGTCGGCAACCTGCTCGTTCAGGTGGGCGGACATCTGTGGGGAACTCTTCCCCTCTGGGTCGTCTGGGGCGTATTCCTTACCCTGTGCCTTATTTCGGCAGGTTTCATGTTCATCATGATGAAGAAACTGGAGGCTGTCACGAAATAGCCATGGACCCGGAGACTTGCGAGCTGCTGAAACAATGGGCTGAAAAGTACAATTCGGCCGAATATTTCAAGGAAGATCCGATCGCCTTTCCTAAGCGTTTTGCGGAACTGCGCGCCGAGGGAAAAGCCGACAGACGCGACATAGAGATAGCGGCGGTGTTTTCGGCACATTTCGCATGGGGCCGAAGGGCAATGATAATGAGGGACTGTACCAGACTGTTCGACGAGATGGACTGGAAACCCTATGACTATGTCATGTCAGGTCAGTGGCGGAACGGGAATGAAAGCGTGCACAGGACTGTCAAATGGGACGAAGTGGCGGACATCTGCGGCAGACTGAAGGACATTTTCGGCGGGCTCTCATCTCTGGAACGCTTTTCGCAAGAGGACTTCCGGACAAAGGTATACGGACAGAAGCCCGATCGCAAAGCCCCTGACAAGAAAATCAACATGCTCAGGAGGTGGATGGTCAGAGATGACGGGAAGGTGGATCTGGGCATCTGGAAGGACACCGACCCGGAAACCTTGCTCATACCTTTGGACGTGCATGTCCACGATGTAGCTCTGGATTTGGGACTTACCTCCCGGAAACAGAAGGACATCACGACAGTGCATGAGGTGACAGACAGTTTCAAGACAATTTTTCCAGGAGATCCATGCAAAGGAGATTTCTCTCTTTTCGGGTACGGAATAACTCATCCGAAAGAAAAAACGAACAGCCGAAGATGTACATAATTGCGGGCTGCAACGGGTCAGGCAAGACTACAGCTTCCTATACCGTTCTGCCCGAACTGCTGAAATGCAGCCAGTTCGTGAACTCCGACGAGTTTGCGAAAGGTCTGAGCCCGTTCAACCCAAACGATGCCTCGGTAGGAGCCAGCAGGCTCATGCTGATGAAAATCAAATACCTCATCGGCAGGGAGATGGATTTCGGCATAGAGACCACCTTGGCCACGAGAAGCCTCAAGAAGATAGCGCTGTCCGCCCAGAGCAAAGGATATTTCGTGACGGTGCTGTACTTTTGGCTCGACACGCCGGAACTGGCCATAGAACGGGTGAGGGAAAGGGTGAAGACCGGCGGACACGACATCCCGACCGAGGTCATCCTGCGCCGCTACGACAAAGGACTCAAGTACTTCTTCGACGACTACATGGGTCTGGCCGACCGCTGGATTCTTGCCGACAACTCCACCTATCCGTTCACCGTAGTGGCCCAGGGATGGAAAGACAACATGATAGTGAAGGACAATCTTAAATACGAAGAGATAAAGAATTACGCCGTCAGCATCGGTGCCTCGGGCAGGAATGCTGCGGACGGAAAAGCTGAAGATGATTAACGCAAGCGAATATTACACCGGTCTGTTCGATGCCGGAGAGGAAACACTGGAGAAGCTCATATCCGCCGCTCTCGGGAACGGAGGCAGCTATGCCGATCTGTACTTTGAAAACACCGTAAGCCGCAACCTGCTTCTGCGGGACGGCATCGTTTCCACGGGCGGCCTCAACGTCGACTACGGCATGGGAGTCCGGACCCTGAAAGGGGAAAAGACAGGATATGCCTACTCCGAAAGCACCGAGTTTCCGGCGATGATGGCCGCCGCCAAGGCCGCGGCCACGATTTCAAAAAGCGTAAAAGTGGAGTCCGAGACCAGGCCCACCGTTCCATTCCACGGCAGACCGAATCCGGCCGCTGACCGCTACCCCATGCTCAAGGACTGGAGAGACTGTTCCGCGGAAGAACTGACTCCCGTTCTGATGAAACTGGAGGACATGATACGGGCCAAAGACCGGAGGGCAGTAAAGGTAATGGCCATGCTGTCCTCTTCGGTGAGCGACGTGATGATGTACAATTCCCAGGCGGAACTGAAATATGACACAAGGCCTATGGGAACCGTAGCCGTGTCGGTAGTGTTCAGCGACGGCTCGACGATATGCAACAGCCACGGCAGCAAGAGTTTCAGAATGGGGGCCGAGATGCTTGACGACACCCTTCTGGAAGAGCTCGCCTCGGCCGTCACAAGGAATCTCGACGACCGTTTCGCCGCCATACGCCCGAAGGGCGGAAAAATGCCAGTGGTCATGGGCGCAGGTTCATCGGGAATTCTTCTGCACGAAGCCATGGGCCATGCTTTTGAAGCCGACTTCAACCGAAAGGGACAATCCGTGTTCGCAGACAAGATGGGAAAAAAGATCTGCGCGGAAAACATAAGCATAGTGGACGACGGCACGATAAAAGGAGACCGCGGAGCTCTCAATTACGATGACGAAGGAGTTCCGGGACAGAAAACATACATGGTCACGGACGGAGTGCTGACCTCGTATCTGCATGACAGGATAAGCGCCGGATTTTACGGGGTAAGACCCACAGGCAACGGCAGACGCGAATCGTTCAGGTACAATCCCATACCCAGGATGCGGGCGACATACATGGAAAGCGGAGACTCCAGGCCTGAAGACATCATAGCATCGGTAAGGAAAGGCATCTACGTGGATGAGTTTTCCAACGGCCAGGTGAAGATAGGCGAAGGTGACTTCACTTTCTATGTCAAAAGCGGCTATCTCATCGAGAACGGGAAGCTGACAAGCCCGGTGAAGGACATAAACATAATGGGCAACGGGCCCGAGGCGCTGGCCGGAATAGCGGCCGTGGGCAACGACGGCAAGGTTGACGACGGAGCATGGACCTGCGGAAAAGGACAGAACGTGCCCGTCATGTGCGGAATACCTACGGTACTTGTGAGCAGTCTTACGGTGGGAGGCAACTGAAAATGGAAAACAGGAAAGAAATATGGCTCATAAGCCCCGAAGAGGCAGCCCTGACGCACAGGTGTCTGGAAATGAGCATGGACAAGGGGGCGGATCATGCGAGGGTGAACCTGAGCAAAAGTATGCAGGATTCATGCTCGATGCTCAACGGAGAAGTGGACAAGGTGTCTCATTCCGGAGACAGGGTATTGACATTCAACCTTTTCGCTGACGGAAGATACGGTTCTTTCTCCACCAACCGTCTGGATTCCGCGGCCCTTGACATTTTCATAGGCAAAGCGGTGGACATGGTAAGGACGCTCGCCCCGGATGAATTCCGAAAGCTGCCGGACTCCTCAAGGACAGCCAAGGACGCCGTCACCGGAATGGAAGCCGGAGTGTTTGACCGGGCCTATGAGGAAACGGATGCCGACAAAAGGCTTGACCTTGCCCGTGCGGCGGCATTCTATGGCAAGGACAAAGAACATGACATAATCTCCGAGGAAGTCGAATACTCGGACTCGATAAGCGACGAATACATAATAGACTCCGAAGGCCTGGGGTGCCGTCACAGCGAAACATCATTTGAGATCGGCTGCGAGACCACCCTTTCCGACGGAGAAGGAGGGAAGGTAAGCGGATTCTGGTGGGACAGTTCCCCTTTTCTGGACAAACTCGGCAAAGGTGACGGCTGCGGCAGAAAGGCCGCTGAAAGGGCAGCCGCCCAGAAGGGTGCCCGGAACATGTCAAGCGGGAGGTACAATGCGGTTGTGGAGAACGAGACCGCCTCAAGACTTCTCTCCCCCGTTCTCAACGCGCTGAACGCATTTTCGATACAGCAGAAGAATTCCTTCCTCGCCGAATCTCTTGGGAAAAGGCTGTTCCCGGAAGGATTCACCATCATGGATCTGCCCAGAGTCAAAGGGGCCTGCGGGGCAAAACTATTTGACAGTGAAGGCGTGGCGACACGGAACTGTCCCGTGGTGGAAGACGGCGTCGTGAAAGAGTACTTCGTGAACACCTACATGGCGGAAAAAATGGGCATCGCCCCGACGGTGGAAGATGTCACCAGAGCATGCGTGCTTCCTTTCCTTAAAAACGGCAATGCTCCCGGAACATTCGGGGCACGGGAACTCATGGAACTGGTCGGGGACGGCATATATGTATGCGGACTCAACGGAGGCAACTGCAACTCGGCCACGGGTGACTTTTCATACGGAATAGAAGGTTTCGCTTTTAAAAACGGCAGGATTGCGCATCCGGTAAGGGGCATGATCATGACCGGCAACATGCTCTCCCTCTGGGCATCCCTCATCGGGGCGGGCACGGACTGCCGCGGATGCATGAGCAGACAGGTTCCCTCCATGGCGTTCGGAGCGGTGGATTTCAGCTCATAGAAAAAGCGCACGGCAGAATGAATGCCTGCACGACAGACATTTGACAATACGGACAATAAAAAGATTTGTGATGAAGATAGAAAAGAACAAGGTAGTGTCAGTCAGCTACGAAGTGACGGCCGACGGGAAAACGGTAGATAAAATGACCGCGGAGAAGCCGCTGGAGTACATCCACGGAACAAGAATGCTCCTGCCGCGTTTCGAGGCAGAACTCGAAGGAAAGGAAGAGGGCTGCGGATTTGAATTCGACCTCTCCCCCGAAGAAGGATACGGCCATTACGACGAGGCCAAAAGAGTGGAGATTCCCAAAAGCGCTTTCGTGGTGGACGGCAAGCTCCACGACGAACTGCTCACTCTCGGCAGAGTGCTGCCCATGCTCAACAGCGAAGGCGAAGTGGTACAGGGAATGGTATCCGAAATAAAGGATGACACTGTAGTGATGGACTTCAACCACCCCATGGCGGACAAAACTCTCCACTTCAAAGGGGAGGTCCTGTCGGTCAGGGATGCAAGCGAAAAGGAGCTGAAAGAAGGCCTGCACGGAGAGTATCTGCCCAAGGAGGGCGGATGCCGACACGGACACGGCGGATGCTGCCACGGTGAAGGCGGAGAGCACGGCGGATGCTGCCACGGCGAAGGAGAAGAACACGACGGATGCTGCCACGGTGAGGGCGGAGAACACAAATGCAAGTGCCACGGGGATGAAAAGAACGGCCATTGTAATTCTTAACTACAACACTGAAAACTATCTGAAGAGTTTTCTTCCCGCAGTGCTGAAAAGCGCAGGATGCGGAGAAGACGGAAGCTGCGGCTCCTCGGAGAATGAAGTGATAGTGGCCGACAATGCCTCAAAGGACGGGTCAAGAAAACTGCTGGAAAGAGATTTCCCCGGACTGAGGACCATCTGTTTCGACAGCAACCTCGGATTCTGCGGAGGCTACGACGAAGCCCTTCATGAACTGGAAGGACAGTTCAGCTACTACGTCCTCATGAACACCGACATAGAGGTCAGGGACGGGTGGCTGGAGCCTCTCACAAGATGGATGGACACTCATCCGGAATGCGGAGCCTGCGCCCCCAAGCTGCATTCATGGCGCGACAACCGGGTTTTCGAATATGCCGGAGCGGCCGGCGGCCTGATAGACAGATTCGGCTACCCCTTCTGCAGAGGCAGGGTACTGGACATGGTGGAACAGGACTGCGGCCAGTACGATGCCTTGCCCAACGAGGTATTCTGGGCGAGCGGAGCCTGCCTGATGGTCAGAAGCGAAGTCTTCCACAGCCTCGGAGGATTCGACAGGAGATTCTTCGCCCACATGGAAGAGATTGACCTGTGCTGGAGAATGCAGCTTGCCGGGAAAAGCGTGTGTGTGGTTCCGCAGTCGACCGTCTATCACATAGGAGGAGGCACTCTGCCTATGGGTTCCCCCTGGAAACTCCAGCTCAACTACAGAAACAACCTCCTGATGCTCAACAACAATCTGGCAAAGTCCATAGCGGCGGAAAAGTACCGCAGCTGCGGCAGAGCCGATGTGGCCGCGGCTTGCGGACTGCGCAAGGCAGCCGTCATAACAGGCGCAAGAATGGTCCTGGACGGACTGTCCGCCCTGGTCTATCTGTTCACACTGAGAATCAGCAGTTTCACCGCTGTCATAAAAGCTCATGAGGAGTATCGCGGACTCAGGACCGAGATGAACGAACCGGAGCTTTGGAACTGGGTGGAGAACCGGGGAAATACGGCAAAGCTCCACGGTTTCTACAACGGATGCATCATTCTCAAGGCCCTCCTGAAGAAGGAGAAGGTTTTCGACGAAATACATTTGCAGAAATGAAAATCATAATCGAAGGAGCGGGAGAAGTGGGATCACATCTCGCAAAGATGCTCAGCAACGAGGCCAATGACATCACCGTCATCGACTCCGACGAGACTAAACTGTCCAGATTGTCATCCGTCATGGACGTTTCCACGCTCGGCGGGGAATCGGCATCCATAAGCGTGCTGAAGGAAGCCGGTGTGGAAGACGCCGACCTTTTCATCGCCGTGAACCCCTTCACCTCGCAGGACGTGAACGTCGTGAGCGCACTTCTCGCCAAGAAGCTCGGATGCAAGAAAGTATGCGCCAGGATTGACAACGAAGAGTATCTGTCCTACGAGAACAAATACCTTTTCACGGAAATGGGCATAGACCTGATGTTCTATCCCGAAAAAATCGCTTCCGATGAGATTGCCGACCTTCTGAAACGCACCGCATCCACGGAATCCATGGATTTCGCACGCGGCAAACTCCAGATGGCAGTGTTCAAGCTCGAGGAGGACTCTCCCCTGCTGGACATGAATCTGGCCGAATTTTCCCGGACTCTGCATACCGATGACCTGCAGTTCAGGGTGGTGGCCGTATCCAGGGATGAACGCACCATCATGCCGAAATTCGACACCAAATTCAAATACCACGACCTGGTGTTCATCATATCCAAACGTGAAGGCATTTCCGCGATAATGACCTTTCTGGGCAAAAGCAACATAGAGGTAAACAAACTGATGATTGTCGGAGGCGGCAGGATAGGCGAGATGGTCGCGGCCAAGCTGTCCAAGGACATCGACCAGATAAAACTGATAGATCCGGACCGGAGCAGATGCGAGGACCTCAACGGAAGATCCGCATCCAACGTGGACATCATAAACGGAGACGCAAGGAATTCCGATTTTCTGCTGGAGGAAGGCATCAAGGACATGGATGCGTTCGTGGCCGTCACCGACAACGATGAAGAAAACGTCCTCGCCTGTGTCGTCGCCAAAAGGTTCGGAGTGCCGAGAACCGTGGCCGAGGTGGAAAATCTCGAATACATCGGTATTGCGGAAGAGCTCGGAGTGGATTCGGTAATCAACAAAAAGATGATAACGGCCGGCAAGATCTTCAAGATGACTCTCAGCAACAAAGTCCGTTTCGTCAAATACATGAGCGGGACCAATGCCGAGGTCATGGAGTATATCGTGGCTCCCGGCAGCAAGATAACTTCCTGTGCGCTGAAGGACATGGGCTTCCCCAAAGATGCCATCATAGGCGGAGTCATAAGGGGGAACGATTCATTCATAGCCGTGGGCGACACCCGGATCGAAGCCTACGACAGGGTGGCCGTGTTCGCGCTCCCCGAGGCAGTGAAGGAGGTCGACCGCTTTTTCAGATAAAGTCTTATGGCAAGCTACCTGCAGATAGAAAACATATCCAAATCCTACGGCCCCAAGGTCCTGTTCTCCAACATAGGATTCAATGTGAACGAAGGGGACAAGATAGCCCTCATAGCGCCCAACGGCAGCGGAAAGACTTCCCTGCTCCGCATTCTCGCCGGCAAGGACAAATCGGACAGCGGAGGGAAAATCACTTTCCTCAAAGACATCAGAATCGCATTTCTGGAACAGGAATACTCCTTCGACCCGGACAAAGGGATTCTGGCCCAGATTGAGGACTCGTCCTCAGCTTTCACAAAGGGGATGTCTCAGGAAAGGCTGTTCAGCTGGGAACTGAAGGTCAAGCAGCTGCTCACGAGTTTCGGTCTTCCGGACTTCGGCGCTCCCATGCGGAATCTTTCGGGAGGAGAAGTGAAGAGGGTCGCCCTGGCGCAGATGCTCTCTTCAGAGGCCGATTTCTTCATCATGGACGAGCCGACCAACCACCTGGACATAGATGCCATAGAGTTCCTGGAAGATTACCTGAGCCGCTCGCGCTGCACTCTGCTCATGGTAACCCACGACCGCTACTTTCTGGACCATGTGTGCAATACCGTCATGGAACTGGACAGGGGCAGGATCTACACCTACAGAGGAGACTACCGGAACTACCTGGAGAAAAGGCAGGAAAGAATTGACAACTACAACGCCAACACGGACAAGGTCAGGAACATACTGCGGCGTGAACTTGAATGGATGCGGAGCTCTCCCTGTGCCAGGAGCGGAAAGGCGAAATACCGTAAGGACGCCTTCTACGAACTGAAAGAAAGGGCGGAGGACGTATACGTATCCCGGCAGCTTGACCTCGGCGACATGAGCCGCGGCTCAAGGCTGGGCACCAAGATAATAAACTGCAAGGACGTGTGCTTCAGCTACGGGGACAAATGCTGCGTTTCCCATTTCACCTACAATTTCCAAAGGGGTGAAAGAGTGGGCATAGTCGGCGGCAACGGCGTGGGAAAGACCACGTTCATCAATCTCATCAGCGGCAATATGCCGCAAGGCGGAGAAGGAGTCTTCTCAGGCTCCATAGAACGCGGCGAATCCCTGCGCATAGGCTATTACAGGCAGAGCGGAATGAAGTTCGAAGAGGACCAGACCGTTCTCCAGACGGTGAATGACACCAGGCTGCTCTCGCGTTTCCTGTTTCCCCACGAAATGCTCAACAGCAAGGTCGCAAGGCTTTCGGGCGGCGAGAAGAGAAGGCTGTATCTGCTGACCGTCCTCAACGCACAGCCCAACGTGCTGATTCTCGACGAACCGACCAACGACCTGGACATAGTCACGCTCAACGTGCTGGAAGAGTATCTCAAGGAATACACCGGCACCCTCATCATCATCTCCCATGACAGGCATTTTCTTGACAGGCTGGCCGACCACCTGCTCGTGTTCACAGGCGGAGGCAACATAAAGGACTTCATCGGAGACTACAGCCAGTACCGGCAGTACATGATCGACCTGCGGGCTGAGGAACGGAGCAGGGAGCGTGCGGCAAAGGCAGACACCGCCAAAGAAAGGACGTCTCCGGAGGCCCTTCCCAAGAAAAAGAAGCTCAGCTACAGGGAAAAGAAAGAACTGGAAAGTCTGGACGCCGAACTGGAAAAGCTCAACGCCGAGAAAAAGGAGCTGGAAATCGCCCTGAGCGGAGGAGAAACACGGGCGGACAAGCTAAGGGAAGCATCCGTAAGATTCGGAGAAATCAGCAGGCTCATAGACGAAAAAGAGATGCGCTGGCTTGAACTGTCGGAACTGGATTCGTGACATATTGTCAGCATCTCACCGGTGGCAGACATTTTGCGGACATATATCCGTGTTTTATTTTAAGACCGTGAAATCATGGAAGATAACAAAAATATAAAAGGCGCGGATGCGCAGGAAGAAAAGCCCCGTCATGACGAAAAGTCAGAAACGGTGAAAACCGGAGAAAGCGGGCGCAGAGAAGACAAGTCCGGCCAGAAAAACGGCAGGAAACAGTTTGAAAAAGACGAGAAGCAGACGGAGAAGGATGCAAAACATCATGAAAAAGATGACAGGCATCCGGACAAGGCTGCCGAAAAGATAGAGAAGCTTGAAAAAGAGCTTGCGCAGGCCAGGGAAAAGATTGCCGCCGACAAGAACGACTATCTCAGGCTGATGGCCGATTTCGAGAACCTCAGAAGGCACAGTGCCGAAGACAGGCTGAATCTGATCAATACGGCGGCTGAAGACACCATCAAGGGACTGCTGCCCGTTCTCGACGATTGCGAAAGGGCGTTGGAGATGCTTTCCAAGTCCGGAGACGAAGCCGCCAAGGAGGGCACCAATCTCATCTACAACAAGCTCATGGCCTATCTCAAGACCAAGGGACTTGAAGTGATAGACGCGAAAGGCAAGAAATTCGACACCGACTTTCATGACGCCGTCGCACAGCTCCCCGTTGAGGACAAGGACAAGAAAGGTCTGGTCTATGACGTCATTTCCACAGGATACCTTCTGAACGGAAAGGTGCTCAGACATGCTAAAGTTGTGGTAGGGATTTAATTATGGCAGACAAGAGAGATTACTACGAGGTGCTCGGCATTCAGAAGAGCGCCACGGCAGATGAAATCAAGTCGGCATACAGGAAGGCCGCTCTTAAATGGCATCCCGACCGTTGGGTGGAGGGTACCGATGAGGAGAAGAAAACCGCGGAAGAGAAGTTCAAGGAAGCTTCCGAGGCGTATTCCGTGCTGAGCGACCCTGACAAGAGGGCGAAATACGACAAGTTCGGTTTCTCAGGACTGGGTGAAGGCCCTTCCGGAGGAGGCGGGTTCGACTTCAGCGGAGGCTTCGGCAACCTCAACGACATTCTCAACGACCTCTTCGGAGGCGGAAACGGCGGGTTCGGAGGCTTCGGCGGATTCGGAGGTTTCGGAGGCGGATCCGGCAGCGGGGCCGGCAGCCAGCAGCGTGTTTACAGAGGCAGAGACATCCGCACCCGCGTACGCCTGACTCTTGAAGAGATAGCGACCGGAGTTTCCAAAGATGTCACGATTGAGCGCAACGAGCCTTGCCCGGAATGCGGAGGCAAGGGAGCCAAGAACGCATCGGACATCCAGACCTGTCCCAAATGCCACGGAACAGGTCAGGAGCAGAGGGTGGTCAACAGCTTCTTCGGCAGGACGGTGACCTACACGACCTGTTCGAACTGCAACGGAGAAGGCAGAATCATCAAGAACGCATGCCGCAACTGCGGCGGTACCGGCCTGGTAAGGAAAAAGGCGACCGTAAGGGTCACCATTCCGGCAGGCGTGGAAGATGGCATGCAGCTTACCGTAAAAGGTGAGGGACACGCCGCACGGAACAACGGAGTTAACGGAGACCTTCTCATAGTGATTGAGGAGATTCCGCACAGGGAGCTCAAGAGAGAGGGCAACAACCTGTTCTACACAAGGGTGATTTCCGTCACCGATGCCATACTCGGCACGGAGATTACCGTCCCCTGCCTGGACGGCCCGTCGAAACTCAAAGTGGATCCCGGCACCCAGTCAGGCACGGTGCTCAGAATGAGAGGTAAAGGCCTGCCATCGGTCAAAGGCTACGGCAGCGGCACCGGAGACCTGTATGTAAAGGTGCTTGTATGGATTCCCAAGAAGCTGTCCAAGTCTGAAAAGGAAACCCTCGAAGGCATGAGATACAGTTCTTCCTTTGTTCCGGACCCGAGCCGCGATGACAAGGCTCTTTTCCAGAAAATGTCGGAAAATTTCTGAGTTTTTCAACAATTCTTTGGAATAAAGAAATTAATTCGTACATTTGCAGTCCGAACAAAAAGCAACCTCTTACGATTCGTTTTTTCAAGGTAACGTTGCGCTATTAAAACACAAGAAAATGGATTTGATTAAACTTGTACAGCAGTCTTTCGAAAACGAGAAGGCAGCGTCATATCCGAGCTTCAAGGCCGGAGATACCATAACGGTTACCTACAGGATTAAGGAAGGTGACAAGGAAAGACTTCAGAAGTTCAGAGGAGTCGTTATACAGATCAGCGGAGGTTCAGCCTTCACCAAGACCTTTACAGTCCGCAAAGTTTCAGGCGGCATAGGTGTTGAGAGAATCTTCCCCGTCCAGTCTCCTTTCATCGATTCCATCGAGCTCAACAAAGTCGGTAAGGTCCGCAGAGCAAGAATCTTCTACCTCAGAAACCTTTCCGGTAAGAAGGCAAGAATCAAAGAGAAGAGAAGCAATCTCCTGAAAGAAGAGGAGAACAGCTAGAAATAACGGACCGTTGTCCGAAACGGCTCCTTAGCTCAACTGAATAGAGCATTTGACTACGGATCAAAAGGTTATAGGTTTGAATCCTATAGGAGTCACCAGGGAACCCCATAAGCTGCTGAAAACAAAGCACTTGTGGGGTTTCTTTTTTAATCGGCGAAACACTGGTGAAACATAGGCTTCGCTGTCCGCTTGACTTAGCCCTTACACGAATTGTTTGTTTATTGGACACAATAGCATTGATTTTGTCCAATAAATAAAACATGGAACAATATTGTCGGTCGGGAAACTACGCCGAAATACTACTTCGTTGACAACGGCATAGTTAATTTAATGTCATTGAACATCGACACCACCGCGGGGAGCTCCGGAAAAAGAAAATCCTCGCAGCGACAAATCATCACCGCTATCTCATAAAGACCGCTCCTGCCTGAAGGAAAAAACGTGCAGAAACATAAAAAATATGTATCTTTGCAGCTCAGAGCAAGAGTTATGGATATGGTATTGAGAAAAACTTCGGT
>CAYTYL010000014.1:0-28003 GCA_964441715.1 uncultured Muribaculaceae bacterium
AATGGTCCCGTCCGGAGCAGGATGACATCGGGGGCATGATTGTGCTGAGTGCCATAATCCTGATAATGACCTTTCCGGCGGCGACTTATGGCAAGATGACGGACAAATGGACGGGTTCCGGATTCATTCTGAGGCCTGCCTCGGTGTTTGAAAAATTCCTGTCCATGATAATAGTGAGCGTCTTTGTCGTTCCGTTCGTTTTCCTGTGCTGCTATCTTTCGGTGGATGCGTTCTGCTGCCTTTCGGGGCTGATTTCGGGATACGGTCTGTACGATGTTGTCCATGGCGATATAAACGGAGACGGCGGCATCATTGTTCATGTTTGGGGACTGATCTATGCAGCCATAGGCATGAACATCTTCATTTTCTTACTTGGAGCTATCGTGTTTCGGAAATACAAAGCCCCTCTGACGGTTCTCAGTCTTTTCGGCATCAGTTTCTTCGGGAGCGCCATAGCGGTCTCTGTGATTGACACGCTGGGAAAGCATTTTTCAGAAGAGCGGCTAGACGGTTTATCGGATTGGGTCAGCAGTCTCGATGCGTCCCAAATCAATCTTTATGTAAACGGAATCATTGACGTAACGTATCTCCTGTTTTTTGCCCTATTGTCCGCTGCGGTTTTTTGGCGACTGAAAACAATCAAGCATTAAGTTTTCTCCATATGGACTTTAAAGATACCATTCCTATATATCTTCAGATATACGATTTGATATGCGACCGCATATTGTCCGGTGAACTCCTTCCCGATGAAAGAGTTCCGTCTGTGAGGGAGTACGGTGCTTCCGCCGGGGTCAATCCGAACACGGTAATGCGTACCTATGAAAAGCTTACCAGGGAGGGAATCATATACAACAAAAGAGGGATAGGCTTTTTTATCTCTCAGGGAGCAAAAGACATAATAATAAACAATGAAAGAAAGAAGTTCTTTGACGAGGATCTTCCTGCTTTTCTTAAGAAAATGGAGCTTCTCGGCATAGAACCGTCCATGATTGAAGGCAAAATTAAAAAAGTATGAATATGAAAAGTTTATTCCAACTCGGCATTGCGGCCTTGGCGATCGCGGTGTTGTCAACGTCATGTTTCGTCCGTGTACAGCAGTCGGCAATGCCAGGCGACGGTGAAGTGGCTGTGGCGGAAGGCACAAATGGTTCTCGTTCAATGGATCTGGCCGATTATGACGAGGTGTACATATACGGGGCTTTTGATGTACGCTGCCTGGTCGGAGAACCGTCGGCAGTGATTACGGGCCCTGACGATCTCATTAAGTATGTGAAGGTTGAATGCAAAGACGGAAAGACAACGGTGAAAATGCCAAAGTCCAAAGTCAGGGATGCAGGCAGAGCTTACATAAGAATCGACCTTTACTCCGTATCTATTTCGAAAGTTTACTCTTCGGGGGCGTCCGATATCAGTGTCGAGAAGCTGAGCGGTGTACATTGCGGACTGACATTATCCGGAGCCGGCGATGCTTCCGTACACGGAATCGAGGCCGGTGAAGTGTCTTTGAAGATAAACGGGTCAGGTGACATAAATGCCGTCGGTATCGCAGCCGGGGAGCTGGATGCGGATATTTCCGGAAGCGGAGATATATATCTTTCAGGCAAGGCGGACGATGTTTCTGCATCCATCAGCGGATCGGGGGTGATAAATGCCAAGAAACTTGAATGCGGCCGATTCAGTTCGAAAATAAGCGGAAGCGGTGTCGTGAACCGTTAGCCTCCTGCGCGCTTTTTCATTTCTGCCGGAGAGCAGCCTGTGATTCTCTTGAATTGGCGGCTGAAATTCGGCAGATCTTTGAATCCGCAGATTGCGGCGAGTTCTGAAATATCAACCCCTTCCCTCTCTTTCAGCATATCGGAGGCAAGTTCAATCCGTCTTTCGGTTTTCCAAGTCCGGAAATCTTTTCTGAGTATAATCTGGAATAGGTTTTTGGTCAGCTGGGCAGATTCTCCGATTCCTTCCGCCAGTTCGGAAAGGGAAAAATCATTCCATTGTATTTTCCCTTTTTCCCGGCTTCTGTGTCTGCACCATTCCAGAGCCTTCTTTTCAATCGCTCCGTAATCTGTGATTGCGGACTTTTTCTTTCTGTCTCCGTTTATGATCCATTCGCGGCTCGTGAATCCGAACAGTATGAGTTCAGCTTCGTACGGAAGATTCATCCTGATTATCATTTGCCGGAATCTCTCTTGCAGGGTGCATGGATGCATTTCTTTTTTGTGGTTAAAATCCCTAAATTTGCAGTTATAATACGAATATACGGAAATGTTTGAAAATCTTCAAGAAAGACTTGAGAGATCTTTCAAGATTCTCAAGGGTGAGGGCAAAATAACTGAGATTAATGTAGCTGAGACCGTCAAAGACATCAGGAAAGCGTTGCTCGATGCGGATGTAAGCTACAAAGTCGCGAAGGAGTTTTGTGACAGAGTCAAGGAAAAGGCGATGGGCCAGAATGTGCTGACTGCGGTGAAGCCTCAGCAGATGATGGTGAAGATCGTCCATGACGAACTTGCTGAATTCATGGGCGGCGGCTCTCAGGATATAAATGTCAAGGGCAATCCGGGGATCGTGCTTGTGGCCGGTCTGAACGGTTCCGGAAAGACTACATTCTCAGGCAAGCTGGCGCTGTATCTCAAAAGTAAAAGAGGCATGAAGGTGCTTCTTGCCGCATGTGATACTTTCCGTCCGGCTGCCATAGATCAGTTGAAGGTGCTTGGAGAGCAGATCTCCGTCCCTGTGTATACCGAGGAAGGCGAGAAGAATCCCATAAAGATTGCCCGTGATGCCATCAGGAAGGCAAAAGACGAAGGCTATTCAGTCGTCATAATCGATACGGCGGGACGTTTGGCTGTGGATCAGCAGCTTATGGACGAAATCTCGGCATTGCGCGAGGCTGTGTCTCCTACGGAAACACTCTTCGTCGTGGATGCCATGACCGGACAGGACGCAGTAGAGACGGCAAAGGCTTTCAATGACCGTCTGGATTTCGATGGTGTCGTGCTTACGAAGATGGACGGCGATACCAGAGGCGGTGCCGCTCTCTCCATCAAAGCGGTGGTAGGCAAGCCTATCAAGTTCGTCTCCTCCGGAGAGAAGATGGAGGCTCTTGATGTTTTTCACCCTGAAAGAATTGCAGACAGGATTCTCGGTATGGGTGATGTCGTCACCCTTGTGGAGAAGGCTCAGGAACAGTTCGATGAGAAGCAGGCCAGGGAGCTCAAAAAGAAAATCGCGAAGAACGAGTTCTCGATGATGGATTTCTACAACCAAATCCAGCAGATTAAGAAAATGGGCAATATAAAAGATCTGGCCTCGATGATACCTGGAGTGGGCAAGGCGATAAAGGATGTCGACATTGACAATGACGCCTTCAAGAGCATTGAAGCGATAATCATGTCCATGACGCCCTATGAGCGGGATCACCCCGAAGTGATGAACGGGAGCAGAAAGAAAAGAGTGGCCGAAGGATCAGGCACCAGTCTTCCGGAAGTGAACAGGCTTATCAAGCAGTTCGAAAGCAGCCGAAAAGTCATGAAATCAGCAATGGCAGGCGGGCTCATGCAGAAGATGAAAAACTTCAGAAGATAAAGTCAGGCTTAAAAAAAGCGTCCCGGTCAAAATGCGGGACGCTTTTTTGGAGGATGGCTGACTGAGCAGCAGTCGTATGCTATTTGAACAGGAGACCCATGTCACGGCTTATCGCCTTTGACGCATCGGATTCGGGAATGAACTTCCAATGTCCGAGTTTTCCGTTTTTAGCGATGGCTGACGGATCGATTGCGGCATTTTCCTGCAGATAGTTATAAATCAGTTCCCTGTATTCGGGATAGCGTTCGACGGTCCTGCTGTCGGCATCTTTTATGCCGGCCCCGTTTTCAAGAATTCCGCCTCCGCCGCTTGCTCTGTAT
The DNA here is from genome assembly GCA_964441715.1 of uncultured Muribaculaceae bacterium. Taxonomy (GTDB): domain Bacteria; phylum Bacteroidota; class Bacteroidia; order Bacteroidales; family UBA932; genus Cryptobacteroides. The sequence goes on from CAYTYL010000014.1 coordinate 3,906, forward strand.
GAGGTCATGGCTACCGTGTATTCGTGAGAGGGGGCAAAATCGCTCCCGTCAGCCATGGAGACAATGTCGATCCTCTCTCCGAAAGGCTTTGTCACGTCCACGGTGTAGTCTATGCCGGCAGCTGAGTCAAAATTGTATGGTCTGGCTTCAAACGACCAGCTTGTCTGCCCGTATCTGGAGTCGGCGGCCTGCTTTATTTTCAGAACATGTTCATCGGATTTGCCGGCAGCTGCAGCTTTGATGTCTTTGACGGTATTAATCCAGTTGTCGTAGGAATACTCAAGGTATTTCTTGATTTCATCTCCTGTCATTTTCAGGACGAACATCTGGTTTTCAAACGGATAAATTGTGAAAAGGTCATTGTAGATCAGTGTCCCCTTCGTTACCGTCCCGTTGAAGGTGAGGGGAGCGGCAATCGACAGGTCCGCATACTGGAGCCCTATAGTGTGGATGAAATCCATATAGGGACACATCCCTTTGTACGCCTCCCTTGTCACGAGGTCAGCTTTCAGTTCTCCTACCTTTCTGAGCGTGAATGTTTTGACGGCGTCATAGTCTTTGGCGAAAGCCTCTCTCATCTTCGGGTCCGCCTTGTCTGCGCTGACAGGAATGAGTTCCGTTTCGATCCGGTCGACTGAGGGCTTTCCGTTCTTGACGTTGACCGTTATCTCCGCATGCGCGACATTGCGCGAATGGCTTCCGCTGTTTATGATGCCCATGCCGTCTTTACTGTCGACATAGGGTTTGTGATCATGGGCGTATGCGATGAGGTCGACTCCTTTGAGCGAATTGTACAGGTCCATCGCCTGATTTTCGAGAACCGTACCGTCTCCATTCCCTGCGCCCGAGTGTACCGCGACAATCGTCACGTCGGGTCTTATTTTGCTCTTGAGCCTGTCGACATCCTGCTGCACAAGCGGAAGCAGGGATTCGAAGCTCATTCCTTTCCACAGATGTTCGTCAAGCCAGGCTTTTATGTTCGGATTGGTGTATCCGAGCAGCAGAACCTTCAGGCCGGCCTTGTCAAACACTTTATAGGCCGGGAAATACGTTTTTCCGTTGTCATTGCGGATAGCGTTTCCTGCCAGAAACGGAATTCCGTAAGATTCCAGATCGGCGGCTACTCTGTCATAGACAGGATGGCCGGTTTCTATGTCGTGGTTGCCTACTATGACCGCATCATATTTCATGTAGCTGACAAGACGGGGAAACAGGTGCGGAGTGACCGTGTCGACGTAGTTGTAGTAATATGGGGCATTGTCTCCCTGAAGGCAGTCCCCGACATCGATCAGCAGTACGTTTTCAGCACCGTCCGCGTTTCTTACGCTGTCGATGTAGTGGTTGGCTGCAAAAAGTGATTTTTTGACTCCGGTTCCGACATAGGTGGAATCGAACCATGTTCCGTGAACATCGTTTGTGCTCAGGACATGAAGAACGTGTTCGCCGTCCGCCGCACTCTGCCGGCAGGAAACTGCCATCGCAAATGCGGCGAAAATCGGTAGAAGATGTCGTATGTTCATACTTTGTAAAGTTTATTTAATCTGCTGCAAAAATAGCTATTTTTGCGTTAAGGAGAGTCCGGACCTGGTCTGCTCTCTGTACAAACGGAAGAAGATATGGCTACTTTGAAATTGCTTACGGAAGTGGACGCCGGGACAAGCGGCATAGGCTTGTCGTTCTCTGACAAGGTTCTGGTATTGGGCAGCTGCTTTGCCGACAACATAGGGAAGAAAATGTCGGAATGTGGATTCGACGTATGTGTCAATCCCTTCGGAACTCTGTACAATCCCGTTTCCATCTGCAATTCATTGAGCCGGCTCTCGTCAGGCGTCCCTTTCAGCGAGGATGACTGCGTGGCCATGGGAGCTGGAAGCGGACTTGTCTGCTCATTTTCCCATCATACTTCTTTTGCCCGCAGGACTTCGGAAGAGTTCCTTGAAGCAGCTAATTCATCGCTTGAGAAGGCTGTGGATTTCTACAACAAAACCAATAAGTTGATAATTACTCTAGGTACAGCATGGTGCTATCGTTACAAGGTGACCGGAGAGACCGTTTCCAACTGCCTCAAGAGGCCCGAAAAGGAATTTGACAGATACAGGCTTTCTGTTTCCGAAGCTGTTGCGCTGCTCTCCTCTACGCTTGACAGGTTGAGCGGAAGGAAAGTTTTCTTTACGCTAAGTCCGATAAGGCATCTCAGGGACGGTGCCCATGGAAATGGCCTGAGCAAAAGCACGCTGCTTATGGCCGAGGATATGGTTTGTGCCTCTCATGCGGCTACGGCGGAATATTTTCCTGCATATGAGATAATGATGGATGAATTGCGTGATTACAGGTTTTATGCCGACGATATGGTTCATCCGTCGCCGCTTGCGGCGGATTATCTATGGCAGCGCTTCATCGATTTTGCCTTGCTTCCAGGAGAAAGACAAAAGCTTCTCGATAATGAGAAGCTTTTCAGGCGGTCGCAGCACGTGCCTATGCATGAATAGAGTTACCTGGAAGAGTTGAAGGCCTCAAGACCGGCGTTCAGGAATCCTATGAAACCGTCCACGTCAAGGTCATACCCTCGAGCCGGGAGAAGTTGTTTTCCATCAGACCCGAGAAGAATGTAGTTCGGTTGTGCGTTGACCCCGAAACGGCTGCGGGCGATATATGAGTTTTTTCTGCCCAAGTCTTTGTATGTCTTACCGTTTTCATCTGTTATCCAATCCTTTTCTTCAAGTCTGGATTTGTCATCCACATAGAGAGCCGTGATGATGAAGCTGTTCTTCAGCATGTCAAGAACTTCCGGATTGCTCCAGACCCTCTGTTCCATTTCCCTGCAATTCACGCAACCGTGCCCTGTAACATCCACGAATAACGGTTTGCCTTCTTTTGCCGATGCTTCAAGTCCTTCTTCGAGAGTGAAATATCCGGACAGCCCCAGGGGGAGGCTCAGATTGTAAGGGTTGTTCCCGTATCTGCCTTCCTTGCCCGTTTCGGCATTGTTACCGGAGAATCCGTCTCCATGGCTGTAAATGACGAAGTCCTGAGTTTCCATCGGCGGCAGGTAGCCGGACAATGCCTTCAGCGGAGCTCCCCACATTCCGGGGATGAGATAGACTACGAAAGAGAATACGGTGATTGCAAGGCCGAGACGCAGTACGGTGAGTGGCTTTTCTCCCGGATCATCATACTTGAACTTGATTTTGCCGAGAAGATAGAAACCGAGCAGAGAAAATGTGACAATCCAGATTGCCAGATACACTTCTCTGTCAAGTATTCCCCAGTGGTATGTCTGATCTGCCGTACTGAGGAACTTGAACCCCAGGGCAATTTCAATGAAGCCGAGTACTATTTTGACAGAATTCAGCCAGCTGCCGCTCTTCATTTTCTTCAGGAACGAAGGGAACATCGCCAATATGGTGAACGGAAGGGCAAAGGCTGCGGAAAAAGCCAGCATTGTTACCATGGGCGTCCAGAACTCGCCTTGGGTGGATTTGATCAGTACCGACCCTACTATGGGGCCGGTGCATGAAAAAGAGACCAGCACCAAGGTCAGAGCCATGAAGAATATTCCTCCTATTCCTTTCCCGGCTGACTTGCTGTCGCTTTTGTTGACAAGGGAGGAGGGAAGCGTGATTTCGAATGCCCCGAAGAAAGAGGCGGCGAAGGCCATGAATATGAGGAAGAATATGATGTTCGGAAGCCAATGTGTAGAAAGCCAGTTGAAGATATCGGCAGTCACCGCATCGCCTCCGATGATTCTGGTCAGCAGGATGATGATGGAGATGGGAACGGTGTACAGCAGTATTATGAAAAGCCCGTACAGTACTGCCTTTATTCTTCCTGCCGCAGGACTCGTCGAACCTTTCAGAAAAAATGACACCGTCATCGGAACCATGGGGAACACGCAAGGGGTAAGCAACATCGCGAATCCCCAGAGTATGGCTTCTATCAGAAGAGACCATAGCGATTGTCCGTTTTGACCTGACAGCCCTGCGTCCTGAGACTGATATGAGACGCTGTCCTGCGCTTTTTCAGGAGAGGTTTCAGCTTTTTCCTCAAAAACGGCATCGGGTAGAGCAGTATCTACGGATGTCTGATTAAGTGATTCTGATTCAGGCGAGGAAATATTAATGTTTTGAGCTGTAACATTTTTGTTAGGGGTCTTTTCCAGTGTAATCTCGAAGTCTTTGTCAGCCATTGAGCACATTCCGTCCCTGCATACCATGCATGCGATGTAGCCTTTTATGGCAGCTCTGTCTGACAGCAGCCGCACTCTTTGCCGGAATCTGGCTTTTTCTTCGAAAATGAGGTTTTCACCGTTGTCTTCAGGTTCGTCCATATCTGCCAGTCCTCCCAGGGCCTCGTAACCTTCCATATCTTCGAATTCAAAGGTCGTGGGAGATGTTTTGTCCGCGGCGCTGTAGATGTGCCAGCCATCCTGGACAGAGCAGCTGAAAACCAACTCGAACTCATCTTTTTCCAGCGGCGATGAGGATACGCTCCATTTTACCAGCTGGTCGGAAATTTGAGCGGAAGCGGCCATGCTTGAAAGAAGCATGGCCATGACAGATAGCAATTGAGCTATTTTTTTCATAGTGAATTGTTTTATGATTCGGGTTGCTTATACCCCGGCATATCAATACCCGGCGGATCGATGCCCTTATTTTGCGTATGCAACCGAGCGGGTCTCTCTGATGACCGTGATTTTCACCTGTCCGGGATATGTCATCTCGTTCTGAATCTTCTGTGCTATTTCGGTTGACATGGATGCAGCCTGCTCATCTGAAACATCTTCCGCGGCGACTATGACCCTAAGCTCTCTTCCGGCCTGGATGGCATAGCTCTTTGTCACTCCCGGATATGATGCCGCAAGGTCTTCCATTCCTTTCAGACGTTTGATATAGCTTTCGATAACTTCACGGCGCGCACCGGGTCTTGCACCGGAGATGGCATCTCCCACCATGACGATGGGTGCAATGTCGGAGGTCATTTCTATCTCCTCATGGTGAGCACCGATCGCATTGCAGATTTCCGGACGTTCCTTATACTGTTCGGCAATCTTCATACCGAGAAGTGCATGGGGCAGTTCAGGTTCATTCTCGCAGACTTTCCCTATGTCGTGGAGCAGACCCGCCCTTTTGGCAAGTTTGGCGTTAAGACCGAGTTCGGAAGCCATGATTGCGCATATGTTCGCAACTTCCCTTGAATGCTGCAGCAGATTCTGTCCGTAGGAAGAGCGGTACTTCATTCTTCCGATCAGTTTCACGAGTTCGATGTTCATCCCGTGTATTCCGAGATCGACGCAGGTGCGTTTTCCAGTTTCAAGTATCTCGTCTTCAAGCTGTTTTTGAACCTTGGCCACGACTTCTTCTATACGTGCCGGATGAATCCTTCCGTCAATTACCAGCTGGTGAAGTGCCAGGCGGGCGACTTCTCGCCTTACGGGGTCGAATGCGGACAGGAAAATGGCGTCCGGCGTGTCATCCACGACAATTTCAACTCCAGTGGCGGCCTCAAGGGCACGTATGTTGCGTCCCTCGCGTCCGATTATCCTTCCTTTAATCTCGTCGTTTTCAATGGGGAAGGTGGTGACCGCATTTTCGATGGCCGTCTCCGTCGCAGTTCTCTGTATGGTGGTTATGACAATCCTTTTTGCTTCTTTGGCGGCATTCATCCTCGCATCGTCTATCGTGTCGTTGATGTATGCCTGAGCTTCCGTCCTGGCCTCGGCCTTCATGTTTTCCATAAGGATGTTCTTCGCTTCAGCCGCCGTCATCCCCGCTATGCTTTCAATCTGTTTGTTTGCTTCTGCGCTCAGCCTGTCGTATTCTTCAGCTTTCTTTTCCAGTCCGGCTTTCATCGCATTCAGGCTGTTTTTGCTGTTTTCGACGTCTTTGAGCTTGCGCTGAAGATTGTCGTTCTGCTGGTTCAGATTGTTCTCTTTCTGTTTCAGGCGTATTTCGGCATCTTTCAGCTGGTTGTTCTTTTCCGTCACCTGACGGTCATGCTCGGATTTGAGCTGAAGAAATTTCTCCTTTGCCTGAAGGATGCGTTCCTTCTTGATGTTTTCCGCTTCAAGTTCCGCCTTTTCGATGATCTGCTCCTTCTGGCCTTTGAGGAGCATTTTCCGTATGAATATATAGGCTGCAAGCGTTACTGTTCCGCCAATCGCTATGCCTAAAAGCAACCAAAGAATCATAGTCTATCTGATATTAATATATTTCTAAAAAACAGACCGTCAGCCGGTTGGGCTTACGATCTGTGCAATGGAAAAGCCGTTGGCCAGCAGACAGAAAAATCTATATTTCAAGATTTGGGCTCAGCCCCGTTTCAGGTATCCATCGTTCTCCGCAAGAAGAATCCCCCAAAAGGTTACCATGGCCCGCCATCTTCGGCGCTAGTTACCCGGTTCCAAAGAACGTGTTGTTTTCAGCTCCAGGGTCAACGGCTACTTTTCTATATTGTCTATGTAGTTTCTCATGTCATTGTCCAAAACTTCCGCCTCGCCTTTTATGGCGTTCAGTCTGCGTTGGAGTATGATGCTGCCGATGCTTTCGTTAAGAGCTACAAAAGAAAGGATGTCGCTTATTATGCGCCCCGGATATTTAGTCAGATACGCGGAAATCTTCCTGTTTATTTCCGCTGCGGCGAGCCTTATGTTCTCTTCGTCTTCCGGGGAAGGCGCGTTCATGACGAACTCGCGCTCGGCGATCTTTATTGTGATTTTCTGGCTCATGTCATTTCTCCAATAAAGAGACGCATCTGTCTATTTCCTTTATCAGCTTCTCAATCTTTTCCTTGGCATCCGCATTGTCTGCGGACGTGGCGGCGAAAGCTTCCGTAAGCTTATGATTATCTACTTGTCTTTCCAGATCAATAATCCGCTTTTTCAGTTTTTCGTTTTCCTGTCTGCTCAGTTCCAACTCGTCGCTAAGCCGCAGGTGAAACTGCCTCTCGGACTCGTAGAGGGCAACAAGCTTTTCAAACTTACGCCTTATATCTTCAAGCATGACCGAAAACCATAACTGTTCTTGCAAAAATAACAAAAAAAAATCTCCAATCAAAGTGAAAATACAGCTCAGTTTCCAAAAACTTGCAAAAGAGCAAAACGGAGATTAAATTGCGGAAACAATGCCGCGGTCAGGTCTGCGGCAAAATGATTCTGCATGAAAAAATTCAAATTCGGCCTTTTGCCACGCATTCTGACGGCGATACTGTTCGGTATCCTGACCGGCCTGTTCCTGCCTCTGCCTATTGTACGGATATTCACCACCTTCAACGGTCTGTTCGGAAATTTCCTGCAATTCCTTATTCCTCTGATCATTGTAGGACTCGTGACCCCGGCCATAGCTGAAATAGAAAGCGGTGCGGGCAAGTTGCTCGTCGTGACGGTGGCAGTGGCATATCTGGACACCGTTTTCGCAGGTCTTTTCTCATATGCCACGAGCGTGACGTTGTTTCCGTCTCTGATAGATGCGGGAAGTGCGGTCGAAGTGGCGGATACCGGAGTTGACACGAAACCTTATTTTACCGTCAGCATTCCTCCGATCATGGATGTGATGACTTCGCTCGTGCTTGCCTTTGTATTGGGCCTCGGCATGGCCACTTTCCGCACGGAAGGCCTGAAAAAAATAGCTGATGAATTCAAGACAATAATTTCCAAGACGATAGAGACTGCAATCATACCTATGCTGCCGATATACATATTCGGCATTTTCCTGGAAATGACTTGCACGGGACAGGCGTTCAGGGTTCTGAAGGTGTTCATCGCAATAATCGGTGTGATATTCGTAATGCATGCGGTATTGCTTGTGTTCCAGTACTGCGTTGCCGGTGCGGTGGTAAAGAAAAATCCTTTCAGGCTGCTCGGTACCATGCTGCCGGCATATTTCACGGCTTTGGGCACCGCTTCTTCCGCCGCGACGATTCCCGTAACGCTTGCGCAGACGGAGAAAAATGGCGTAAGCGATGAGATAGCAGGCTTTACCATACCTCTTTGCGCCACTATCCACCTGTCCGGAAGTGCTTTGAAAATAGTGGCCTGCGCCGTGGCCCTGATGCTCATGGAAGGGATGTCTTTCAATTTCGGCATGTTCCTCGGTTTCATCATGATGCTTGGCGTAATGACGGTGGCGGCGCCCGGTGTCCCCGGCGGGGCGATTATGGCCGCTTTGGGAATTCTTGCGTCGATGCTCGGATTCGGTGAGCAGGAACAGGCCCTGATGATTGCCCTTTACATAACGATGGACAGTTTCGGTACGGCGTGCAATGTTACGGGCGACGGTGCAATCGCTTTGATCATGGACAAGTTGTTCCGGAACCGAAAAACATCCGCCTCTTGCTGAGACGGATGCCGTATCGGTTTTACGCAGTTTCAGATTCAGCCCAAAGGTTTCAGATTCAGTTCAAATCATCGAGCCACAGTGCTGACGATGCATCGGAAGGCATTCTCCAGTCTCCTCTGGGAGACAGGCTTACAGATCCGACCTTGGGGCAGTCCGGGAGACATGAGCGTTTGAACTGTTGGTTGAAGAACCTTCTGTAAAAGACATTAAGCCATTTGTTTACGCATTCTTTCGTGTATGTTCCTTTTTCGACGAATGCTTTCTCTGCGAGGAACCGCAGTTTGGAAGGGGAGCAGCCGAAGCGGAAGGAATGGTACAGGAAGAAGTCGTGCAGTTCGTACGGGCCTACAAGGTCTTCGGTTTTCTGGGCTATGTTCCCGTCTTTGTCCGCAGGGGTGAGCTCCGGGCTGATGGGGGTGGCGACTATGTCCAGGAGGATGTCCCTGACGCTTCTGCCGCCTTCGGCCTCCTCTTTGAAATATGCCGCCGCGGCCCACTTCACGAGATATATGACCAATGTCTTTGGACTGCTTGCATTTACGGCGTACATGGACATGTGGTCACCGTTGTATGTCGCCCACCCGAGCGCGAGTTCCGACAGGTCTCCGGTGCCTATGACGATTCCGCCTTCCTTGTTTGCTATATCCATCAGCAGCTGAGTCCGCTCTCTGGCCTGGGAATTCTCGTATGTGACGTCCTTGATGTCCGGATTCTGGCCGATGTCTTTGAAGTGCTGCAGGACTGCGGGCACAATGGAAATCTCCTTGGAGGATACTCCCAGCGCTCCCATAAGATCAACCGCATTGCAATGTGTTCTGTCAGATGTGCCGAAGCCGGGCATGGTGACTCCTATTATCCTTTCCCGCGGCCAGCCGAGCTTGTCGAAAGCCAGAACCGTTATGATGAGGGCGAGAGTGCTGTCAAGTCCTCCGGAAATCCCGATCACCGCTGTCCTGCACTTTATGTGCTGCAGCCTTGTGGCCAGGCCCATGGTCTGTATGGAGACGATTTCCTCAGCTCTCCTGCGGATTTCTTCCTCATCGCCGCCGGGAACGAAGGGGTGCGGCTCCACATGTCTGTAGAGCTTTTTGTTGAAATCGGTCTGAGCGCATTCCCCTATGTCGTGTACGGAATAGAGGCCTGCATAATATCCCGATGTCCTCCCGTCCGGCGACACGCTTCTGAAGGTGCTCTCTTTCTGTCTGAGGATGCGGATCTTTTCCGTGTCGATGTCGGAAATTATCAGTCCGCTGTCTGTGCTGAACCTCGGGTTTTCTGCAAGCAGGCTGCCGTTCTCACAGATTAGGGAAGAACCTGCATAGACAAGGTCCTGGGTGGACTCTCCGAATCCGCACGAACTGTAGACGTAGCCGGAGATGGTCCGGGCGCTTTGGTTCTCAGTCAATGCTTTACGGTAGTTATGCTTCATCAGTACTTCATTGCTTGCGGAAAGGTTGGCTATGATTTCCGCTCCGGCAAGTGCGTGGTAGGAGGAAGGGGGGATGGGGACCCAAAGGTCTTCACATATCTCTATGGCAAAAGACGTGTTTCCGAGTTTGAAAATCTGCCGGGGAGACACTTCAGCTTCAAATCCCGCATAAGATATGAAACGCCTGCCTTCCGAAAAGTCCTCTCCGGAGGAGAACCATCTCGCCTCGTAGAATTCATTGTAATTCGGCAGGTAGACTTTGGGGACAATCCCGTGTATTTTCCCGTCCTTTAGCACTATGGCGCAATTGTACAGCCTTCCGGCTATCCGTACGGGGGCTCCGACTATGGATGCAGTTTCGTATCCGGCACTGTCTCCGGCCAGAGCTGCAACGGCTTTCTCGGCTTCATCGACAAGCAGGGATTGCGCGAACAGGTCCGCACAGCTGTAGCCTGTTATGCACAGTTCGGGAAAAACCAGCAGGGACACTTCTTTTTCGGCCGCCTTTTTTGTCAGAGCCCGTATATATTGCAGGTTTGCCTTCACATCGGCGACTTTGACTGCAGGTGTAGCCGCGGCAGTTCTGAAGAATCCTAAATCTTTCATTCTGAGACCCTATTTTAAAAATGCGAAGAAAACCGCTACAATCAGAAAGGCAAATGCCACGAAGTGATTCCATTGCAGACTTTGCCCCTTGAACAATACGGACACTATGATGGTGAATACGGTAAGAGAGATTACCTCTTGTATCACTTTAAGCTGTATCAGATTGAAGGGCCCGCCGTTGCCCAAATAGCCTATGCGGTTCGCGGGCACTTGTGCACAGTACTCAAAAAAAGCCGTGCCCCAGCTGACCAGTATTACCAGAATCAGAGGCCAGCCATCGGAAATCTTCATCTCCTGCAATTTCAGATGGCCATACCATGCGAATGTCATGAATATGTTCGAAGTTATCAGGAGAAGGATTGTCAGCACCCCTTTCATCATCATTTTTCAGGCAGCTTTTCTATTATGGCGGCAAACAGGGCGGACATCTTGTCGGCGGCGGCATCCGCAGCCTTTATTACGGCCTCTCCGTCGTTCACATAGTCCTCGGCATAGTCGTCGTGAGCTTCGTTGGTGATTACGGACATTCCGAAAACGGGAATGTCGGAATGGCGGGCGACGATTACTTCCGGAATGGTGGACATTCCCGTTGCATCTCCGCCTATGGTTCTTATGAACTTGTACTCATGAGGAGTTTCGTATGTGGGTCCGGTACCCCCATAATAGACGCCTTCCTTTAGCGGAATGTCCATCTGTGCGGCGGTTTCCTTGGCCAGAGCTATCAGCTTGAGGTCATAAGGCCTTGTCATGTCCGGGAATCTGGGACCGAAATCATCGAGGTTGGGCCCGATCAGCGGGTTCGGCAGCATGTTGATATGATCTTTTATGATCATCAGATCTCCTATGCGGAACGTGTAGTTGACTCCTCCTGCCGCGTTGGAAACGAAAAGATATTTTATTCCGAGAACTTTCATCACCCTTACGGGGAGAGTGACCATGTCCATGCCGTATCCCTCATAGTAGTGTATGCGTCCCTGCATGGCAATTACCGTCTTTCCGCCGAGGAAGCCGACTATGAAGTTACCTTTATGTCCCAGTGCGGTGGATACCGGAAATCCGGGAATGTCTCTGTATGGAATCGTGACCGGATTCAGAATCTTGTCGGCCAATTTCCCGAGTCCGCTTCCGAGAATGATTCCGACTTCCGGTTTCAGACCCCTGGAGGAAAGCATTTCCTTTACATAATCCGCGGCCTTGTATATTTTCTCCGCTGCAGCATTCATGATTAATTATTTTTAGATTGTTTGACTTGTCTTCGCCGGGGGCGTTCAAAGCTGTCCCGCCATTTTTCCGGCTTCTTTAAGAATCTCCTTTTCTCCTTCTATCCTGCGGTGCCTCATCAGGAATTTACCGCCGCGCATGACCGAGTCTATGCAGTCGCTGTGTGCCGAGTAGACGAAGTTCGCGAGAAATGAACCGGGGGACAGAAAGAAGGTATTGTCCGTGTCCACCAGAATAATGTCGGCCTGTCTTCCTGCTTCCAGCTTTCCTGCGGGCAGTTTCAGGGCTTTTGCCCCGTTGAGAGTGGCCATTTCCAAGAGTTCGTCGAGAGGCAGCGCCGCCGGATCCATTCTCCAGGCTTTCTGGAACAATGCGGCCGTTTTCATGGCTTCAAGCATGTCCAGGTTGTTTGAAGAGGCACATCCGTCTGTGCCGAGGCAGAGGTTGGCTCCTGCGTCCCGGAGTTCATTGTAGAGGAATCTGTATCCGGAGGCGAGTTTCGCGTTGGAGTTGATGTTGTGTACGCAGTTGACCTTCCGTTCTCCGAGTATTCTCACGTCATTTCCGCTCAGCCAGAGGGTGTGGGCGGCTATTACGTTGTCAGAGAGGATTCCGAGGCGGTCAAGATATTCCACCGGGGTCAGTCCTTTGTGGAGGGCTTTGCAGTCGTTCACTTCCTTCTCGGTTTCGGAAAGATGAATGTGCAGGGTAAGGCCATGGCTGCGTGCAAATTCGGCAGACCAAAGCATCATTTCTTCGCTGACCGAATAGATTGCGTGGAAGGCCATTTCGAAGACGGACCCGTCTTTCCAGGAAAGCGATTCTTCGTACATCCTCGCGCACTGTTCCTTCTGTCTGGCCGATTCTTCCGCGTTTCCGCGATCCATTACCACATATGATATGATTCCTCTGAGTCCTGCTTCGGCAGCGGCCTTGCGGGCGGCCGGAGAGTACCAGTACTGGTCGTTGAAGGTGGTTGTTCCGGTCTTTATCATTTCGATGCATGAAACTTTCGTGCCCCAATAGACAAAGTCGGAATCGATGCCGGATTCTATCTTCCAGATGTTGTCAATCCATGTCCGGAAACTTACGTCTTCCTGCATGCCGCGCATGAGGGACATGCCCGCATGGGTATGCATGTTTATGAATCCGGGCATGGCGGTCATTCCTCCGCAGTCTTCCACCAGGTCTCCGTCGCGGTTGACGGCGGAACCTTCAGGCACTATGGACTCGATGATGTCGCCTTCGACGATGATGTCGGAAGGTTTTCCGCCGCAAATGACATTTTTCAGAATTATTCTGCCCATATAGCCCGATGATATGATTTGAATTGTACAAACATACTGAAAAACTTTTTATTTCTTCAACCGGGCTGCGGACCCGGATAAAAAAACGGCGGAAAGAAAAACTCTCCGTCCGTTCTTTTCAGTCATGTCTTCCTCAGAATTGCTCGGAAGAATCCGCTCCGTCCGCAGGGCTCTCTTCCTTGCCGTATCCTTCATTTCCGGAGTCATCTTTGAGACAATTGTTTTTTATGAAGTCCAAAGCGTCATGCAGTCCGTCCGAGAATTTCTCGAAATCTTCTTTGTAAAGAAAGATCTTGTGCTTGTCGCGGCTTATGTGTCCGTCCCGGTCGGTCTTCTTCTTGCTTTCAGTGATGATCAGATAGTAGTCGTTGTTGCTCCTGGTCGCCTTTACATCGAAGAAATAGGTTCTTTTTCCTGCCTTGACCGGCTTTGAATACACTTCCTCGGAGGAACGGTCGTCCTGTCCGTAGCTCTCTCCATAATCGTCCCTATACATATTTTAAAATTTTATTTTTCCGAATAGGATGCTTCACATATGCTTTCAAATTTAAGGATTATTTCGAATATTGAGCTATATTTGCGGAGTAAATCAAACAAAAACCCTATGCTGAACAGAAGAATCCTCAGGATAAAGGCCTTCAAAGTGATGTATGAATACGCTGTCAGAGGCGGGATGACTTTGGAGGACGCTTTGTCGGAGCTGGACAGGTCCTGCGAGGCGACAAGAGATTTGTATCTGTTCATGCTTTCCATTGTCCGTCCGCTGACAGACGAAGCGAAGGCGAGGATAGAGGCGGCCAAAAGCAAGATCAATCCTACCGGTGAAGATCTGAACCCGAACGAAAAGTTTGTGGACAACGCGCTTGCGCCGCTGCTCGACAACGATCCTGATTTTCAGAAACTGCTGTCGAGGAAACACCTTTCATGGGAGCAGTACGACATTTTCATAAGGCACACATTGGATTCGGTCATCGGACGCGGATACTATGAAAAATACATGCGGGAACCTTCGCGCTCACTGAAAGAAGACTGCTCGCTTTTTAAAAAAATATTCGAAAACGAGTTCGAGGACAGCGACGAGCTTCATGCCATTCTTGAGGACAGGTCCATATATTGGACAGATGACTTAGGCTATGCGCTTATGTGGGACTGCAGGACGTTGGAAAGCCTGGCAAAAGGGGAGAGGTGGCGTCTTCCGGAGCTTTACCAGAGCGAGGAGACCAGAAGAAGGAAACCGGATGCCGATGTCGAAAGCGACAGGGCTTTTGTACGCAAACTCCTTACATGTGCTTTCACTTCCTACGAAAGCACTTTGAAGAAGGTGACGGAGGCGGTACCGGACTGGGACAAAGACAGGCTTTTCGCCACGGATTTGGCTGTAATAGCTTTGGGAGTGGCCGAAGCCGGGAACTTCCCGGAAATCCCGAGAAACGTTACTCTGAACGAATATATCGAGATATCGAAATATTACTGTTCACCGAAAAGCCGTCAGTTCGTGAACGGCCTTCTTGACAGACTGACATCGACAAACAATTCTAATAACAAATAAAAATGGCAATTCTTTCAATTATTCTTCAGGCGCAGAGCGGCGCGGCGCAGTCTTCGGCTGCGGGCAGTATGTCTATGTGGATTATGCTTATAGCCATATTCGTCATCATGTGGCTTTTCATGATCCGTCCTCAGCGTAAGCAGCAGAAGGCATTGGAAAAGTTCCGTGCAGAACTGAAGAAGGGAGACAAGGTAGTGACGGCAGGAGGCATTTACGGCACCGTCGACTCTGTGGATGAGAAGACCGTGCTTCTGAAAGTGGACGGCGAGGTCAAGCTCCGTGTGGACAAATCATCCCTCGTCAGAGATTTCTCCGATACACAAGCGAAATAGACGCCGGGGCTGCGTTGAGGGATGTTTCCGGACAAAGTCAAGTCTTTTCTGGACAGAAGGGGAAGAGATCTCAGAGACTTCCTCGTGGCCATCTTTATCGCCTTCAGCATATGGCTTATCTACAACCTGACGCTGAACTATACCAAGGTGGTGAGCGTGCCCATTGTTGCGGTCAGCAATATAGACGGGCACAGGAACGTTTCTTCCAACGTGGCTGTCGTTCTTGCGAGATGCCATACGAGAGGCTTCGACCTTCTGCGGCTTGACAGAGCGAGCGAAAAACAGCCTCTTAAGGTAAACATCAACCCTTCCGACCTTCATCCGGACGGAGGGGAAATGTTTCATATATCTTCTTCGGAACTGAACCGTTATTCAAAGGAAATCTTCGGCGACAGGGCCGGGATGGAGACGTTCGTTACGGAATCGCTGTCCTTCCGTTTTCCATATGAAAACAGCAAGAAAGTCCCCGTGCATCCCGTGGTGTCAATCGATTGCGTCCCTCAATACATGATAGTCGGAGGACTTGAGCTTCATCCCGATTCGGTTACAGTCTATGGCGAGCCTTTCCATCTGGAGAGCATAGACAGAGTCTATACCAAACCTTTCGATCTGACGGGATTGCGCAGTACCGTACATGGAAGCGTCAAGCTTGACGGAGCGAAAGACGTACGTCTTTCCGCGGACGAAATAGAGTATATGGTATCTGTCCAGCGTTTCGTTGAAATAAGGGCCAATATGGAGATCCATGGAAGGAATGTCCCGAAGAACAAAACACTTGTGATATACCCTTCTGTTGCATCGGTGGTCTTCAGATGTGCTTTCCCCGTCAACGTGAACCCTGCTGACGACATCCATTTCTTTATAGATTATAATGACTTTGCCGGTTCCCTTGACGGTCAGTGCCTTGCACGTTGCGATTCCGTTCCGTCAGGTGTGATAGATTACAGGATGGAACCTGAAGTTTTTGACTGCGTTGAAAGTGACAGGTAGGGCCGGAAGAGTAAAAACCGTAGCCGTGACGGGCGGGATAGGCAGCGGAAAAAGCGCGGTCGTGTCATATCTTGCGGAAAAGGGGATACCGGCTTATGACAGTGATTCTGCCGCAAAAAGACTTTATGATACGGACAGGGAGCTTGTAGGCAAACTGGAAGAGGGGCTTGGACAATGTCTTGTGAAGCCGGACGGGAGTCTCGACAGAAAGAAGCTGTCTTCCGTCGTGTTTTCGTCTTCCCGCGCCATGTCCTTCGTTGAAAGCATTGTCCACCCTGCCGTCCTGGAGGATTTCCGGGCGTGGAAAGAAGGTTTGTGCTGGGCTGACTGGGGCGCGTATTGCGGAACCAGTCCTTTTGTCGTCATAGAGTCAGCCGTCATTACGGAAAAGCCTCTTTTCGACGGAAGCTACGATTTGGCTGTCCTTGTGGATGCCCCTCTTCGGCTGAGGGTTTCAAGAGTCTGTGCCAGAGATGCTTCCACGGAGGCTGAGGTGGAAAGGCGGATCGCCGCGCAGAGTTTTGACCTGCGGAAGATAAATGCGGTCATAGACAATGATTCCACAATGGAGCTGATGCGTGAAAGGACTGACATTGCCTTTAAATTGTTATCTTTGCAAAGTGGATTATGAAATCCCGTCCCGCCTTATGCGGGACAGTTTTTAATGATTTTTTAGACAATATGGACAAGACTAAAAAGACAGATCTGGCCAGAGTTCTTTCCGTTTCAGGTCAAAGCGGACTTTATCTTTATATCGCCCAGGCAAGAAACGGAGCGGTCGTGGAATCCGTAAAGACGGGCGAGCGCACGGTTTTCGGCATGAAGGATAAAATCACTTCGCTTGAAGATATCAGCATATATACGAAAGAGGGTGAGATGAAACTCAAGGACGTATTCGGAAAAATGCATGAAGTGCTCGGTGATTCGGACGCCCCTTCGGCCAAAGCTCCGGCGGATGAAATCAAGAAACTTTTTGCCGATGCCGTTCCGGACTACGATGGAGACAGGTTTTATGTTTCTCACATGAAAAAGGTCGTTTCATGGTACAACGAGCTGAAGAATTATGCTTCGTTGGATTTCATGATCGATGAAGATCGCAAGGCCGAGGCCGAAGCAGAAGCGGATGCTTCCGAGGAAGAGGACAACTGAGCAAGATGCCGAAAAAAACATTGCAGGTCATAACCTTGGGATGTTCCAAAAATACGGTTGACACGGAACATCTTCTTGCTGGGGTTCAGGACGGATTCGATGTCATGCCGGAAGACTATTCCGGCAAGGTGGATTATCTGCTCGTGAATACCTGCGGTTTTATCGGCGATGCGAAGCAGCAGTCCGTAGACACGATTCTTTCGGCCATAGAAAGGAAAAAGGCCGGCCTTGCGGACAAGCTTATCGTTTTCGGCTGTCTCTCACAGCGTTACATGGACCAGCTTCCGGGTCTGATGCCGGAAGTTGACGGGTGGTACGGCGCGAGGGATGTCATGCCGGTAGCCAAAGCCTTGGGCGGGAAGATCAAGACGGACATGAATGTGGCCCGTTTCCGTTCCGGGAGATACCATGCCTATGCTTATTTGAAGATTTCGGAGGGTTGCGACAGGAGATGCTCCTATTGCGCCATCCCGTTCATCCGCGGCGCACACCGGTCCGTCCCTATGGAGGATATTTTAAGAGAAGCGGAATCGCTGGCCGCCGACGGCGTCAGGGAACTCATCCTGATAGCGCAGGATACGACTTATTATGGACTTGACCTTTACCGCAGGCGGGCCTTGGGCGAGCTTTTGCAGAAACTGTCGGACATAAAGGGGATAGAATGGATACGTATCCATTATTCCTATCCTGACGGATTCCCCGAAGATGTCATCGAGCAGATGGCCTCAAACCCGAAGGTATGCAGGTATCTGGACATTCCGCTCCAGCATGTGTCTGACAAAGTGCTGGAAAACATGCATCGCCATGTTGACGGACAGTGGACGAGAGAGCTGATTCGGAAGATGAGGAGCAAAGTGCCCGGAATCGTGCTCAGAACGACTTTCATAGTGGGGCATCCGGGAGAGGGCAGGAAAGAGTTCAATGAACTGATGGATTTCGTGAAGGATGCCAGATTCGAAAGGATGGGCGCTTTCAAGTATTCGGAAGAAGAAGGAACCTATGCCGCCGAAAATTTCAGGGATTCGGTCTCTCCCGCCGTCAAGCAGTCCAGATTGTCCCGTCTCATGACGCTTCAGAGCGGCATATCATTTGCTTACAACCAATCTCGCGTAGGAAGCGAGGTCAAGGTTCTTGTCGACGATGTAAGCGGAGATTCGCTCGTATGCAGAAGTGAGTTTGAAAGTCCGGAGGTGGACGGGGAGATAATCGTCAGGTATGATCCTGCGATGCCGTCGGATCCCGAGGAAATGGTGGGAAAGTTCATCAATGTCAAAATCACTTCGGCTGACGAATATGACCTTGAGGCGGAATACATAAAATAAGTGCCTGTATGAAAAGAAGAATATTGTGGGCGGCAGCGTTGTTTCCGGTTTTGTTCTGTGCCGTATCCTGTGGACCGGATGTCTTTTCCATGCTTATCGAGATGAGATATCCTTCATCTTCAGGTATGGATTTGGGCGGAAAGTCCATGTCGGTCGTTTATCTTGAAGATTCTTCATCGAAAAAGGATTCTTCATTCAGCGCCTCATTGGCGGAAGGTTTCGCGAAGGAACTTGAAAGGGACTACTTTGACGGTGAAGAGGCTGTCGGAATATTCATGATGGACAAGACGGAGGACGGAGTATATTCTTCAAGAGACACTCTCGTGAGTGCCGCCATGCAGACCGGAAGTGATGTGGTGTTCCTTTTTGACGCTCCTTCATTCGGGGAGGTTTCCGTGGCTGAGGACAAAGACGGCAGGGCCTCTTCGGCAGGAAGGATTGCCGTTACCGCTCCTTTCAGACTGAATCTTTACGTATACAATACGCTGGGTGCCGACAGCGTGAGGGTTTTCCGAGGTACAAGCTCCGTCAGCAAAAGCTATGCGGCTGAATATCTGGAATCCCGGGACACGGCGGCTTTGAAGGACGTCTTTTTCTCTTCCCTTTCCGATGCGGGTAAAAATGCAGGCGAGAGCGCATCATCCTCTTTCCTGTCGAATTGGGAGCCGGAAGTGTATTACTTTTATTATTACGATTCTCCTTCGGCATGGGATGCCGCCTCGAAAGCGGCTTACGAATACCGTTGGCATGATGCGGTGGATAACTGGATGAAAGTGTTGGACGGAAACGACATGTACAGGAGGAGCGCCGCTGAGTTCAACATAGCTGAAGCTTTCTATCTGCTCGGCGATTATGAACTGGCCGCCGAATGGCTGAACCAGTCCGACAAGGACAGCAGAATGGAGCAGTCTCCGACCCTTAGACGCCGTATCGAGGCCAGAAAGAATACGGGCAGATGAATCTGTTTATCTGATATCCAAGATCTTGTGAGTCTGTAGACTTAGTTTCCAGAAGGGATGGGAGAGAATGAAATCTACCGTCTCTTTTGTGTTTTTTCCGGAACACGGCTGAAGATAGAAGAATTTTGCATCGAACTTTATAGACAAGCTTAAGCTCATCTGCTTTGTCGATCTTGGTTTCAGCGCCCTTCTGCCAGTCTGATTTCGGGCTGAGCGTTGTCCAGTCTATCCCTTCGGGCAGCTTTCCGGTTCCGTTGGTCTCAATGTGGATGAAGTAGCCTTTGTCGTGGAAAGCCTTCACCAGTTTCCTGTCAAGCTGCAAAGACGGTTCTCCTCCGGTGAATACTACCCGGCCGCAGCCAGCTCCGATTCTTTCCGCCTCAGTGATGATTTCATCCGCGCTCATGCGTTTCCCCATGGAAAAATCCGTATCGCAGAAAGGACAGCGAAGGTTACATGCGCTGAAACGGACAAACACCATGGGAGTCCCGCTCCATCGTCCTTCTCCCTGAAGTGAGTAGAATATTTCGTTAATGCTGTACACTAATCTCTTTCGTAAATTGCCTTGTTGTTCTCCGACTCCCATATTTCCACCTTGTAGCAGTTCTCGACATGGTCGCAGATCCATCTGGCTATGTTTTCGGCTGTAGGATTGAAATCGAACACCTCATTGAGGTTTTTGTGGTCCAAAGCTCCGCTTATGTCTTTTTTAATCCGGGTGAAATCCGTGACCATTCCGTCTTCATTGAGGGTTTCGGATTTGCAGTGTACGATGACGATCCAATTGTGTCCGTGAAGTTCTTCGCATTTGCTTTGGTAGCTGAGATGAAGACTGTGCGCCGACGAGATCTCCAGCCGTTTTGAAACGTAATACATATCTCGATTCTTTTTACTGTTCGTAATCAGTGGGATCAAAACCTTCAAGTGCTTCTTTTCTCTCCACGCAGGTTCCGCATACGCCGCAATGCTTCGGACGTCCTTCGTAGCATGAATATGTATGTTCGAATGGAACACCGAGCGTCTTGCCTTCCAATGCGATTTCCCTTTTGTTCATGTTGCAGAAGGGGGATATGACCCTGATGCCCGCGAAAGTACCGTTGCGTGCCGCATTGTCCATGGATTCGATGAATTCAGGACGGCAGTCAGGATAGATGGTATGGTCTCCGGAATGGTTGGCGAGCATGACGGAGTCAAGGCCCATGCTTTCAGCCAGTCCTATTGCAACGGAAAGCATGATGCCGTTTCTGAAGGGGACCACCGTGCTTCTCATGTTGTCGTCGGCATAGTGTCCGTGCGGGACAGATTCTCCGCCTTCCAGTATGCTGCTGTGAAAGTATTTTCCTATGAAATCCAATGGAATGACGATGTGACGTATTCCGAGTTTGTCGCAATTCCATTTTGCGCAGTCCAGTTCTTCCTTATCCTGGCGGGCTCCATAGCTGAAACTTACGGCAGCCTCGATTTCTGAGCGGTATTTGTAAAGCAGAACGCTGCTGTCCATGCCGCCGGAATATACAAGCAATGCTTTCATAATCCTATATGGCTGATATTATTTCAATAAAAAAGGAGGGACCGTAAGCCGGTTTCTGTTTTTAAATCCGTCATTTATCTTCGCAACCTACCCCCTGGCATCGGGCGGGCAGCCCTCATCTGCCAGTATATTTGGTTTTGCAGACCCTGCGGACGTACCCGGACGGCATCGCTGTCGCCCGTCGTGAGCTCTTGCCTCGCATTTTCACCCTTGCCCATGCCATGCGTCCGTGACGCCGCGGCGCGGGCGGTTTTTTTCTGTTACGTTCCGTATAGGATTGCTCCCATCTGCGCTTTCCGCAGCAGGGCGCCCTGTTCTGTCCGGACTTTCCTCACCGCAGCGACGGCGCGACGGATCGTCCCTCCTTATGTTACAGTCTGCAAAGATACTAAAAAAGAAACTCATTGCCCTTCGCTGAGCAATCCTGACGATGTACGGTTGAAAGCGCCCTTCAGATAGGCGAGCATCTCCTTAACGTCCAGCACGCCGAATGCAAAGCCTTTTCTTGTAAGTTCCGGCGGAAGGAATTCATCATATTTGTCGAAAACAGGTGTCTCCGCGGGATACAGCAGCTCCATAGGGTCATTGAATCCGTCGGCTTCTTCTTCCAGCACCCTGCCGAATTCTTCCGGCGGAACGTCCATGGAAAATTGCATGAAGTATGGTCTTTGAGAGTCGAATCCTTTGAGTCCTAGGCGTTTGGCGCATTTTATGCGGATGAAGCGTTCCAAGGCCAGGAAAGAGTAGCTTCCAAGCCACGGAATCAGACAGTACATCTTGCCTCCGAGAGGAAGCAGAGAACATTCTCCAAGGTGTGACTGCACCGCACTTG
Source organism: uncultured Muribaculaceae bacterium (assembly GCA_964441715.1). Lineage (GTDB taxonomy): Bacteria > Bacteroidota > Bacteroidia > Bacteroidales > UBA932 > Cryptobacteroides. Next base: position 25,466 of record CAYTYL010000014.1, read on the forward strand.
CCCGCGCCTGTACCAGCCTGGAAAGGGCATGTGGAAGCAGATATGGGTAGATGCTGTCTTCTGAGAGCACTCTTTTCATCCTTTGCAGTATATGTGTATGGATGTCTCCCGGTTCATTTCCGAAGTAAGCCGGAATGATGCCTTTGACAGGATGGCAGTACACTACATGCCTTTTTATGTCGATGTCTTCCACGACCCACACTTTGCCGGCTATGGCTATTTTGTCTCCCATCGGCGGCGGCTTGACAATTGTACCTATCTCCTGTGATTCGCAGCGGACGCTGTATTCTTCGTTTTCCTGAAAGACTGCGTAGAACTTGAAATTGTTCACGACCTTTTCTCCGGCTATCCCGACTATCAGCCCTCCGTTTTCTGTAATTTCTATCTGGTCCGTTTCAATCAGATGTCTTAGCAGCGTGCGGAAATCGTCCTTGGAGATATTCTTGAAGCAGCTGAGGCTGAGTATTTTGGATGCCAGCATGGCAGGGGTCATTTCTCCTTCGGATGCGAGAGTGCTCATGGTCTGGTGAAACAGGAGGCTGTAGGGAAGTCTGCACTCCCTGGGAGGCTCCACCCATTTTTCTTCCGTGTAGAGCTGAACGAGCGCAATTGCCTGAAGCAGCTTCCACGGTATCCTTGCCGGCAGCATCGCCCTTGATTCAACAGGATCTTCCCTTATGACGAACCACATTTCTGACGGGCTTCCTCTTCTTCCTGTGCGTCCCATACGTTGAAGGAAGGATGAGACGGTGAAAGGGGCGTCTATCTGAAAAGCTCTTTCAAGACGGCCGATGTCAATGCCCAGCTCAAGCGTGGATGTAGTGCATACTGTCATATAGCTGCCGTCCTCCTTGATAGTCTCTTCTGCGCTTTGCCTGTACGAGACCGAGAGATTTCCGTGATGAATCAGAAATCTGTCAGGTTCATGCAAAACCTCGCAGTATTGTCTCAAGGTTGCGCATATGGTCTCGCATTCTTCACGCGAATTGGTGAATATGAGGCACTTGTGCCCTCTGGTATTGTCCATCAGGTACATGAAGGAAGAGTCGGCGACCTCATTCATCTTCTTCTCGACGGTCTCCGTCTTTTCTGTTTCTCCGGTTGTCGTACCTGTGTAGAAATGTGCCATGGAGATGCGCCATTTCGTCCCCGGAGCTTTTATTCTCGGTATGACGGTCCTTCTTCCGGTACTTCCGGCGAGCATCTTTGCTACGGTCAGAGGTTCTCCTATGGTTGCAGAAAGACCTATGCGTCTCGGATTGGCGCCCGCAAGTCTGCACAGCCGTTCTATCAGGCAAAAAGTCTGTCCGCCTCTGTCTCCTCTTATGAAAGAGTGTATTTCATCAATGACTATGAACCGAAGGTCTCCGAAAAGCATGGGAATGAGCGCACGCTTCCTGAGCAGCATGGCTTCGAGGGATTCCGGTGTGATCTGCAATATTCCGGAAGGATGCTTCACCAGCTTTTTCTTCTGGGCTGCGGATACGTCTCCGTGCCAATGCCATACATCTATCCCGCTTTCCGCGCAGATGTCGTTGAGTCTTGTGAACTGGTCGTTTATAAGAGCCTTGAGCGGAGCTATGTAAAGACATCCTATAGATGCCGGAGGGTTTTCCTGCAGCAACGTTATTATAGGGAAAAAAGCGGCTTCGGTTTTGCCGGAAGCCGTGGATGCGGACAGAAGAACGTTGGCGTCCGTGTCGAAAATGGCATCTCCTGCGGCAGCCTGGATCGCCCGCAGGGACTCCCAGCCTTCCTGATAGATGTATTTCTGTATGGCCGGGCTGTATCTTTGAAAGACATTCATCGGTAAGGCCTCTTCTAAATCGTGAATTCTGCGTAGTCTCCTTCCGGTGCGGCATCGTTTCCGTCCGCAGAGTTCCGGGCATATGAGAATCCGTTGCTGTCAAGCAAAGTCTTTATGTCCGTTCCGGGATTCTGCGCCGAAATGTCGAGCAGTTCGATGAAGTCCCTGATTACTTCTCTCGGGGTGATGTGTTCATCGGCACCTATCCTTCCGTATTCGATTCGGACGAATGCGGCCAAGTCATTGTCGCTTACGGTTTGGTCATAGCCGTACAGCCGTGAATGGATGTCCGCCAGTTTTCCGCATAAGACAAGCATTTCTTCGTTTGTGAGAGCCTGAAGCCTGAGTACCGGCCCCATCATGTCCGTCATTCCTTCTCTTGAAAACTTGCCTTCCTGCAGCCTTGAACGTAGGGCTTCATAGCTGTAAATGCCCCTGTGCTTGTCTTCTATGCATTGCGGAGTGCCGCTCATGACTGTCCCTATGTACTTCGCCTTGCCCTGAAGCGCATCATTGTACATGGACAGGAGTTTCTCGTAATTGTACTGTCTGGAAATGCTGTTCGGAATCTTGTACAGATTCACCAGTTCATCGATGAAGATGAAAAGTCCTCCGTATCCTGCCTGGCGGAAAAACAATGCCATAAGCTTCAGATAATCATACCAGTTGTCATCCGAGACGGTCACGTTCACGCCCAGTTCTGCCCGTGCTTCGCTCTTGGATTCATATTC
>CAYTYL010000015.1:0-277 GCA_964441715.1 uncultured Muribaculaceae bacterium
AAGGCTTCAGGATTGCAATGTGCGGCTCTACAGGAGTGCTGACAATCTGACGCAGGAAGAATTCGACAAATTCTCCGCCGACAGCGATCCGAAACTTAGAATCACGGTAATCAGGGAGGACGGGAAGGTCATTTATGACAATATCCTCAAGAATTATGAATCGCTGCCTGACCACAGCGGACGTAAGGAGATTGCCGGAGCGCTGAAGAACGGACGGTCTTACGTAATTGACCGTCTCAGCGCCACCACGCAGCTCGAGTACTTCTATTCTGCCACC
>CAYTYL010000015.1:287-26988 GCA_964441715.1 uncultured Muribaculaceae bacterium
CTATTTCAAGGACAAAGGCATCATTGTCCGTACGGCTTTGCCCTACGGTAAGGATCTGAGCCGGATGATGCGGTCGGACATGCATTTCCTGTGGATAACGATTGCAACGCTCGTATTGCTGTCCTTTGTCCTTCGTGTCTATGTCGGCAAACTTGACAGCAGCATAAACAAGGACAAAGCCGAATCCAACAGTCTCACGCGTAAGCAACTGACTCAGAATATATCGCATGAACTTAAAACTCCGGTTGCCAGTGTACTTGGCTATCTTGAGACGATAACTGAACATCCGGATATGGACCCTGAAACCAGGAATGAGTTTCTCCGGCATTGCCTCTCGCAGACCAGACGGCTTTCTTCGTTGCTTACGGATCTGTCCGTGCTCAATAAGATGTGGGATGCTCCGCAATCATGGACGTTCAGCCGGATTGACGTCGCCAAAATCATTTCTGACCTTGCCGGGCAGCTTTATCCTCAGATAAAAGAAAAAGGATTCGTCTTTGAGGACAATGTGACGGGCCCCGTAGAGTTGAACGGCAACCAGACTCTTGTCTACAGCGTTTTCCGCAATCTATTGGACAATGCTCTTGCCTATTCGGGCGGCAGCGTGATAGAGGTTTCCGTCAGCGATGAAGGCGAGTTCTGGCATTTCTGTTTCAGAGACAACGGCATCGGTGTCGGAGAAGAGCACCTCACTCATCTCTTTGACAGGTTTTATCGTGTGGATGAGGGCAGGAGCAGAAGAACGGGCGGGACCGGATTGGGGCTTGCAATAGTAAAGAATGCCGTTCAGCTCCATGGCGGAAGCATTTCCGTCAGGAATGACAAAGGCCTTGTCTTTGACTTTACCTTAAAGAAAATGTAGGGGTTCTCCGGACCGGTCTATGCTTTCAGCGTCCTCATGGAGTTAAGTACCGCTATTACGGTCACTCCTACATCGGCGAAAACGGCAAGCCACATCGGAGCCATACCGAATGCTGCAAGGACAAGGACGATGACTTTGACGGCAATTGCGAACGTGGTGTTTTCCGAGGCGATTGCAAGCGTTTTCCCGGATATCTTTATCGCTGTCGGCAGCTTCGACGGCTTGTCGTCCATGAGGACTATGTCGGACGCCTCTATGGCTGCATCGGAACCCATGGCTCCCATGGCGATTCCGATATCGGCCCTGGCCAGAACCGGAGCATCGTTTATGCCGTCTCCTACAAAGGCCAGTTTCTTGTCCGCCGGCATGGAATGAAGCAGTTCCTCGACTTTCGCTACTTTGTCCGCCGGAAGCAGTTCGGCATGGTATTCATCGACTCCGACTTCTTCCGCCACCGATTTGCCTACGGCTTCATGGTCGCCCGTAAGCATTACTGTCCTGCGGATTCCGCATTTCTTCAGTTCCGAAACAGCTTCTTTCGCATCGTCTTTTATTTGGTCCGAGATGACGATGTGTCCGAGGTATTCGCTGCCTTCGGCCACGTGTATTATTGTACCCTGTTTCTCGCAAGGTCTCCACTTCGCCCCCACTTTGTCCATAAGCAGGGAATTGCCTACATAGATATCTTTTCCGTTGACTTTTGCGTGTACGCCTTCTCCTGCCAGCTCTTCGGCATCATCGACGCTGCATCCGTCATGTTCGTTCGGATAGGCGTTTTTGAGAGAAACCGCTATCGGGTGGGTCGAGAACCTTTCCACGTGTGCGGCCAGATGCAGCAGTTCTTTCCCGTCGATTTTCTCAGGATGCACGGCGGTTACCTGAAACACTCCTTTTGTCAGAGTTCCGGTTTTGTCAAAAACCATTGTATCTACCTTGGAGAGAGCTTCCAGGTAATTCGATCCCTTCACCAGTATGCCATGTCTGGAAGCCGCCCCGATTCCTCCGAAGAATGCGAGCGGAACCGAGATGACCAGAGCGCAGGGGCATGACACGATTAGAAATGTCAAGGCTCTGTAAAGCCATGTCGGGAAAGTGTCCCAGCCTGCGAAAAAAGGAGGGATGAAAGCGAACAATACGGCTGCGGCCACCACAATGGGGGTATAAACTTTTGCAAAGCGCGTGATGAAGTTCTCGCTTTTTGATTTGTTTTCCGAGGCATTCTCCACCAGATCAAGTATCTTGGATGCCGTCGACTCTCCGAAAGATTTTGTGACCCGGACTCTGAGAACTCCGGACAGATTCACGCAGCCGGATATGATGTCGTCTTTTTCGTGCACGCTGCGCGGGACGCTTTCTCCGGTGAGTGCAACGGTGTCTATGCTTGAAGATCCTTCTGTCACCACACCGTCCATAGGGACTTTCTCTCCGGGGCGGACTACGATTATTTCACCGATCTTTACCGTATCAGGGGAGACTGTAAGGACTTTCCCGTCCCTTTCCACGTTTGCGCTGTCTGGCCTTATGTCCATGAGTGCGGATATCGAGTTCCGGCTTTTCCCTTCCGCGATTTCTTCGAACAGCTCACCGACCTGGAAAAACAGCATGACGAATACGGCTTCGGCGAACTGGTTTTCTGCGCCCGGCATGAATCCTATCGCCAATGCTCCGATTGTGGCGATGCTCATGAGAAAATCTTCATCCATCGCCTCTCCGTGTACGAGGCTTTCAGCCGCTTCCTTCAACGTCTCGAAGCCGGAGATGAAATAGGGAATAAGATAGAACAGGAGAAGCTGCCAGGTCTTGAGTCCGGGGCAAGTCTTTTCTATTACAAAAGCCACGGACAGGAAGAAGGCCGAAGCTATGATTTTCGTCAGACTTTGTTTAGTTTCCGTTTCCATATATAGAGGTCTTTTGTTTTCTTGACGCTGCCAAGTTACCTCTATGTTTATGCAACCATGTTGCAAATGCACCGTCCGCCTTCTTTTTTGCAAGAAGAGCGGATGCCGGAATGTATAGCTTTCCGAATGCGAAGCCGTACAGGCTGCCGAACATGATTCCGATCATCACGTCCCCGAAGTAGTGCTTTCCGACGAACACGCGGCTTATGGAAACCAGCGCCGCCCATGCAAGCAGAAAAAGCTTTGCCCCCGACAAGGATTTGTTCCTGTATGCTCCCAGAGCCGTGACGGTACAGACTGCAAATCCGAAAGAATCTGCCGAATGTGCGGAAAAGAAGCCGAACAGGCTGCCTCTTTTCTCCAGAACTCTAAGGCCCTCGTCCAGCAGTTCGGTATTATAGCACGGCCTTAAGCGGCCGACCGAATACTTGAAAAGTTCAGATGTCTGATCGCATGCGGCTATCGTGAGTCCGCACATGACGAAGAGCGTGAGGGCTTTTTTCAGTCCCAATTTCCATATCAGAAAAACGGCTGAGAGTACGTACAGCGGTATCCAGGCGGTCTTGTCCGACATGAGCATCCAGAACTGGTCAAAAGTCCCGTTGCCGGTCCCGTTGATGGCCAGCGTGATTTCTTTGTCGAGAGAAACCAGATGTTCGAGTATTGATAGGGAATATGTCATTTTATATGTTCAGCGCAGACCACAGTCCGTTTTTCAAATCTTCCAGACCTTCGCCTGTGACAGATGAAATCAAATAGTGGGGAACTTTCCTGGGAAGGCGGCGGATTATCTGTCTGCGTCTTTCCCCGTCCGCGAGGTCGCATTTCGTTATGGCGAGCAACCTCTCTTTGGCAAGCAGTTCGGGGTTGTATTTCTTCAGTTCCTCAAGCAAAGTCCTGTAACTGCCGGAAATGTCCTCTTCCTCGGCCGAAATCATGAAAAGCAGCACTGAGTTTCTTTCGATATGGCGCAGAAACCTGAGTCCTATGCCTTTGCCTTCGGAAGCGCCTTCGATTATCCCGGGTATGTCGGCTATGACGAAGGATTTGTCTTCCTTGTAGCGTACAATTCCCAAATTCGGTTCCAAAGTGGTGAAGGGGTAGTCGGCTATTTTGGGCTTTGCGGAAGTGACGGAAGCAAGGAATGTGGATTTGCCGGCGTTCGGAAATCCCACGAGTCCTACATCCGCCAGCACTTTCAGCTCCAGTATGAACCACCCTTCCTCTCCGTCTTCGCCGCTCTGGGCGTAGCGTGGAGTCTGGTTTGTGGCGCTCTTGAAATTGTTGTTGCCGAGTCCGCCTTTTCCGCCTCTGCACAGAATCCTTTCTTCACCCGGCGTGATCATCTCAAAAAGAGTCTCTTCCGTGTCACCGTCCTTTACGACCGTTCCCACGGGCACGTCAAGATATATGTCCGCGCCTTGCTTTCCCTTGCATAGCGCAGCCCCTCCGGGCGTCCCGTTCTCTGCCCGTATTATTTTGCGGTATTTCAGGTGGATGAGCGTCCAGAACTGAGGGTTGGCGCGCAGGATTATATGTCCTCCCCGTCCGCCGTCCCCGCCGTCAGGCCCTCCTTTAGGGACGTATTTGGCCCGGTGGAGGTGGGACGAGCCCGCCCCTCCATGTCCGGAGGCGCAAAATATTCTGACGTAATCTATGAAGTTGGTCTCTGCCATAAAACTTATTCAAGCAAGTGTCCGCTAATTTAATTAATTTTCCACGGATTCAAAAAAAGCCTGACACCGGGGAGTGTCAGACTTTTGATTTTCAGGGGAGAAGATTGTTACTGCAGTTTGTCCACCATGTCCAGAACTCTTTCCCTGACTTCCTCGATGCCGCCCTCTTCACATGAAACCTCGTGATATTTTCCCTGTTTCCTGTAAAAATCGATGAGAGGCTCGGTCTGCTCGTGGTAGGTTTTTATCCTGTTGGCAATGATTTCGTTGTTGGCATCATCCGCCCTTCCCTCGACAGCCGCTCTGCCGTGTATTCTTTTGTAGATCAGTTCGTCCGAGATCATCAGGCCTATGACTGCGCTGACTTCCTCTCCTCTTTTGGCAAGAAGCTTGTCAAGATCTTCCGCCTGTGAGAGATTTCTCGGAAAGCCGTCAAGAAGAAAGCCGTCGACCCCTTTTATGGTGTTGAATGCATTGTCGATCATGCCCTCGACCACTGAGTCCGGTACGAGCTTGCCGGCATCGATTAAGGCTTCGGCTTTTTTTCCGAGTTCGCTTCCGGCACTTATTTCAGCCCGGAGAAGAGCTCCTGTCGACAGATGTTTCAGATTGTACTTTTCTGCTATTGCCCCGGCCTGCGTACCTTTTCCGGCTCCGGGAGGCCCGAATAAAATATAGTATTTCATCTGTGATGTTGTTTAATTGTCGATTATGTAGATATCTTTGTAATTCCTCCCCAACTCATTGTAATCCAATCCGAAACCCACAATGAAGTCATTGGGTATCGACATCGCCACATAGTCGAGGGTGATGTTTTTCTTGTAAATTTCCGGCTTCAGGAGCATGGTGCAGATTTTCGTATCGGAGGCACCTTCTTTTTCAACGATGTCCTTCAGCGCCTCTATCGTGTTGCCGGTATCGACTATGTCTTCCACGATTATGACTCTTCTGTCTTTCAGGCTTCCGGTGATGCCGAGCACTTCACGCACTTTGCCTGTCGAAGTTGTCCCGGCGTAGGACGATACTTTCATGGAGACAAGTTCGCAGTTGAATTTCAGCCGTTTCATCAGTTCCGCGGTGAACATTATCGAGCCGTTCAGAATGCAGAGCAGAACAGGTATGTCTTCGCATCCCTGAAAATCCGCATTGATTTTTTCAGCCACGCGGTCAATAGCTTTTGACAGCTTTTCATAGGGGATATAGGGCTTGAAAGTCTTGTCAAACAGTTTAATCTTCTCCATAAGGATGTCCGTGTTGTTTAATATCCTCAAAAGTAGTTAATTTTTTCATGCCTGAGGTTAAATATTCTGAAAAGATTATACATTCTTTTCTTAGAGGAACTATTCTGTCTATATTTCCGGAAAAGGACATCTGTGAAAAAGTTATTGTGTGCGGGGTTGTTGTTCCTTTTATGTGTCGCCTCTACTGGACAGAACCCTGTCAATCCGGAAAAAATTGCGGCGATATTGGGTGCGGATTCTGCGGAAAGCCTTTCGGAACAGACGCTGGAATCTTTTGAGGAGCTCGCCCGGCATCCTTTGCGGATCAACTTTGCCGACCGGGCTTCTCTGGCGGCGAGCGGTCTGTTTTCCATGTACCAGCTGGCATCGCTGGAGGATTACCGTACTTCTCATGGAGACGTGCTTTCATGGATGGAACTGTCCGGTGTGGACGGTTTCGATGAAGAATATGCCAGGGCAGTCTCTCCGTTTGTCTCATTCTCCTCCGCCGGTCCTGCTGCAGCGCAGGATGTCGGACAGGTGGACGGAATTGTCTCATTCAGATCGGCATCCAAAACGGGAGGATTCGGATGGAAGGGAAAGTGCGCGTTGAACATCGGACCGTCCCTGTCATCTTTTGCGGCTGTAAAGGAAGATTCCTATTCTTTCAGTCTGTCATCGGTCGGTCAGCGGAGCCTGAAGAAGGTTATGGCGGGGGATTTCAATGCCCGTTTCGGACAGGGCCTGACTCTGTGGAGCGGGTTTTCGTTGAGCGGAATGTCGGCTCCTTCATCCTTGTACAGGCGTTCCACCGGTTTGAAACCCTCGTCTTCCTATTCTGATACGGGGCTCAGGGGAGCTGCTGCCGAATTCGTGTTCGGGAGCCTGGCATTCTCTTCATTTCTGGCCATGCCGACGCTGAGAGGGTATATGGAGGGAAAGACTGCATGGAAGCCGGCTCTTATGCCGGGCGCAAACGTGGAATGGTTTTTCAGGAACGGGCAGCTCTCCATGACTTTTATCTGCAGAGAAGGAGATGGCGACCGTTTCATGAGGGCCGGTGTGGACGGGCGTTTTTGTATCCGTGGAGCGGATGTGTTTGCGGAATTGTCGACAGATCCCGTGAAAGGCATGACGGCTGCGGTAGGAGGACTGGTGTTTCCGTTCGCAGGACATTGTTCAGCGGGGCTGCTCGGCCGTTTCTATCCCGAGAACTTTCCTCGGGAACTTGCGGGGGCCGTACGTGCCGGCAGCTCTGTGAGAGATGAGGCCGGAGGGACAGTTTCTTTCCAAAGGAAAAACCTTGTTTTCAGTGCGGATTATTCCCGGAAGAAATCCGTATCGCGGAATCAGTTGAAACTTTGTCTAAAGGATGATGTCGGATTGTGCGCCTGGATGAATGTAAGGCCCCGTATGTCGGCCCGGTTCAGAAATACCGGGGAGCGTATGAGGGTGGATCTCCGGAATGATTTTGTGATGAAGTCGGGCGGTAAAGTGTTGACTTGCAGGTTGAATTGGTTGAAATGCAGGAGCGATGCCTTTCTGGCTTATGCTGAACCGGGATATGTGGGAGACTGCTTTTCAGTTTATGCCCGGGGTGTTGTCTTCGTAGCGGACAGTTGGGCTGACAGAATCTATGCTTACGAGCGTGACGCGCCGGGCAATTTCAGCGTACCGGCTTATTATGGACGCGGTTATGGCATCAGTTTGCTTGCGTCTTGCAGGGTGAGCATCGGCCGCAGCCTCCGTTTGAAATTCTATTGCAGGGGACATGTCCTGTCCTATCCTTGGCTTTCTCCCGGTCAGGAAAGAAAAAAGCCCGGGAAAAGCGGGCTTTCATTTCAGTTTTCGGCCGATTTCTGAACGGTGTTTCACTTTACCGGGATTTTCAGTTTCATGCCCGGTGTGATGTTGCTGCCGGTTCCGTTAAGTTTCTTTATGTCATCGACTGTAACTCCGGGATACTTGCGGGCTATACCGAACAAGGTATCACCTTTTTTCACCGTATAGACTATGGCTTCGGCCTGGACTTCGGAGCTGTTTTGTGAAGCCGTGGCGCTGCTGTCCGGTTTTTGCTCGGCCGGCTTCTGCTCAGCCGGCTTTTGTCCGGTCTGCTTCTGTTCGACAGGCTTCGCTTCTTCCTTTACCGTGACGTTTCCGGATGCCGCACCTGATCCTTTGCGGTAGATTACGAGTCTTTGTCCTATGCTCAGGTTGTTGCTCCGCAGATTGTTCCATTTCTTGATGTCGTTGACTTTCACATGGTATCTGGCGGCGATTCTGCCCAGGTAGTCACCTTTTTTCACCTTGTAGACTATGCGGTCTCCCGATGATGATCCGCTTGCCTTTATGTTTTCCAGAAGAACCGGGTTGAAGAATTCAGCGGCCTTGTACTTGTAGATGGAGTCTTCGTTCTCTATGAACGATGCGGTATAGTTGTAGGGGATTCTCAAAATATATTCCTTGTCTTTGCCGGGGACAATCTCATGCAGATATTGCGGATTCAAGGCTTTCAATACATCTTCGGGAATACCTGCCACGGCGCTTACCTGCTTGAAATGCAGCATCTTGTTGACCTTTATGGTGTCGACATGGGCCGGAAGGCCGCATTGCGTGGGTGTGATGCCGTGTTCCTTGTAGTATCTGAAAGCGTACATTGCCCCTACGAAAGCGGGAACATATCCTCTCGTCTCTCTTGGAAGGTAGTCGTAAATATTCCAGAAATCCCTGCTGCCGCTGCGTCTTATCGCCTTGTTTACGTTTCCGGCGCCGCAGTTATAGGATGAGATGGCCAGGTTCCAGTCACCGAAAAGCCCGTAGGAATCACGCAGGTATCTCGCTGCGGCATCGGCGGCTTTCGCTACGTCCAGCCTTTCGTCAACGTAGGAATTGATCTCCAGCCCGTACAGCCTTGCCGTGGTGTACATGAATTGCCACATGCCCAGCGCGCCCGCTCTGGAACGTGCGGTCGGATTGAGTGCGGATTCAATGACGGCCATGTACTTGAGCTCCTGGGGTATTCCGTATCTGCTGAATGTTTCCTCGAAAATAGGGAAATAATACTGTGCCAGTCCGAGCATCTGTGACATTTTGGACGGCATCTTGTCTGCGTAAAGGATTATGTAGTTTCTGACCGTTTCGTTATATGGCAGCGTTATGTAGGAGTTCATGTCCGACAGGCGTTTGATGAACACATTGTCGGAGACGTTGGACTGAAAGTGGACGGAATCCATGTCGTATTCTTCTCCTTCCTCATTGCCGTTCGCCATTTTGTGGAGATACCAGATGTCCAGAAGGCTGTCCGTCGTCTCGGCATCGTAGTCGGAAGGGGCAAGCCCTGCTCCTATTCCGTCTCCGCCGTAGATGTCGACCATCTGTTCCGTGACTTCCTCCTCCATTTCGGCTGCCGTCCTGTAATTCTCAATGACGGAGAGCAGAGAGTCGATGACCGCTTCTTTTCTTTTGTTTTCCCTTTCCAGAACTTTCTTTCTGTTCCATGGTGCATAGGGATTTTTTATTTCTTTCCGCTTCTGTGCGACGGCATCGTCCGGCGCCAGCATGGAAAGCGACAAAATGCTCAGCAGAAGGAATATGGCTTTATTTATTTTCATTCGTGTCATTATTATTATGCGGAAACTCCGTTATTATCGTGTGCGACCCCGTCCGTTTCAATCTAAAAAGTGAACCCTATTTTGAGCCCGAGTCCGTTCCGGCCCGAATCCGGAGATACCGGCCCGGTCCGGCTGAAAGCTCCTTCGTATTGATTGAAGGCGTAGACTGTTTCGTTGGAGATTACCGTCGGGCTTATGTCCATGGCCACATCGATGTTGTCGCTGAGGTCAAAGTCCCGCATGTAGGAAAAAACATTGGCATCGATTACCTGAAGCAGGTATGAAGCCGCGATGGCTACTATGGAGTAGTCCCTGTAGCGCCTGTATATGTTTCTGTAATACAGGGCTGTTGAGGCGGAGATCCGGGCATCGTGCTCTCCTGTGCCTTTCGCAAGATCGTTGTAGATGCGCTTGTATCTATGGTAATTCTTGTTGTTGACGGAATAGAAATGTACGGAACCGAGCATAAGTCCATAGTATATGGGTACTTTCCAGTACTCTCCGTTGTAAACCTGTCCGAGTCCCGGAAACAGTATGGCATACATCGTGGCTTTGCCGGGCTGGTGCTTTTCTTCACGTCTGTAGTTGAACGTTCCGTCCATGATCGCGCCCCAGTAGACAAGGCCGGCTCCGGCGAAAAAGAGGTTGCTGACCGTCTTGTCGTCACCGTCACCGGTTTTTTTCCATTGGTTTCTGTAGATCAGGCCTCCGCCGATGCCGGCGCCCAATCCTCCGTAGATGACGGGAAGCTTCCAATATTGCCTGTTATAGATCTGGGCGCCGCCGATGAATACCGCAGACCCGGCCATGACGGTTCCTATCTTGGATTCGTTCTTGTGGGCAAGCCCTCCGAAATAGTCTTTGAATGAGAACATTACGTCCGTGGAATCCTTCGCCGTGGTGTCCGCCGCGTCGTTGTAGTTTTGAGTGAAGGCATCTTCCCTGAACTGAGCATTTGCTGTCGAAGGAAGCAGCACCGCAACGGCCGCGGCAAGCAGATATTCAAGGATCTTCTTCATCAGGGTCTATAACTTGGAATCGTCCAGGGCTTTAAGGAAACGTCCCATCTCCTCGTCGGAGTCGAAACGTATTGTCATGCTTCCTTTCCCGTTGGATGAGCGTCTGAGGCTTATGCTGTTGTTGAAGAATTTGCCTATGTGTTCAAGAATTTTGTAATATTCTTCCGGGAGGTCCTGCTTCGTGTCCTCCTTTTTTTCAGAGGAAACGGTTTTCCTTATCTTTTCTTCAAGCTGGCGGACCGAAAGTCCGTTCTTGATGACGGCATCGCAAAGTTCTTCCTGCAGAGCCGGGTTTTCTATCCCGAGCAGGACCTTTGCGTGGCCGACGCTCAGCAGCCCCACTTTCAGATCGTGCTGGACTTTCGCAGGCAGTTTGAGCAGTCTCAGGTAGTTGGTCACGGAGACCCTTTTCTTTCCGACCCTGTCCGCCATCTGTTCCTGTGTGAGATGACATTCCTCGATAAGCCTCTGATAGCTCATCGCCACTTCTATCGGATCCAGATTCTCTCTCTGGATGTTCTCGACTATGGCCATCTCCAGCATGCCCTGGTCATTCGCATCCCTGATGTATGCGGGAATCATGTCCATGCCGGCAAGCCTGCAGGCGCGGAATCTTCTTTCACCGCTTATGATCTGATATTTCTCGTCGGATTTCTTGCGGACGGTGATCGGCTGGATGAGGCCGAACGTGCGTATGGAATCGGCCAGTTCCGAGAGCGCCTCCTGATCGAAGGAAGATCTGGGCTGGAACGGGTTCGGTTCGATCATGTCTGTGGGAATCCTAAGAATGTCCGACGTGTCCACGTTCTCTTTAGTCCCGACGACTTCCTTGTTTATGTATCCGACCGGCTGCCTGAGCTTTGACAGGTCTCCGTTCTCTCCTAACAATGCGCCCAGTCCTCTGCCCAGGCCTCTCTGCTGTTTACCTGACATTTTCAGTTTTTCTTATTGTTTCTCTCAAGAACTTCTTTGGCAAGACTGAGATAGTTGTTCGTGCCGTTGCACATGACGTCATAAAGGATGATCGGTTTGCCGTGCGACGGGGCCTCGCTAAGACGTATGTTCCTCTGGATTACGGTGTTGAATACCATGTCCTGGAAGTGCTCTTTCAGTTCGGCGACTACCTGGCTGTGGACTTTGGTCCTTCCGTCGAACATGGTCACCAGGAATCCTTCTATGGTGAGGGAAGGGTTTGTTCCGTTCTGTACGAGCCTGATTGTCTGGAGCAGTTTGCCCAGACCTTCAAGGGCGAAAAACTCCGGCTGCACCGGAATGAGTACGGAATCGGCTGCCGTGAGGCAGTTGACCGTTATCAGACCGAGGGAGGGGGAGCAGTCTATGATTATGTAGTCATAGTCCGACTTTACGGGGGCAAGGGCCTTTCTGAGTATGGACTCCCTGTCGTCGGACTGCAGCAGCTCGATTTCCGCGCCGACGAGATTGATATGCGAGGGAATCATGTGCAGATTGGTCATCTCGGTCTGTATCAATGCGTCATGGACATCGCATTCACCTATCAGGACTTCATACAGCGTCCGCTTCCTCTCGTCTTCCGGGGAAAAGTTCAGTCCGGAGGTCGTATTGGCCTGAGGATCGGCATCTATTATCAGAACCTTCTTTTCAAGGACGGCGAGCGATGCCGCAAGATTGATTGCGGTGGTAGTTTTGCCTACACCGCCCTTCTGGTTTGCTATAGCGATTGTTTTACCCATTGCAGTCAATTTATGTGCAATCTTACAAATTTAACAAAAAAAATCATTTCTTCTCTTTTGCATTCTTTTCGTCATACATCCTGTCCCACTCCCGGTAATACTCCATCTGCGGGTCCTCGAAGAGAAGCATCTGCTCGAAGCTGTCTCTGCTCAGTTTCGACACCCCGAGTCCGACCTGGCGCAATGGCGTCTTTCCGTCCCAAATTTCCGTCAGCATATGTCTGGCGGCATTGAGAATTACGGCGGTAACGTCGGTAGGTTTGTCAAGCCGGCTTTGTTTCTGCACGACGCTGAAGTCGCTGTGCTTTACAAAGATGTACACTGTGGAAGCTTTGAAGGAATCCCTTCGTATCCTTCCGGCGACGATGCAGGCCGTTTTGAAAAGTTCTTTGTCAAGCGATCGGGGATCGGACAGATCTTTCTCGAAAGTCCTCTCCGCACTGTAGCTTTTCGCGTCATGTGTCTCCGTTTCGACAGGCGAATCGTCTATCCCGTTGGCCAGGTCATGGAGCTGTTCAGCAAACTTCTTGCCTACGATGGCGGTAAGGGATTCCGTCCCGAGTCCGGCCAGGTCACCGATTGTCCTGATGCCATGCCATGTCAGTCTTTCTTCGGTCTTCTTGCCGACCCACAGCAGATCCCTCACGCCCAGAGGCCACATCTTTGCGGGTATTTCCTCTTTCCACAGAGTGTGCACCTTGTCCGGTTTCTCGAAGTCCGATGCCATTTTGGCCAGAAGCTTGTTCGAGCCGATGCCGACATTTACCGTGAAGCCGAGCGTCCGCTTTATTTCGTCCTTGAG
Source organism: uncultured Muribaculaceae bacterium (assembly GCA_964441715.1). Classification (GTDB taxonomy): domain Bacteria; phylum Bacteroidota; class Bacteroidia; order Bacteroidales; family UBA932; genus Cryptobacteroides. The sequence goes on from CAYTYL010000015.1 coordinate 13,088, forward strand.
TTTTGCGGCGATTTCTTCCGGATCTTTCCTGTAGCAGCGGAAGGTCATGTCTATGAAACATTCGTCGATGGAAAACTGCTGAAGCACCGGAGAATAGCTTCTGCATATCTCTATAAAACTTTTGGAGCAGGTCCTGTACCATTCCCAGTCTCCTTTGACTATGACGAGCGACGGGCATTTTCTCAGAGCCATCGAAACAGGTTCGGCTGTCTTTATTCCAATCTTTTTTGCGGGAATCGATGCCGCCGCTATTATGCTTCTCCTGTCCTGCGGGTCTCCTGAGACTACGGAAGGAATCAGGCGTATGTCCCGCTCTCCGCCGTTCAGCAACTTGACGGCGGACCAGGAAAGGAAGGCGGAATTTACGTCTATATGGAAGATGATGCGGCGCATGGGAACAGCCCGTAAAGATAGAAAAATACTTGCATCCGAAGAAAAATTGGAAAAAGTCGAAATGCCTTCTTAAATTTACGGCATGTTAGAAACAGGAATCAAGGGCTGTCAGGAATTGACGGTTACAGACGCGCAGAGCGCGCAGCATATCGGGAGCGGAAGCCTTAAGGTGTTCGCGACTCCCATGATGATAGCACTGATGGAAAAGACCTGCCGCATGTCGGTCACGCCGTATCTGGAAGAAGGGCAGGAAACGGTGGGGACCCATGTCGACGTTGCCCATGTGAGTTCTACGCCCGTCGGCATGAAGGTCCGTTGCGAATCCGTACTCACCGGGATTGACAGAAGAAGGCTTATATTTGAAGTGAAGGCCTACGATTCAGCCGGTCTCATAGGGGAGGGAGTGCATGAGAGATTCGTGATAGACGAAGAGAAATTTCTCAAAAAGGCGGAAGCCAAGCTGGAGAAAAAGTAGGGCCGGCGCTATGGTGAATGTGAACGAGGATTACCTTGCAGGTCTGCTGCCGGGCAGGAAAGATCGTACGTCCAAGCGGGACTATGGCCATCTTCTGCTGGTTTGCGGCTGCAGGACCATGCCGGGAGCGGCATTGCTATCATGCGGAGCCGCTTTGAAGTCCGGCTGCGGCCTTGTGACGCTGCATACGGTGGAGAATGCCGCAGCGGCCGCCATGGTGTCATGTCCTTCCGCTATGCTTTCCATAGAGAACGGAGACTGCTTTTCAAATCCGCCTTCCGACCTTGGAAGGTATTCCGCCGTGGGTGTAGGCCCGGGACTCGGACGTGCCGGGGATACGGTAGACGCCTTGGCGGAGCTGCTTGGCGCGGCACACGAAGAGGGTATTCCCATGCTGCTCGATGCCGATGCGCTGAACATCATCTCCGGGCACCCGGATCTCAGGAGCCTCATACCGGAGGGCTCCGTATTGACTCCCCATCAGGGGGAACTCAGGCGTATGCTCAGCTGGAAGACTGATGAGGAAAAAGATCCGGTCATATGGGATTTCTGCTCAAGACATGGCTGTACGCTTGTTTCCAAGGGATTCCATACCGAAATCTATTCATCCTCGGCGGAAAAATATGTCAATCCGACCGGAAATGCAGGCATGGCTAAAGGCGGCAGCGGAGATGTGCTTGCCGGACTCGTTTCCGGTCTTATGGCAAGAGGGCTCGCAGGGCTTGACGCAGCTCTCCTCGGAGTGTGGATGCACGGCTTTGCCGGGGACAGGCTTACTGAGCGCTGTACTGAAGAGGCCTACAGCAGCAAGGACCTGATTGATGTGCTGTATAAAGGTTTTGCAAGGCTTCGGGAAGTAAAAAGAGAAAGCGGACCAAAGTGATTCGGTCCGCTTTCGGAAGTGGTGCTGACGGGAGTTGAACCAGTGACACATGGATTTTCAGTCCATTGCTCTACCAGCTGAGCTACAGCACCATTTCTGTTGGGATTGCAAAGATAGTCAAAAAATGTCTTGCTCCAAATTTTTACCGGAATATTTTTGTTTTTTTTGCCGGAATCCGTTTTATGACTTCAGAAAAAATGTACATATCCGTCATTCTTCCGCTTCGTCTGGAGTGGAATCCTTGCTATCGTGCCGATGTTTCCATGAACCTTGGCGTCGGCAGCAGGGTACGTGTACGTTTCGCGCGCAGGTACTATGTCGCTGTGGTCCATGAGGTAGGGGTTGTGCCCTCTGCGGCCGAAGACAAGATTCTGGATGTGGAGTCTGTCGAGCCCCTTGAGGCGGTGAGCCGCGAAGAGATACGGCTGTGGGAGTTCGTTTCATCCTACTATATGTGCACCGTCGGTGAAGTTTACAAAGCCGCTTACCCGTCCATGCGTGTCAGCGGTGAAAAGACGGGGCTCCGTCTGATGAACGGGCGGAAAGAAAAAGCCGAGAAGGAAAGGGCTGCGCTCATGGCCAAGGCTGAAATGCTTGAAGAAAAGCTTCGAATGCGGACTGCGATGCTGGACGGGATGAAAAGGACGGATACAAAAAAATACAGCGATTTGAAAAGCCGGATAGAACGTCTGGCGGTGCAGAAGGCAGATGTGAGCGCGAGATTGTCGAGCTTTGCATCCGGTGAATCTGAAAACTCCGTAACTCTCCCTGCGGGCGGTCCGTCACCTGTGGAATATTCCGCACCTGAGCTGACGGCGGTCCAGAATAAAGCCATGACGGAGATCCTGGAAGCATTCGACAGAGGCAAGACCGTCCTGCTTGACGGAGTGACGGGGTCCGGAAAGACGGAAATCTATATCTCGCTCGCGCTGAAAACGCTGGCATCCGGCCATAATGTCCTCTATATGGTTCCGGAGATAGCCTTGAGCCGTCAGCTTGAGTACCGGCTCAGGAGCTATTTCGGAGAATCGCTGTCGGTTTTCCACAGCGCGGAGAGTCCTGTCAGAAAAAGAAAAGTGGCTTCTGCGATAAGAACTGCCCCGTATGTCGTGCTTGGCACACGTTCTTCCGTGTTCCTTCCGCATCACGATCTGGGTCTGGTGATAGTTGATGAGGAGCATGATTTTTCCTACAAGCAGGAATCGCCCGCGCCGCGGTATAACGGCAGGGATACGGCGGCCGTCCTTGCCGCGATACATTCTTCCGCTTTGCTGCTCGGATCGGCGACCCCTTCGTTCGAGTCCATGTACAATTCCCTGACGGGGAAATATGCCGTCGTACGGCTTAAAGAACGGTACTACAGCGGTGATGAGTCCCGTGTGGAAATCATCGACACCATAGCCGAGCGCAGGAAGAACGGTATGGAGGGCAATTTCAGTCTGAAGCTTATATCCCATATCCGGGAAACCCTTGGCAGGGGAGAGCAGGTCCTTGTACTGAGAGGGCGGAAGGCATATGCCCCGGCTGTCCAGTGTGAAAGCTGCGGTTTCATTCCCCGGTGCAGGCATTGCGATGTCCCGTTGAGCTATCATAAAGACAGGGAAGCGCTGATGTGCCACTACTGCGGACGTACAGTCCGTTTCGGCGGCATATGTCCTGAATGCGGAGGCAAACTGAAGCCGATGGGGAGCGGTACGCAGAAGATAGAAGAGGAACTGTCTGCGCTGTTTCCTTCCGCGAGAGTGGCCAGGCTCGACGGGGACAATTCCTCTTCTTCCGCCGGCATAATCAAAGATTTTGCGGAAGGGAAGACGGATATTCTTGTGGGCACGCAGATGGTCGCCAAGGGGTTTGATTTCGCCAATCTCACGCTTGTCGTGGTGATACAGTCCGACACATTGCTCGGACAATTTGATTTCCGTGCGGACGAGAAGGCGTTTCAGCTTCTGGAACAGCTCAAGGGCAGAGGCGGACGCAGGGGAAAGGCGGGGATGTTTGTCATTCAGACAGCCCAACCGGACCATCCTGTTTACCGCCGGCTGCTTGAAGGAGGGGATTCTTCCTTTTTCGGGACTTCCGAACTGGAACTCCGCCGGCGTTTCTCATATCCTCCTTTCACCAAGCTGCTCACCTTCATTCTGAAAGATCCGGACCTGTCTCGACTGGAAAAGGTTTCCGCACAATTGTCGGCGGGGCTGAGGACTCTTCTGTCAGATGACAGCCGTGTGTCGGAGCCGTATCCGCCGCCGGTAGACCGGCAGTCCGACATGTACATCCGCAATGTCAGGGTGACCTTGGAACGTGACCGCAATCTCCCATTTGAGAAAAGGAAAATATACGGCTTCGCGTTGAAATTTGAAAAAGAGAGCAGGTGGCCGGGTTTTCTTGCGATAGATGTTGATCCGGTGTAGGTGTAAACAATAATGATCAGATGCCCAGAGTTGATTTGACAAAAGGGCCTGTATTTGACGATATAGTGTCCTTTTCCCTTCCGTATCTTCTCGCATATTTCCTCCAGCTGCTGTACGGACTGGCCGATTTGTATGTCATAGGTCTGTACGACGGGGTGGAGAATACCACGGCGGTTGCAATCGGCAGTCAGATTATGCATTTTTTCACCGTGATACTGGTAAGCCTTGCGATGGGTTCGACAGTCGTGACTGCAAGGGCGGCCGGTGCCGGCGACGGGAGGGCCATATCGGGCGTTATCGGCAATACCGTGTCGATTTTCTCAGTTTTTGCCTGTCTTCTTACCTTTCTGACCCTTATCCTGGTACGTCCTATGGTCGGATGGATGTCAACTCCGTCCGAAGCTGTGGAAGGTACCGTGTCTTATCTTGTCATTTGTTTTGCCGGCATTCCTTTCATCACGGCGTACAACGTTATCGCAGCCGTTTTCAGGGGACTCGGAGACAGCCGCTCCCCGATGTGGTTCGTGGCCGTGGCGTGTCTGTTCAACATCGTGCTGGATTTCGTTTTCATAGGCGGGCTGGGCATGGGGCCGGCGGGAGCGGCCTTGGCTACGGTCATCTCTCAGGCGATAAGCGTTGCGGTATCGTTGCTCCGGATGAAATCCGGCGGCATTTCAGGAGTGAAGCTGCGTAAAGAGGATTTCAGATTCAAAAAGCGCTTCGGCGGAAAAATTCTGGCTACGGGTACTCCGGTTGCCGTGCAGGACGGTTTCATCCAGCTGGCTTTTCTTGTCATAACCATAATAGCCAATCTCAGGGGACTGGATGATTCGGCCGCCGTAGGCATAGTCGAAAAAATAATCAGCATGCTGTTTCTTGTTCCGTCGGCCATGTTGTCCACCGTATCCACCATGTCCGCACAGAATATCGGTGCAGGGAGATGGGACCGTGCCGGTGCAACCTTGAAGACAGCCATGTCGATAGCTTTGCTCTATGGAGGCGCGGTGGCTGTGCTGATTCAGTTTACGGCTGTTCCAGTGGTGGCCCTGTTTACCGACAGCGAAGAAGTCACCCGTCTCGGAGCCGAGTATCTCAGAAGTTATTCTCTGGATACCGCCATGGCAGGATGCCATTTCTGCTTCAGCGGTTTCTTCACTGCTTGCGGCTACTCCATAGTATCCTTCGTACACAATTTCCTTTCGGTTCTTATTGTAAGGATACCGCTTTCGTATCTCCTGTCCTCGGCTTATCCGGACACTCTTCTGCCCATGGGATTCGCTGCTCCGGCGGGTTCCCTGCTGTCGGTGTTCATCTGCATAGGCTTTTATGTCTGGTTTACAAAATCAGGCAGGAAAGACTCTATGGCGGAGAGGACTGCCCTGTAGCTTTTTATTGCCACTCTGCTTTCACATGGTGGAGCATTATTCTGCTTTCCGGCCCCGTGGTGCTGGTGTGCTGAAGACCGAAACCTCCGTAGGCATTGGTTTCAATGTCTGCGGAAAGCATGGCTGAGTGCTTGACGGCCGGGTCGTCTTTGAGAGCGGCGATTCTCCCCGGACCTTCCACCTGCGCATAAAGTTTCGATCCTTCCGTCCATACGGACAAGACGCATCCGGTGAGAAAACAGTCTATGGTAACGCTTTCGGAGACGGGAGTCACCTGACCGTCCGTGTATCTGACAAGAAGCGCGTCCACCGCATTGGCATATTTGGTCGTACGTATGAGCCTGAGCGCATATCCGCTCAGCTTTTGAGTGTCGAATTTGATGAACAGATCCAAGTATTGCATTCTTGCGCTCGCAAAGCCCTGTCCTCCGTCCTTGGCGGGGTCTATCTGCCAGGAGACCTTCATGTCTCCGTAATCGCCTGCGACAGGAGTGTATCTCAGCCTCGCACCTTGCCGGACGGGCTGGAGGCCGAACCCCTTGGCTCCGTTTATTCCGCTGCCGTAGGTCCAGCATGGCCGAGAGGTATCCGGAGTCCAGTCATAGGCATGGGTGTCGGCAGGTTTATATGCGTCCACGGTCCAGAATCCCGGAATCAGTTCAAGCTGGTTGTCAGACGGAAAATCCGTAAAGTCGGTTTCCAAAACCATTTCCCGGGAAACCTGCGAAGCGTCTGCGGGACGCGGAGAAACGGTGAAGACCTCTTTGCCCGCCTCGCAGCGCCTGTGTTTGGGAGATACTCCCGCCATGATGTAGTATCCTTCGTCCGCCCGGCTCAGGCTGTAGGACATCTTGGGTGTTCCGAATCTGGAAACGGCCACTTTTATGGCCCCGTTTCCGTTCTTGTCCGTGCAGCGGTACCAGTTTACCGAAGATTCGTCTTTTCGGCCGTCGAGCATGAGGCCGTATGACAATTTCGCAGAGCCGTTTTCCATGCTTATCTCCGGTCTGCGGACAAATTCGGGTGCCGGGAGGTAGTCGGGAAGAACGGTGAGCCTTACCGCACATTCAAGTCCCGATCCGGTATATGCGATGACGTCAAATGTCTTTTCCGTCTCGTCATGGTTTTCGGCATATACGACGCAGCTGTATCCTTGCCCGTCCGAAAGCCGGGCGAATTTCTCAAAGCCGGACTGGATTTTCCAATGCACGACCTCGTTGTCTAGCCGGTATCCCATGTGTCTCCACAGTCCCGCATTGAGCTTCACCCCCTCTTTGCCGGTCTGTATCACGGCATCCCGCAGGTCTATGTCCAGACATGTGGCCATGGCTCCGTAATCGATGCCGTCTCTCCGGCTTGCCGCGGCAACTTTGTCTTTCACATGGAGAGGGTCCCATCCGTCCTCGCCGCGCAGCAGGTTCCAGCTGTTGTAGAAAGCCTCCCCGGATTCGTCTTCGAGCCTGTATGCTCCGAGCAGAGCCTTCTGGTCGAGCAGAACGGTCGATGTGGGTTTGCGGGCCCCTACGAATGCCGGCATCCCGTTAAAGCTTATGTCGTATTGGAAACATCTGAGCCAGTCTTCGGGTCTGAACGTCCATGCCAGTTCGACGGGGCGTCCGCCTTCGCTGTGGAAGCGGCAGTCCACCAGACTGTGTCTGCCGAGGGATTTGCTGATGGCCTGCACGGCACTGTCGTGCATGATGTTCAGGTCGCAGTCCATGAAGACGCTTCCGTATGTGTCTATGTTCCCGTAAGGCTGCCGTCCATAAAAATCGAAATCGCAGCCTATGTACACGCCGCTTGACAGAGAATCGTCCGTGAGTTCGAAGTGGCAGTCTTTGAAAAGCAGTCGCCGCGCTCCTGCAAGCGGGCACAGATTGAGCCTGGCCACAAATCTCACGTTTTCGGCGAAGACCCTTTCTCCATGGCAGAAGGCAAGCTGTGCCTGGGTAATCGCACTGTTCCTTTTCTTGCGGCCCAGTTCAGGCTTTAAAGGATATTCAAGGTCTGTGTTGCAATAGTTTCCCATTGTCAGGTTTCTGAAGACGAGATCGTCCCCGTAGAAGTCGAACATGGTGAAGTTTCCGACCGCTCCCTGGGTCTGTCCTCTGGCCGAGGCAAGCACCACGTCTCTCGGATCGTCAGACAATCCTATCAGCTGCAGTCCGTCGCAATGTATGGCCAGTCCTATGGGAGCCGCTCCCTTTTCACCGATTCTGTCCGTAGGGTCGTCCGGATCGTCGATCCAATATACCCACGGGGCGATGAATACCCTCATAGGCTCCTCCATGCTTCCTCCGGTGAGGGATGCCATTGCCTCATTGAAGTCATTGAACACATATTCGGACGAGGCCGCCTGCGAGTCGCTGAGGCTGCCGTCCACGTAGAGGTTTTTCCGGTCTGGCGTGATTTTCCGGCCGTCGTATTCAAAAGAAAAGTCTCTGGCGCCGAGCGCGTATGACGCCATGATAGACATTGCGCAAAGCAGAAGCCGTGGTTTCATGGCGGTTATCGTTTAGGTTCGTTATCGCCCGGTTTTATCTCTTTCATCTCGGCAGCTTTTCTGCGACGGCTGCTGTAGGGGAACCACAGTCCGTAGACTTCGCTGCAATTGCCTGCGGTAATGAAGGCTTTGATGTCATTCTTCTTTATGTATTCCAGCAGGTTGGCAAATTCTGACTGAGTCAGGATGGCCTGTATTTCTATAGTCTCCTCTCCCGTGTAGCCGCCCTGCATCTTGTACAGGCTGCATCCGCGTACAAGCTCTTTCACTATATATTCCCTCAGCCGTTCATGCTCCGGACTTATTATGCAAACTCGTTTCCTCTTGTTGATGCTGGCCGTGAAATAGTCCACAATGATTCCGTTCAGCCACGTGCCTATGATGCCTATGGCGACGAGCCTGAAAGGATGGATGAGGAATGCGCAGAGGCAAACCGCGATTCCGGAGACGCTGACGGATGTTCCGATGTCCCAGTGGAGATACTTCTTCATGATCATGGCGATTATGTCGAGGCCGCCAGTGGATGTGTTTATCCTGAAAAGAAATGCCTGCGAAGCACCGAGAAGAATCACAAAACCGAGCAGGTCGAATATCGGTTCCCCCATTACGGAATTGAATCCGGGTTCGATGAGTTTTTCATAGGGGCAGACAGCTCCCCAAAGGTCCATGAATGGACCAAGCAGGAGAGAGGCTATGACAGTCTTGACTCCGACTTCGGCACCGAGGAACAGATAGGCGAGGACGAGCAGAAAGGCGTTCATTATGAGAACGAGCATCGATACGCTGATGCTGTCGCCGATGAGGGTGTTCACTACGATTGCCAGTCCCGAAATCGATCCGAGGATGAGTTTGCTCGGCACGAGAAAATAATAGACGGCAGCGGCTCCCGCGAGGATACCGACAAGCATCTCCAAAATCTCTTTCCAGAATCTGGATGTTTTAAGAAAAGAGTAGTCAGATGACATATTTTCGAGAAAAGATGGTTTGAAGCGGTAAAGTTATATATATTTTCCTTTTTCAGATTAACTTTGAAAGTTGAAAGCCCATTGTAATGGAAGAAATGAAAAAAACGGACGGGAGCAATTCCCTTGCTGAAGTTCTTGAGGTAGCGGCGGAAGCCGGACATATTCTGCTCGAAAACGGAGCGGAAATCGCCCGCATTGAAGAAACCATGGAAAGGATATCTTCCCATTTCGGTGTCACCAGCAGAAATTTCTATGTAATCAGCAACGGCATTTTCACTACGGGCATGTCCCCCGACGGCACTCCTTCGGACAGGAGGGGGCAGTATGCCAATGTCGAATTCATTCCCATCAAAGGTACGCAGATGGACAAGATTGTGGCTGTGAACAAATTGTCCAGAGAGATTGAAGCGGGAAAGTATGATCTTCCGGCTGTACGGAGGAAACTCGCGGAGATACGGGCGATGAAGCAGAAACCGGATCTGGAGCAGATAGCTGCGTCCGCTTTCGGAAGTGCCGGTTTCTGCGCCATATTCGGAGGAGGCCTGCTTGACTGCGCGGCCTGTTTTGTGATAGGCTTTCTGCTATGGGCCGTAGTCCTGTATTTTTCCTCGCGTCATTTCACCAAACTGCTCGGCAACATTGTCAGCGGTGCGTTCGCCGCCTTGATGTGTCTGTTCTTCTGGAAGACAGGATTCGGTGAAAGCCTCGGCAACATGATCGTAGGCTCTTTGATTCCGCTTATTCCGGGAGTGGCTTTCACCAACGGAATCAGGGATTTGGCCAATGAGGATTATCTGTCGGGAGTGACGCGGCTCCTGGATGCGCTTCTCGTTTTTATGGCCATTGCCGTAGGGTCATGCTTCATCTTTGTGGTCGGAGGCCATTTCGACGGTGAAATGATCCGCCTTTCCGGCGCTTTGTCAGACCCTTCGACCGCCGGGCTACTGCCCCAGATTGCGGCAAGTTTCATAGGCACGGTAAGTTTCGCCATTTTGTTCGGCGCTCCGCGCAGGGAATACGTCTGGGCCGGACTCACCGGAACATTGTGCTGGACATCATACCTGATTGTCAACAGGTATTTCGGACTGTCCGTGTTCGAGTCCTCGTTGGCCGCAGCTTTCATAACCGCTCTTGCCGCAAGGGAGCTCGCCGTGGCGAGACGTTGCCCCGAAACTGTTTTCCTGATTACCGGTCTCTTTCCGCTGATTCCCGGCGGAGGCATATTCTGGACCACGTACTTTCTGTGTTCCAGCCAGTTTCATCCTGCATTCTGGAGCGGTGTCACAGCCATGTCGGTGACGTTCGCAATCGTTCTGGGCATCATTGTCGTATCCGGCATTCCCAGGCATTTCCGCCGCAGGACATCCGGAACCGGCCGAAGAGCCTAACCTTCCAGGAATTTCTTTGTCGAACGCAGCTGATGCCGCATTACGCTCAGGAACTGCTGTGTTTCCTGGAGCAGATTGAGATAGACCATATCTATATGCAGGTATTTGTTGTCCTTGTTGGTCTGCATCCTTTGAATGTGTTTCTTTCTCAGAGCTGAAAGGGCGGTCTTGCAGTTGTCAGCTTCTTCCAGGATTGAACGGTAGTTTCCGAAATCTTCCTTGTCGAATGCTTCGCAGGTGTTCATCATGAGCAGATCGACCTCTTCCTTTACCGATGCGTATTCTTCCCTGTACTCTTTGGGAAGAGGGTAGAAGTTGTTGTCCACGTGCTCCTTGATGGGATTCAGCATCCTTCTCAAGGTGTAGATGTACTGCTGATCGCTGTTCATGCCAACGTGGAACCATGTGTTGCGTTCAATCGCCACGTCGAGCGGTGATTTCTTCAGCGCCAGCAGTTCTTCCCGCCTTATGCTTTTCAGCGTATCGGTAGCTTTGTGGAGGTCTTTGTCATTCTTACGCAGAATCTTGGTGTTTTCGGATGCGAAAGCGTCCACGATGGAATCATAGTGCGACACCGAGTAGCGGCATACCATGGACTGGGTGTCTCTGTAGTGTATCCTGAGCATTTCCCAAGTTTTTTCCGGGTCTTTCTCCCTGAGAATGCGGCTTATGCTGTTTTCACTGTCATTTTCCTTCTGCTGTTTGAGCTTGTACTGCCTGTTGCTGCGCCAGAGCAGGAATATGACCAGAATCATGAATGCAGCCTGAATGAAAAATCCTCCGTACCACATGAGCAGGCATACTATCGTGCAGATGAGGAAGGCGGCGCCTCCGGTTATGAACCATCCGCCGATGACGTTGAGTACTCCCGTGACTCTGAAAACGGCGCTTTCTCTGCTCCATGCCCTGTCGGCCAGGCTGCTTCCCATCGCGACCATGAAGGTTACGTATGTGGTCGACAGCGGAAGCTGATGATTGGTCCCGAAGGTTATGAGCATGGACGCAATGACGAGATTGACCGATGCTCTCACCACATCGAAGGCTGCGGTGTCGTCCTTAAGTTCGGCTTCGGCGGAGTTGAATCTGCTGTTTAACCAAACCCTGAATTTCGGCGGAAACAGACGAGAGATGTTGTCTGAAGCGGTCTGGGTGAACCGCACTATGGCTCTTGCAGCACGGCTCGAACCGAACATCTCGTCCCCTTCATCCTGTCTGGACAGATCCACCGATGTCTTGATTACATTGTGGGCCTTCTTCGATGTGGCCATCGAGATTATCATTATTAAACCTGCCGCCATGAGGAAGATTGGAGGCGTCTTTGCGCTCGACATGAGTGAAGTCATCATGAAAGAGTCCGGATCTGCGCTTCCGGCATTGGCCGCATAGTCTTTGTAGGAGTCGAGCCCGGCCAGAGGGACGCCGATGAAGTTGACCAGATCGTTTCCCGCGAAGGCCATTGCCAGGGCGAATGTGCCCATGAGGACGGTCAGCTTGAATATGTTGACCTTGCACAGATGCAGTACCTCGGCAAGGACCGTCGATGCCAGGAAGGTGTACATCAGCAGCTTGTCAGTGTTTCCTTCTATGTATAGCCTGATGTTTTCCGACAGGTAGGGACTCTTGCCCAATCCTTTCATGAATATGAAATAGGCCAGGGCGGTGAATGCTATTCCGCCGAATATCGCAATCGTGTATCTGCTGTGTCTGGAGTAGTTGAATGTGAAGACTATTCTGCTCAGCCACATGATTATCGTGCCCGTGATGAAGGAAATCGCCACGGAGACGAAAATCGCTATTATGACCTGAAGAGCCTTGCTGGTGTTCAGCAGGTCGCCGTAGTCGAGCGCCGGGTCCGACAGGGTCTTGAGCGTGGCCAGCATGAATGTTCCTCCGAGAAGTTCAAAGACCAGGGACACGGTGGTGGAAGTAGGCATTCCCAAAGAATTGAACATGTCCAGAACCAGCACGTCCGTAACCATGACCGCGAGGAAGATGACCATCACTTCATGGAAAGAATACTGCGAAGGCGTCATTATTCCATGCCTTGCGACATCCATCATGCCGGAAGACATGACCGCTCCGAGCGCCACTCCCACTGACGCTACTGCTATGATTGTCCTGAATGAAGCTACTTTGGCGCCTACCGCCGATTGAAGAAAATTGACTGCGTCGTTGCTTACCCCCACGAAAAGATCAAAGATTGCCAGGCAAAGCAGAAATGCGACGATAATAAGATAAACTGAGTCCATACATCTGTTATTTCGCCGCAAAAATATCCCCGCGATGTTACATGAAAGTGAACTTAATGTTACAAAAATGTTGCAAAGCGGAGAGTTCTGCTTCTTCGTGGACAAACGGCAATCGGTCATGAACGAAAAAGGAGGGCGGCTGCCAAGTCGCTCCGACTTTTTCGCCTGCCCTCGCTATGTGGAGATGGGCGGACTCGAACCGCCGTCCAAACACCGTGCAGAAAAGCTTTCTACATGCTTATTCTCTCTTTGGTTGTCGGCTGTGGACTGCCGGGAGACAGGCTATCCGCAACTTATCGGATAAAAACTTTGACGGTCATATCCGAGTCAGACCGCCGCATCCTGCTTGAATGATACCCCGTGGCCGGAACATAGCAGGCTTAAAGTCCGCGGGATACTCGTCCGAGCCGCAGCCTTGGCGGCGCAGATTAAGCTAAACGACTTGGTCGATTAGGCAGCGAGTGCGTAGTTGTTGTTGCCAACTGAATTTTTGAGGATCGGGATTTACGGGCCGGCCCTCAGCTCCCGGCATGCTTACTATCCGGCGTCGATGCTGTCAAAACCAAAACATCCCCGTCCTGATAGAAGGTTCTGCAAAAATAGCAAAAAAAACTTCATGGCGGAAAGATCGGCGGACTGTTTTTTATGCTTTAAGAATCTTCATGAGTTCATTCAATGACATTCCGATATGGAAACGGAAGGCTTTGTCCATCGTTTTCCTTCCTGAAAAACCGGATTCGTTCGCGATTCTTTCCAGCCGTTTTTCCTTGTCCGGCCGGATTTGGCCGTTTTGTGAACTTTCTCCGTTGTCCGAGCTGTTCCTGACCTTGCGCCCGAGTTCAACTTTCAGGGCACGCAGTTTGTCCATCGCATATTCGATTCTGAACAGATCCAGCCACTGCGATGAAGTCTGTTCCTTGAAGTTTTCCTTGGAAAAGGCATCGAAGCTTTTTTTGTCCATGCCCACGAGAGTGGCAAGTTCCTCTTTGGAAACCTTCTGGTTCAGGAAAATCTTGCTCTGGCGGACCTGATTCTCAAGCTTGTTGGCAGTCCTCTTTATCTCCCTCATTTCCTGAGGCTCTTCATTGAGGAGGCCGGGAGCGGATTCAAGCAGATCTTCGTAGCGGAGAATCTTCCTGTGCCCGATCATGAGCTCGTTCTGCTGTTTCAGCAGCAATCTGTTTTTCCGGGTGAGACGCCCCTTGCACACGGCGAGTCTGATTACCCAGATGAGCCATAAAAGCAGGAT
>CAYTYL010000016.1:0-25555 GCA_964441715.1 uncultured Muribaculaceae bacterium
TTCGCCAAGGACTTCCGCAACGAGGGCATGGACAAGACCCACAACCCCGAATTCACCTGCGTCGAGATTTACGTGGCCTACAAAGACTACATCTGGATGATGGAATTCGTCGAGAAGATGCTCGAAAAGGTTTCCGAAGCCGTGAACGGCAGCACCGTGGTGAACATCAACGGCAACGATATAGAGTTCAAGGCCCCGTACAGGAGAATCCCCATGCTCGAGGCCATAAAGCAGTATGCCGGAGTGGACATCGCCGGAATGGACGAAGATGAACTCAGGGCGACCTGCAAAAAGCTAAATGTGGAAACAGACCCTTCCATGGGAAAGGGAAAGCTCATAGACGCCATATTCGGAGAATACTGCGAAAAGAATTTCATCCAGCCCACTTTCGTGACGGACTACCCTGTGGAAATGTCCCCTCTCACGAAACGTCACCGCGACAATCCTTCCCTCACGGAACGCTTTGAGCTTTTCGTATGCGGAAAGGAGCTCGCAAACGCCTACTCCGAGCTGAACGACCCCATAGATCAGCTTGAAAGGTTCGAAGAACAGGCAAAGCTCAAGAGCAAAGGCGACGATGAGGCCATGTTCATAGACTACGACTTCGTCAGGGCTCTCGAATACGGCATGCCTCCTACTTCGGGCCTGGGAATGGGCATCGACAGGCTCACCATGTTCATGACCGGACAGACCACGATCCAGGATGTGCTCTTCTTCCCTCAGATGAGGCCCGAGGGTCTCGGCAAGGAGAAATAATGGAAGTCATAACTTCGGCTCAGAACCCAAGAATAAAGGACCTTCTCGCCCTGCAGGAGAAATCCAGACTCCGCCGCGAGAAGGGTCTTTTCGTTGTTGAAGGCCAGAGGGAAGTATCCCGATGCAGAAATGCCGGCTTCAAGCTCAGGACACTTTTCATCTGCCGGGAAATTCTCGGAGAAGAAGCCGCGGCACTGACGGAAAAAGCGGAGGCCGAAGGGTGCACGGTCTGTGAAGTTTCCCCAAGGGTTTATTCCAGAATCGCATACAGGAGCGGCACGGAAGGCATCATTGCGGAAGCGGAAGCCAAAGGGGGCAGGCTCGAAGACCTCGTGATCACCAGACCCGATCCTCTGATAGCAGTGATTGAATCCGTCGAAAAACCGGGCAACATAGGAGCCGTGCTCCGCAGTGCGGACGCAGCCGGAGCGGATGCCCTGATAATATGCGACCCGTTGACGGATCTCTACAACCCCAACCTGATACGCGCCAGCCTCGGAGCTGCCTTTACCGTTCAGACTGCGGCGGCCGGCTCGTCGGAAGCCATCGAATGGGTCAAGCGGGCGGGGCTTACCGTTTACACGGCCCAGCTCCAGGACTCCCTCCCCTACTACGATGCGGACATGACCCGCGGCACGGCCATAGTCCTGGGAACGGAATCCACCGGTCTGTCCGATCTGTGGAGAAAGGCCGCCGACAGGCACATTAGGATTCCCATGCTCGGAAAGGTTGATTCGCTGAACGTATCGGTCTCGGCTGCAATACTGCTCTACGAGGCCGTAAGACAAAGAAATTCCAATGGATAGATTCGGACTTATCGGGGACCCGATCCGAAAATCGCTGAGTCCCGCACTTTTCACCGCCGGATATGACGGAAAATACGGATATGACCTCATAGAAGGCTCTGATTTCAACGCCTCATGGGAAAAGTTCCTCGAGGGATACAAAGCCATAAACGTAACGGCTCCCTTCAAGGAATACGCATTCGCCCAGGCCGTCGCCCTCGCCAAAAACGGGTTCGGCAGCGTTTCAGGCCCTTGCCTCAAGACAGGGGCGACAAACCTCGTGGTGAAAAGGGACGGAGGAATCCATGCCTACAACAGCGACTTCACCGGCATCATTCTGAGCGTGGCGGAATCGTTGTTTCCCGGCATAGTCGGACAGTGTTACGACACCTACGGAGACAAGGGCTATGTCAAAGTCCACCAATTCGTAAGGGAAAACGTTGACGAATACTACGGGGACAAACCCCAGGCTCTCGTCGTGGGCTGCGGCGGCGCCGGGAAAGCGGCGGCAGTGGCGGCGGCCGAAATGGGATACTCCACCGTGCTCATGAACAGGACACAGGCCAAGGCGGGCGATTTTGCACTGGGCCTTCCCGAATACGGCTTCATCATAGACTCTCTGTCCGACTTCAAGGCGGCGTTCAGAGAATGCGAACTCGTGATCTACACCCTCCCTCTGGCCATCGAGCAGATTGCATCGCTGGACGAAGACGACTTCAAAGGAAACGGCACGAAAAAGAAAACCATACTGGAGGCCAACTACAAAACTCCCGGATTCACCGAAGGGGACGCATACAGCTATGTTTCAGGCAAGAAATGGATTTTGTACCAGGCTCTGACGGGCTACGGAATCATGAGCGGGGAAGCCCCCGATTTCAAAGCTATGGAAAGAGTTTTGGGGCTGTGATTGTTTTTCAGCATTTTTGACTAACTTGCATAGGTTAAAACTATCGAAAATGTCACTGAACAAAGTCATGCTGATAGGCAACGTCGGCAAAGATCCGGAAATCCGTTACATCGACGGCAATTCCTCCAACGGACAGAAAGCAAAAGTAGCTTCATTCCCCTTGGCCACTTCGGAACGCTACAAGGACCGCAACGGCGAAACAAGGGAAATCACCGAATGGCACAACATCGTTGCCTGGAGGAACAGCGCGGACATTGTCGAACGCTATGTAAAGAAAGGAACACAGCTCTACATCGAAGGCAGGATAAGAACGAGACAATGGACAGATCAGAGCGGTGCCAAAAGATACACCACGGAGATAACGGCCGACAGCCTTCAGCTGCTCGGACGCCGCAGCGACGGCCCGGACGCCTCTCCTCAGGGGCAGGATTCATCCTACAGCCGTCAGCCTCAGGCAAGGCCGCAGGCTGCGGAACAGGCACCCCGTCCGGCCGAGCCCCGGATTCCGGCGGAAGATCTGCCCGGAGCAGATGACGACCTTCCTTTTTAATGACTAACCGTCGCATTCAGCGAACAAAAAACAAGAATATTCAAAATGGCAAAAATAGATGTAGTACTCGGCCTTCAATGGGGAGACGAAGGCAAAGGCAAAATGGTTGACGTCCTTGCAGGCAGATATCCCGCCGTCGCAAGATTCCAGGGCGGCCCCAATGCAGGACACTCCCTGTACTTTGAAGGCAAGAACTTTGTCGCCAGAAGCATCCCTTCCGGGATTTTCAGGGAAGGTTCCGTGAACGTAATCGGCAACGGAGTAGTGCTGGACCCCATCTCTTTCCGTGAAGAATGCGGAAAGGCCGAAGCCTTGGGCGTCAATCCCTACGAAAAAATCAAGATTTCAAAAAAAGCCCACCTCATACTTCCTACCCACAGGCTGCTTGACGCCGCCCAGGAATATGCCGCCGGCAAAGGAAAGATAGGTTCCACACTGAAAGGCATAGGCCCTACATACACCGACAAGACGTCCAGGCACGGGCTGAGAGTAGGAGACATCCTCGCCCCCGACTTCCGGGACAGGTTCAGGAAGCTCAAGGAAAGACATCTCCGCCAGCTCAAAGACCTCGGCTACGAGTGCGATCCGGACAAGGATGAAGCGGCATGGATGGACGCCGCACAATGGCTCAAACAGTTCAATCTCATCGACTGCGAGTATTTCGTCAACGGATGGCTCGATGAAAAGCCCATGCTCGCGGAAGGAGCGCAGGGCACACTGCTCGACATAGACTACGGTTCATACCCGTTCGTCACATCTTCTTCCACCTCGGTGGGGGGCGTGTGCACGGGCCTCGGCGTCGCACCGTCAAAGGTCGGCAGAGTATGGGGCATCTTCAAGGCCTACTGCACCAGGGTAGGCAGCGGCCCTTTCCCGACGGAACTTTTCGACGCCACAGGGGACAGGATAAGAGAAATAGGACATGAATTCGGTGCGGTTACAGGCAGACCCCGCCGTTGCGGATGGCTGGACCTCGTGGCTCTGAAATACGCCGTGATGATAGACGGAGTGACGGATCTCATCATGATGAAGTCCGACTGTCTGGACGGATTCGACAGCGTCAAAGTATGCGTCGCCTACAAAGTCGACGGACAGATCACGGATCAAGTGCCTTTTGACACGGCATCTTCGATAGAACCCGTCTACAAGGAATTCAAGGGCTGGAAAAAGGACCTGAGCGGGGTAAGAAGCGAAAGCGAGTTCCCCGTTGAATTCAGGGACTACATAAGATTCAAGGAAGAACATGTAGGCGTGCCCATCAGAATCATTTCCGTAGGCCCCGACAGGGAGGCGACCATAGAAAGATGACCACGGACAGAATCATCGTCAGAGGTGCCAGGGAAAACAATCTGAAGAACGTCTCGCTGGAGATACCCAAGTACAGGATCACGGTTTTCACGGGGGTTTCAGGTTCCGGCAAAAGCTCGCTGGTAATGGACACCATTGCCGCCAAATCCAGAAGAGAGCTCAACGACACCTTCCCCACCTTCGTACAGCAATACCTTCCGAAATACGGCAGACCCCATGTGGACAGCATAGAGGGCCTGCCTATTGCCATAGTCATAGACCAGAAGAAGCCGGCCCAGAATTCCCGTTCCACGGTAGGCACATACACCGACATCTACGCCCTCATGCGCCTGCTGTTCTCCAGGGTGGGAAAACCATTCATCGGGTATTCAGACTCCTTCAGTTTCAACAACCCGCAGGGATGCTGCCCGCGCTGTTCGGGACTGGGCGAAATCCGGGAACTCGACATCCACAAACTCGTGGACTTCAACAAAAGCCTGAACGACGAGGATACGATCCACTACATAGCCTTCCACAAAGGGGGCTGGCGTTGGATACGCTATGCCCACAGCGGACTTTTCGATCTCGACAAAAAGATAAAGGACTACAGCCCGGAAGAACTGGACCTGTTCCTCAACAGCCCTCAGATTAAGCTCAAGAATCCGCCCGCAAACTGGCCCAAGACCGCAAAATACGAAGGTCTGATTCCTAGGATGTACAGAAGCATCATCAACTCCGAGGAGGGCCTGCTTCACAGCGCCGTGCTCAACCCCATGCTCAAGATGGGCGTCTGCCCCGACTGCAAAGGGACGAGGCTCAACAGCAAAGTTCTTTCATGCAAGATCGAGGGCCGCAACATAGCCGAAGTCTGCGACCTTTCCATCACTAAACTGAACAGATGGATACGCAGCCTGAGCGATCCTCTGGCGGTGGATCTCAAGAAGGTAATAGGAGAACGTCTTGACGCGCTGGAGGAAATAGGGCTCGGATACCTGAGCCTGAGCCGTCCCGTAGGAACATTGTCAGGCGGAGAGGCCCAGAGGTGCAAGATAGCCAAATACATCAACTCCTCTCTGGCGGACGTGCTCTACATTCTTGACGAACCGAGCGTCGGGCTTCACAACCACGACATCGAGCTCATGAAGAAGTCCGTGGCCCAGCTGCGCGATCACGGGAACACGGTAATCCTCGTGGAGCACCACAAGGAGATGATAAAAATCGCCGACCACATAGTGGACATGGGACCCGGGGCAGGCCAGCTCGGCGGAGAGATTCTCTTTGAAGGAAACTACGAAGAACTGCTCAAAAGCGGAACGAGCACCGGAAGGATGATAGAAGAGAAATGCCCCTTCAAGGCATCCCCGCGTCAGCCGAAGGACTTCTTCCATGTGGAAGGAGCTTCACTGCACAACCTCAAGAACGTCAGCGTGGACATCCCCATGGGCGTGCTCGGAGTCGTGGCAGGAGTGGCAGGATCAGGCAAGAGTTCCCTCATGGAGTGCCTGCGCAACAGCTGGCCCTCCCCTGACGAAGTAGTCTACATAAGCCAGAAAAGCATAGGTGTAAGCCTGCGCTCCACACCGGGAACATACATGGACGTGGCCGGTGACATACGCAAGGTCTTCGCCAAAGCCAACAAAACCAAGGAAGACTACTTTTCTTTCAACGGCAAAGGGGCGTGTCCGGTATGCAAAGGCAAGGGGGTGATAGTCTCCGAGATGGCCTTTATGGACTCCATAGAGACGGTGTGCGAAGCATGCGGAGGACTGCGCTATTCCCCGGAAGCTCTCAAGTACACGGTCACGAGCGCCTGCACAGGTGAGACTCTGAACATAGCACAGGTGATGGATCTGAGCGTGAGACTGGCCTCACTTTTCTTCAAGGGAAGCGTAATCGAGGAAAAGCTAAAACCCATGATGGATGTCGGGCTCGGCTACCTCCACCTCAACCAGTCGCTTTCCACCCTGTCGGGAGGAGAACTGCAAAGGCTGAAACTCGCCTCCTACCTTGGAGAGAAAGGAAAGCTGTTCATAATTGACGAACCTACCGACGGACTGCATATCAAGGACATACGCAATATCATCGAAGTTTTCGAAAGAATGGTGGACAGCGGCAACAGCGTCTGGCTTATAGAGCACAACACCGATGTTATCCGTTCCGCCGACTATGTCATCGAGCTCGGTCCCGGTGCCGGCGAGAACGGCGGTGAAATCACCTTCACAGGGACTCCCGCCCGGCTTGCCGCCTGCCCCGCCTCAGTCACCTCCAGCTATCTGTAGCCTTCAGCCATCTGGAGGCCTCCGTCCATCTGCAAGCCTCCAGCCATCTTCAGGCCTCCGTCTATCTGCAGATCCCAGATTACTCACCATAGTCTCCCGATGACGTTGTCTACCGCTGATGCCGGCCGCAGAAAGCCGCCCCTCACCGCGACACATCCCTCACCGCGACACATAACGCAAAAAGGACGGCAAAAACTCTTGCCATCCTCTAAACTATCCGCTGATTATAGTGACTATCCGCCGATGATGGCGTGTATTCCGTGATCCTCGAATTGTCCGATGATCCGCTGCTGCTCTTCGGCGGAGGGAGCCGTCATGCTGTAGTTGTTCGGATTGTAGACAGTCCACATCCGTTCGTGCTTTCCCTTGCCTATGTCATGGTAAGGCAGAATGTTCAGGATATCCGGCTTCTTGGGAAGTGATGCCAGAAACTCGGCGGATTTCTCAATATTGTCCCTGTCTCCGTTCACTTCGTCAATGACAGGTATTCTGATCCAATAAGCGGCGCCCAGCTCAGATATCAGCCTGATGTTGTCCAGTATCAGCTCATTGGGTACTCCTGTCCAGAACTTGTGTTTCTCGGAGTCCATGACCTTGAGGTCCACAAGAAAAAGCTCGCAGTTTGCGGCGACTTCCTTTACCAGTGCCGGCTCGGCATAAAGCGTGGTGTCCACGGCTCTGTGAAACCCTCTCTTTCCGAGCTCCTTCAGAAGCTCCAGACAGTACTCGGGCTGGAAAAGAGGCTCTCCGCCGCAGAGGGTGACCCCTCCACCGCTGTCCGTCATTATGCCTCTCTCCTTCTCGACCTCGGCCATCAGCTCTTCCATATTCCACTCCTTGCCGGACATTTCCATGGCCATGGTAGGACAGGCCTCGGCACATTTGCCGCATCTGATGCATTGGACCGAAGTGGGCATGATGCCGTCTTTCGTAAGTTCAATGGCCCCAACAGGGCACGCATGTACACAGCTCTGACATCCGATACATTTGCTTTTCTTGTAGGTCTTTTCCCTGTACGGATGCCAGCTTTCAGGATTGTGGCACCACACGCATCTCAGGGGACATCCCTTAAGAAAAATGGTGGTCCGGATACCCGGACCATCATATACAGCATATCTTTTTATGTCAAAGATAAGATTAGATTTCGACATTCTCGGTTCTGTTGATAATATCGTTCTGGAGAGTAGCGTTCATGTCGTTGAAGTAATCGCTGTATCCGGCAACTCGAACAAGCAGGCCTCTGTAGTTCTCAGGATGGGCCTGAGCGTCATGCAGAGTGGCTGTATCCACGATGTTGAACTGGATATGGTGACCTCCAAGCTTGAAGTACTCCCTTATGAGTTCCGCGAATTTCTCCAGATCCTTGTCTCTCTTCAGCAGGTTGGGTATGAACCTCACATTGAGAAGCGTACCGCCGCTCTTGGTCTGGTCGAGCTTGCCGAGGGACTTGATGACTCCGGTAGGTCCGTGAGTATCCGCTCCATGGGCAGGAGAAGTACCGTCGCTGATGGCAGTGTGGGCATGACGTCCGTTGGGAGTCGCTCCGCAGACGGAACCGAAGTAGTTGTGGCAGGTCGTGCTCAGCATGTTCATGTGAGTGAAACCGCCTCTGGTGTTCGGGTGTCCGTCTATGGCGTCATGAAGGTCATCGTAAACTTTGACCGCGATGTCATCGGCATACTTCTCATCGTTTCCGAAGAAAGGAGTATGGTTGCGGATGTACTGACGCATGACCTCGTTGTCCTTGAAGTCGCTGTCGCAAGCCTTGATAAGCTCGTCCATCGAGTACTTCTTGTCTTCGTAGACCTGCTTCTTGATGACGGCAAGGCTGTCGGTGATCGTGCCGAGTCCAGTGCACTGGATGTAGGTGGTGTTATACCTTGCACCTCCGGCATAGTAATCTTTGCCTTTCTTGATGCAGTCGTCTATGTAGAGGCTGAGGAAAGTGGCCGGAGCATAGAGAGCGAACATCCTTTCGATGTAGTTGTTGACTCCGAGCTTCAGGTTCACGAAATAGAGCATCTGTTTGTGCCAGGCCTCGTAAAGCTCGTCAAAAGACTTGAAGTTACGGGGATCGCCGGTTTCGATGCCTATCTTCTTTCCGGTCTCCGGATCTATTCCGTTGTGCAGAGTGATTTCAAGAATCTTCGGATTGTTGAGGTAGCCGGTAAGCAGGTAAGCCTCCTTACCGAAAGCACCGACCTCTATGCAGCCCGAGCATCCGCCTTCACGTGCGTCCTGGAGAGTCTTGCCCTGATTGGTAAGCTCCTTCACGTAAGTGTCGGCATTGAAGAAGGAAGGATAGCCGTGTCCGAGACGGACGACTTTGATGGCCGCAAGCAGGAAGTCCTGAGGGGTCTTTTCCGTCAGATGGACACTCAGACCGGGCTGGAGCTCATGAAGCTCTTCCTGGATTTCCAGAATCATGTAGGAAATCTCGTTGGCAACGGCATTGCCGTCCTTGTCGACTCCGCCTATGTTGATATTGGTAAAGTCGTTGTAGGTGCCGGACTCCTTGGCGGTGATACCCACCTTAGGAGGCGCAGGCTGATTGTTGAACTTTATCCACAGACAGGAAAGGAGCTCCTTGGCCTTTTCACGGGTAAGAGTGCCGTCCTTGATGCCCTGCTCATAGAAAGGCCACAGATGCTGGTCGATATGGCCGGGATTCATGCTGTCCCATCCGTTGAGCTCGGTTACCGTTCCGAGATGCACGAACCAGTATGTCTGGATAGCCTCCCACATATTTCTGGGAGCGTGGGCCGGTACATGATGGCAGACCTCGGCGATCTGGAGGAGTTCAGCCTTTCTCTTGGGATCTTCCTCCTTGGCCGCCATCTCTTCGGCAAGCTTTGCGTGACGCTCGGCAAAAAGGATGGCCGCATCGCAGGAAATGGACATGGCCTCAAGCTCCTGCTGTTTGTCCGTAGCCTCGGGATCATTGATGAAGTCAAGAGCCGCGATTTCATCCGCAATCTGCTTCTTCACATCGAGAAGTCCGCGATGGTACATCTTTCCGTCCATGGCAGTGTGGCCGGCAGCCCTCTGCTCCATGAACTCGGTGAAGACACCGGCTTCATAAGCTTCTTTCCACTCGTTGGAGACATGGTTGAAGATTCTCTCGCGCTGGGTCCTGCCTTCCCAATAAGGGATGACTTCCTTGGCATAGGTGTCAATGTCAGCCTGGCTTATGTGGTAAGGCTGAAGTTCACGGGTGTCCAGAACATGCAGATCCTCAACAGAGTGGCAAGTGAGTTCAGGGAAAGTGGGAACTGCCTTGGGGACAGGTCCTCTTTCACCGACAATCAACTCGTCTTTGCCGATATAGATCGTCTTATGCTTGCAGATCTCATAGAAGTTCATTGCCCTCATGACAGGTACGGAGTACTTGCCATAATTTTCTTTATAGAACTTCGTTTCAATGAGAGCCCTCTCAATGGTAAGGGTCGTCGGGGTATCCAGACTCTGCTTGTGCAGTCTCTTGATCCTATCATTCATTCCCCCATCGTTCTGAGGGTATTTAATAGGGAAATTCATAAAATCACAAAATTTAATATTAACAACTATAACTGACTATAAGCAGTACAGCTGATTACAGTCTGTTTTTTGCTTCGTAAATCTCTTCGATCGTCATAGGCTTCTTAAGCGTACCCAGAAGTCTCGGACCGTTTTCCGTAATCACGTAGTCAAGCTCGTTTCTGAGACCGGTAAAGTTCTTCCACTCTTCGATCGTGTCGTAGTTGATGAACTCCGTGAACTTGTGTTCGGCATGCCACTGGTCGATGAGTTCCGGCATGAAGTAGATGCCCGGCTCAATCGTGAACACGAACCCGGCTTCAAGAGGCCTTGCAAGTCTGAGCGACTTGAAACCGAACTGGGTGCTTTTCTTCATCCCGTCGGTATAGCCCACATACTGCTCGCCGAGGTTTTCCATGTCATGCACGTCCAGACCCATGCTGTGTCCAAGTCCGCAAGGGAAGAAAATGGCATACGCACCGCTTTCGGCGGCATCCTGCGCATTTCCTTTCATCAGTCCGATCTCCTTCATCCCCTCCACTATCTTCGCGGCGGCGGCAATGTGCGCGTTACGGAAAGGAACTCCGATCTTCAGCGTATCCACCGCAGCTTTGAAACTTTCCAGATGGATGTTGTAGATCAATGCCTGACGCTCTGTAAATTTGTCACTGACGGGGAAGGAAGAAGACAGGTCACCGGCATAATGCTCCGGGCTTTCTCCGCCTGCATCCACCAGGAAAATGTCTCCGGCCTTGGCTCTGTGTATGAAACCATGGTTATGGAGCACCTGTCCCTGAACGGTGGCTATGGTAGGAAATGCAAGCATCGTGCCCTGCTCCTCGTTGGCGACACGGAGAATGGCGGCGGCGATTTCGGCCTCATGCACCCCAGGCTTTACAAGCTTGAAAGCCTCAAGATGCATTCTTACACTGATATCCACCGCATGGTCGATGGACTTGATTTCCTCTTCGCTCTTGTGAAGGCGCATCTCGATGACGGCTTTCTTCAAAGGAAGAGATACGTTGTCGGCTACGGCCTCGACCTCTATGCCCAAAAGCTCGTGAAGCCATATCTTGGTCTCCCCTCTGTAAGGATCGACATAATGTATTTTCTGGCCCTTCTTCTTCGCCGCGTCGATATAGGCTTTGAGAGAAGAAAGGGGACGGGTGTCGCTTATGCCGGCAGGCACGCATTTTTCCTTGAGGGTCGGCTGAGGTCCTCCCCAGACAATGTCGTCTATGGTAAGATCATTGCCGAATATGATTTCTTTGTCCTCGTCCACATCGATGACAGCTGCCAGAGAAGGATAGCTGAGACCGAAATAGTAAAGGAACGTGCTGTCCTGACGGTACGGATAGGTATTGTCAGGATAGTTCTCCGGTGCCTCGTCATTTCCGAGGAAAAGGAGCAGACCGCCGCCCATCTGTTTTTTCAGGGCGGCACGTCTGTTTATATAAGTTTCTTTGGGAAACATCATGATGCGATTCCTTTAAAGGCTGTTTTCAGCAGTGTAGAGGTTCACTTTCTTATGCTTGCTGATCTGGCCTTCGAAAGCGGGGAAATACTGTGAGATGAGATCGTAAAGATCAGGATCATAAGCCTTGAGATCTTCACGGGTGTTCACCCAGAAATGCTTTCCGTCGGCATGAGGCATCTCTGCGTTGACGTTGAACCAGTCCTGCACGCCTTCAGCCCAATATTCAGTAGCGTTCGTGTTGGCATAGACGTTCTTGTACTTGCCCGCAGCGATGGCGTTGTCAAGAAGAACCTGAAGCTTGTCATGGAATTCGGGATCCACGCTCTCTATGCCGAGGAGCTGGATTGAATGTGCGAACTCATGGATGAGGATATCCTCGGCCCAGTACTGGTCAATCTGGTAGGCAAGGATGTTTTCTTCCGCACAGGTCGTGAGGGGAAGTTCGGGAGTGCCTTCAAGACCTCTCGCACGGACA
This sequence comes from uncultured Muribaculaceae bacterium, assembly GCA_964441715.1. GTDB lineage: Bacteria > Bacteroidota > Bacteroidia > Bacteroidales > UBA932 > Cryptobacteroides. Next base: position 12,033 of record CAYTYL010000016.1, read on the forward strand.
TCCCAGTTGATTTCCTTGTCATTTTTGAGATAAGCGTGCTCAGGAATGTCAGTGGTTCCTTCGTAGCGTGCCATGATGGCGACCTTGGTGCCGTTGTCCACCATAGCTTTGAGGACCTTGGGATCGAGCATGCTTGTCATGGCGTAGATTTCCTTCTCGGCCTGAACGAAGCATGAATCCGGAACTCTCCAGGAAGAGATGATGGGAATACCGTTCACGTTCACATACTTGCTGTAGAAATCAGGAAGCTTGAGGGACTTCGGAGGAGTGGTGATCGTGTATTCGGGAGTCTTGAATTCATCGTTGTCGGCAACTTCCGCCTCGGGTTTCGAATCAGGTCCGTACAGGTTGACATAGGCATGACGGCCGATCTGCTCCTCCACAGGAGGGAAATACTGTGAGATCAGCTCATAAAGACCGGGATCGTAAGCCTTGAGTTCATCACGGGTGTTGACCCAGTTGTGCTTGCCGTCGGCATAAGGCATTTCGGCGTTGACGTTGAACCAGTCCTGTACGCCCTCCGCCCAATACTCGGCGATGTCGGTCTGCGCATAGGTGTTGTCATACCTGTGCTCTTCCTTCGCCTTCGCAAGGAGCGCCTCGAGCTTGTCGTTGATGGTAGAATCTACCTGATATATGCCTACGAGATGGATGGAATGTGAAAACTCATGGATGAGGATATCCTCGGCATGGTACTTATCTATCTGATAAGCCATCACATTCTCTTCGGCACCGGAAGTGAAAGGAAACTCGATGGATCCTCCAAGACCTCTGGCGCGAAGGTTCCAGTTAAGGGTCAGGCTCTTGGGATCCCTGCCGATGTAACTGTGCTCGGGAATGTCCTCAGTGCCTTCGTAACGTCCCATTATGGCGACCTTCGTGTTGACCTTGCCCATGGCAGCAACCACTTCGGGTTTCAGGTAGCTCGTCATCGCATAGATGATTCTATATGCCTGAGTCATGACGGAATCCCCTACTTTGTCTGAAGATATGATATGGATGCCGTTAGCGTTGACATATTTCTTGTAGAAATCGGAAAGACCGAGTGAATCAGGAGGAGTGGTTATGGTGCAGTCCGGAATCTCAAGAGTATACTTGGTGCTTGATTTGCAGGACATCACACCGAAAACAGCGACAGCTGAAACTGCCATCAAAGTCAGAAGTCTTTTCATGTTTGTTTTTCGTGTTAAAAAAAATGGTCGTTTTTAAAGAAACGCGTTCCGGCTCTGCGGCCGGACGCGTTCCAGAATATTCAGGTTATCCTATTTCTCCTTAAGATAAGAATAACGGTAATCGGTAGGAGAAACGAGAGTCTCCTTGATTACACGAGGGGTCACCCAACGGATAAGGTTCAGGATACTTCCTGCCTTGTCGTTGGTGCCTGACGCACGGGAACCTCCGAAAGGCTGGCAACCTACGACAGCTCCGGTAGGTTTGTCGTTGATGTAGAAGTTTCCGGATGTGCAGCGGAGATAATCGGCCACTCTCTGAAGCTCGATTCTGTCCTGTCCGAAGATAGCTCCGGTAAGACCGTAAGGAGAAGTGGTATCGCAGAGCTGCGCAGCCTCGTCGACCTTGTCGTCGTCATAAGGATATACGGTGAGGACAGGTCCGAAAATCTCTTCCTCCATTGACTTGAAGTGAGGATTTGAGGTTTCGATGACGGTAGGACGGATGAAGTAGCCCACGCTCTTGTCATACTGGCCTCCGAGAACGACCTCGGCATCCTTTGCGGACTTGGCGTACTCTATGTAGGATACGATGTTGTCGAATGATTTCTCATCGATGACGGCGTTGATGAAATTCTCAGGATCCCTAACGTCGCCCATCTTGACTTCCGCATCCATCTTCTTCATCTCTTCGAGAACTGCAGGCCAGAGGCTCTTGGGGATGTACATACGTGAAGCGGCGGAGCACTTCTGTCCCTGATACTCGAATGATCCGCAGTAAGCGGCGGTAGCTACGGCTTTGACGGGAGAGTCAGGAAGAACGAAGATGTAGTCCTTTCCGCCGGTTTCACCTACGAGACGGGGATATGAGACGTATTTCGTAAGATTCCTTCCGGTCTCCTGCCAGAGGCTGTTGAAGGTGCCTGTCGAACCGGTGAAATGTATGCCGGCGAAATAATGGGAAGACGTGCAGACATTGCCGATAAGGGAACCGCTTCCGGGAAGAAGGTTCACGACTCCGTCGGGAACTCCTGCCTCTTTGTACATCTGCATGAGATAGTATGCGGTCAGATAGGCTGTCGATGAAGGTTTCCAAAGAGCGACGTTACCCATCATGACGGGAGCCATTTCAAGGTTGGAAGCTATGGAAGTGAAGTTGAACGGAGTAACGGCGAGAATGAAACCCTCGAGAGGACGCCACTCGGTGCTGTTGATTATGCCCTGGGTCATCTTGGGCTGCTCTGAATAAAGAGCGGACGCATTTGCGACATTGTAGCGGAAGAAATCGCAGGTCTCGGCAGCGGAATCAATCTCAGCCTGATATATGTTCTTGCTCTGTCCGAGCATGCAGGCCGCATTCATGACGGCACGATACTTCGTCGAAAGAAGCTCAGCGCATTTCATCATGATGGCGGCACGTACGGTCCAGTCTGTGTCAGCCCACTGCTTGCGTGCCTCCATGGCCGCATCGATAGCCATCTGCACCTCTTTCTCACCTACTTTGTGGTAATGGGCGAGAACGTGTTTGTGCTCATGAGGGCATACGACGTCCGCGACGTTGCCGGTACGGACTTCCTTGCCGCCGATGATGGCAGGGATGTCGACTACGGTGTTATACTGACGCTCAAGTTCCTTCTCAAGAGCGATGCGCTCGGGAGAACCTTTGAGATAAGTCTTGACCGGTTCGTTTGCCGGAAGAGGAAATTTAACTATTGAATTTCTCATTGCATTTATGTTATTAAATGGTTTAGTTTTATATCTTGCCGCTATCAGGAAACACTTCCTGAATCAGGGCTCAAATTTAGTAATTTATAATCAATAAAAAATAGGAAAAGCGTCCGTTTTTTTAGCAAAACGACGCTTTTCCAAAATAAAAGTATGACAAAGGGAAAGTTCCCTTTACGTTTTCAGGCTAAATCCCTATTTTACAATAGAAATCGTTACATTGAACGGCAGACCGTTAAGAATGCTCTTGGAAACGATCTTCTCGCCTTCTTTGGCGTTGCTGGGGTTATGTCCTATGCACAGGGCATCTTTGGACTCAAACTCTTCGTAATTGGCAAACGCCTGCCAGAACCAGTACACATGGCCGTCAGACCAGTTCGTAGCGTTTCCGTCGGCATCGACCCATTCTCCGGGTTTATAGGTAGTCCAGTCTCCGGGCTTGCTTCCGTCCTTGTTGACAGGATAGAACACCTTGATATCGGACAGATCCACGTCGCCAAGCACCGATTTGACCACTTCCGAACTGAGGGTAAAATAACCTACCACCCAATTGTCTCCTGCAGCGGACAGGGAAACGCTCGCGGTGATTTCCACACCTTCCTCCGTTATGGAGTAGGTATAGGTGTGCGAAGTCGCGGAACCGTCTGCCCTGGAAAGCAGGCTGCCTTCTCCCGAGTAGTTGATCTCCTCAGGTATAACAGGAAGCTTGTCAGTATCATATTCAGGAGCGCAAGCCGCCAAAGCAAGCGCAGCCATAGAAATCATAAAAATCTTTTTCATGTTCAATTACAATCAATTGATGATAAACTACATATTGTCAGGAATCGCGTCATCTATGGCGACATCAGCGGCATACTTGCCGTTGGCGGATTCATAACCCGGATTCTGGCCAAGATTTTCATTGTCTCTCTGGTCGCTCTTTGCGATAGGGAATATGCACTTGTCGTTGTTTCCGTCAGCTTCGTGGTTGAACCAGTTTCTGGTACCGAATGTACCGAAACGGATCATCTGCTGTCTGCGGAGACCTTCAAGGGCGAACTCGAATCCCCATTCATCGTACATTCCGGCGAACTGGATAGGATCGTTGTCATGTCCGGAAGGAACCGCTACCTGAGAAGCTTCGAGCTCCGCCGCTCTGCCGTTACGATCCCAATCATGGAGAACCCCGTAATTCTGGATGTCGGCAGTGGTGATGTCACCATAGGTGCAAAGTCCATACTGAACCTTTGACTTGGTGGATTTGAGCTCGGCCTCGGTGATGGGAGCGGATATGGAACGTCCGCGTACGGCGTTCACAAGTTCCACGGCCGTATGCTTGGTGCTGGTCGCACCGCGGAGGATGCATTCGGCGGCAGTGTAATAGGCCTCGGCAAGTCTGAACCAGGACACATCGTTGCCCCAGTGGTTCATCTTGGGCACGGCGGGATTGACCTCATATTTGACCTGACGGCATCCGAAGTCGACGCTGGTGACGGAAATGGAACCGTCGGAGTTGGAGCCGGAGATGGACGGCAGGTAATTGAGGCAGTACCATGCTATGGAAGAAGGATCCGCCTTTTTCATCTGAGGACCGTAAAGCCATGTCTGTGCGAAACGTTTGTCAGCCGGATCATATGCTTTGATGAACTGAGGGTTGGCGCAGTTTCCGCCCCAGGTGGAGTTGGCGTAGCCGAAGTGGTCGCGTCCCTGGGTAGGAGGATAGAATTTCATGCCCATCGAGAAAACGTGTTCACCCGTTCCGTAAACCTCATCATAGGGAACGGCGAAGATGAGCTCGGGATTAGATTCATCCACATCCCATTTGAAAAGCGAGGAATAGTCGGAGGCAAGGCTGTAAGGGCTGTTGTCGATGACGTCCTCGGCCAGAGCAAGTGCCTTGTCGTATGCAGGAACTCCGACATAGACTTCGGCGTTGAGATATACCCTCATGAGGGCCATCTTGGCACCCCACATGTTCAGACGGCTGTAATCGCCTTTGGCCTTGGAAAGGACATCGTTCGCAATCACTTCTTCCAACTGTTTGGTCACGAATTCATATATCCTTCTTCTTGTGCTCTGCATAGGAGGTTCCGTCTCGGAGAAACTGGTCACGAGAGGCACATTTCCGTGTGAGTCGAGCAGAACGGCATACCATGTGGCACGGACGGCTTTGAGTTCGTCAATCGCCGCATCCTTGAGATCACCGGCAGGAAGAGAACCGTCCTTCAGCTGGTCAAGAACCTTGTTTGCAGAGTTGATGCCCTGGAAGGCATAGTAATAAAGAGAGGCCGGGGAGCCGGGATCGTCAGAGGTCCATTTGTGCCAATGCATCCTCTTGTACACACCGCCGTCGTCCCATCCGTTCGGACGGGTAGGGGTGATGATGACATCTGCAGCCTCTTCCTGGGCGTCGAACATACCGTACCAGTCCATGAACGCGCCGAATTCGGAATAGGCGTTAGCCAGAAGAGCGACCACATCCTGGTCTGTGGGAGCAAAGTCCTTCTGCACCACCTCGGAGTAGGCATGCTCCTCAAGATCGAAGCAGCCGGTCAGCATTGCGGGGGCAGCAGCGAGAAGAAGTATATTTTTTATTATTTTTTTCATACCAAAAGTATATTTAGAATGTCACGTTTACACCGAATGTATAGGAACGGATGGTAGGATACTTGTCTCTTTCATCGGAACCGGCAGTGTAGCCGATGCTGGGAACCTCAGGATCGAGACCGGAATATCCGGTGATGGTGGCGAGATTGTGGACGGTACCGTATACGCGGAGACGCTTCACGATCTTGCTGTTGAGCTTGAAGTTGTATCCGAGCGTAACGTTGTCGATCTTCCAATAGTCACCGTCTTCGACATAATAGCTGACAGCTCTCTGAACATCGGAAATGCGTGCTTTCTTTCCGGTCTTCTGACCAGTCCTGGCATCCACGGCGTCATGAAGATCATAGGCGCATTTGAGAACGTTGTACTGGAAATCGCCGTAAGATGTCCCGTAGAACAGCTTCTGCATGTTGAGAATCTGGAAACCGAAAGCTCCGCGCATGGAAATGGCCAGGTCGAGGTTCTTGTAACGGAAGTTGTTGGTCCAACCGACGTTGAATCTCGGAACACCGTTTCCGAGAACCTGATAGTCAGCCTCGCTGGCGTTCTCGGCAAGATCGTAGTACTTGCTGACGGGTTCGTTGTTCTCATCGCGGCGGATTCTCTCAACCACCCATCTTCCCTTCTCGTCCACACCGACTGACTTGAGGTTGTAGATCTGACCGATAGGCCAGCCGACCTTCACGATATGGGAATACTTCTGGACAGGCTCGCTGATGTAGCCGGTGTAGAAGTAGTCGGAGTCAGACTTGTATGTGTCGCTGGAGAGTGACACGAGCTCGTTCTTGTTGTATGAACCGGTAAGTGTCGAGTTCCAGTCGAAATCACGGGTAGCCACCGGCGTGGCGTTGATAAGGATTTCCGCACCTTTGTTTCTGATATGCGCGGCATTGGCCATGATGGAACCGTACTGGTAAGGAGGAACAGGGACGCTGTAGTTGTAAAGCGCATCCTTGGTGTCTCTCTGATAGAAGTCTATGCTTCCGCTCAGTCTTTCGTCAAGAACCGAGAAATCCAATCCGATGTTGTACTCGTATTTCTTTTCCCAATGGAGGTCCGGATTGGCATTGCGGACCGCGCTCAGCGTCTTGATCCACTCTCCGTTGTAAAGATACGAACCGGAATAGTTGAGCGAAGCGAGAGACTGGTAAGGAGATGAAACGTCGATACCGGTTATACCGAATCCTGCCCTGAGCTTAAGGTTGTTGAGCCAGGTGTACTGCTTCATGAACTCTTCGTTGTTGATACGCCATCCGGCCGAGATGCCGGGGAAGCTTCCCCACTTGTGATCCGTTCCGAACTTGGAAGAACCGTCCCTTCTGAGAGAGAGCATGACGAGATAGCGGTCATCGTAGTTATAGGTCGCACGGGCAAAAAGTCCGATAAGCTTGGAGCTGCTCTTGTATGAACCCATGCTTGCCTGCCCCTTATTTAGAGCGTCACCCATTCCGAGGTTGTTCCAGGTGTATGCGTCAGAAGGGAAGTTGTAGTTGGAGGCGTTGAAGCTCTCGCTGTAATGATCTTCATAAGAATAACCGGCGACGGCAGTCACATGGTGCTTGCCGAAATCCTGATTGTAGCTTGCGCTCAGCTCGAGCATGTTGCTCACATAATCGGAAGTGCTGCGGCTTGCGGTACCGTTTCTGCCGTCCTTGGTCGTGGACTCGTCAAGACGGGTATTGTAATGTCCGGATATGGAGTTCTGTCCCTTGCGGACATAAAGAGCCTTGAGCGTAAGCTGCTCTATCGGCTTGTATTCGGCTATTCCGTTGAAACGTACATTTCTGTAGCGTGTTTTTCCAAGCTGCTCGTTGAGCATGCTCACAGGGTTCTGGTAGAAATAGATATCCCTCTTCGTGTAATTGCCTTCGGCATCGTACACGGGCTCAAGAGGTGAATGGATGCTCGCCTGACGATAGACATAGGATGCGCTCACTCCGGAATCCACATTCGTCTCGTCTGCCATGACTTCGGCGGAAAGCTTGATCTTGTCGTCAAGGAGATACTGTGAAACAAGAGCTCTGGCACGCATCTGATCACGTCCCGTATTTTTGATCGTACCCTGATTGTCGTTATAGGAGATGTTGGCCGTGTAGGTGTTGTGCTTGGTTCCTCCCATTATGGAAAGGTTGTGGTTGTGCGTAATGGCCACGCGGCTGATTTCATCAAACCAGTCAGTAGGTTTCTCGGCGTTGTTTCCGGCCGCATCGAGGAATTCACCCCTCGCACCTACGAACGAGAATCCCTGCGAGCGGAGGTCGGTGAGAGCCTTCGCGTCCAGGAAATCAGGAGTCTTGAGCCATGTGGAAGCGGAAACGTATCCGTTGTATTCGACAGTGGCAGGCATCTCGCGCTTGGCATTCCTCGTCGTGATGATGATGACTCCGTTTGTGCCTCGGGTTCCGTAGATGGCGGTAGCGGAGCCGTCCTTAAGCACGTCTATGGTTTCGATGTCTTCCGGAGCGACAGTTGAAAGAGATCCGGGGATTCCGTCTACCAGAACCAGAGGATCCGTCGTTCCAAGCAGAGAAGAAGTACCGCGGAGCGAAATGGCTGATGAAGCGGTAGGGTCTCCGGAAGAGATGTTGATCTGCAGACCGGCCACCTTGCCCTGAATGAGCTGTCCGGCATCAATCACGGAACCTGCGTTGAAATCATCGGACTTGACGCTCTGCACCGAAGATGTAATGTCAGCTTTCTTCTGAGTTCCATAACCGATGGCGACAGCCTCCTGAAGGAACGAGGTCTCTTCTTCAAGGACTATGTCAATCACTGCCTGTGTTCCGACCGTCACATCGACCGTGCGGTAACCGATACATGAAAATTGAAGCACGGATGCTCCAGAAGCAACGGAAATGGAATACTGTCCATCGGCATCGGTGACGACACCGTTTCCCGTACCCACTTCCACAACGCCAGCACCGATGACAGGGAGACCTCCCTGATCAGTCACTCTACCTTTCACCAAGACGGCCGCCATTGAAGGAAGCGACACGGCAATTAGCAAAAGAGACAAGCAGAATCGCAAAATTTTGTTCATGCCTTTTGTTGTTTAATTGTGAATAAATTGAATTTTGGTTAAATATGTAACGTTAGAATTGTTTCGATAAATTTGCCAAAAGGGCAAAATAACATTTTAAATCATTGTTTTATATTTGTAATAAAGACAAAGATAATCAAAAAAAATTATTAAAAACAATTTGGTATAAAAACTACTTGGATGAGGGCGCATCAAGTCCGAGATGTGGCCTTGAAACAGAAGATTTTCTGAAATAGAGCGCAAGCAGCAGCGCAATCGCGCAAACGGCCACGAACATGAGCTCCGTATAGAAAGCACCGCGCATGGAGTCCCCGGAGTGGAAAGAAAAGATTTTGCCTGCGAAAAGCTTGAAAAGCATGAGCCCTATGTTCTGCACCCAATAGATGAGGGCGAAAGCCGTACCCAAGACTCTGTCGGGAACAATCTTCGGGACAGACGGCCACATGGCGGCCGGAACGAGGGAATAGGCAAAGCCGAGGAAAGCCATGCTCAGACAGCCTAAAAAAGGAATTCCCGATGGCATGAAAGCGAGTATCGAATGTGCGGCAAGTGCAAGTACGGCACCGACCGTCATCCACAGGGTACCTTTTCCCGCCTTGTCCACGAGCATGCCGAACAAAGGCGCGAAGACGACCGTAGCGAAAGGCAGCATGGAGACCATCCAGCTTGCCGCTTCAGGAGACACATCGAACCTCGGGATGAGGATGGCACTTGCGAATTTTTTGAAAGACACTACGGAACTGTAGAAAAAGACGCATAGCAGGGCCAGAGTGACATACTCCCTGTTCCGGAGAAGTTTCAGCACATCGGAAAAACGGAAACGCTCCCCTCCGGATCCGTCCGTCCGGGTCTTCGCTCCGTTCCTTTTGTCGAAAAGACCGTCAAGAACGACAAAAACCGTCCAAAGGATAGCCCCGGCAAACATAAGAGACATCCCCAACAATGCGGGACGGGCAGTCTCGGCCAAAGAATATACTTCTCCGTCCGGTTTAGCGGACACGAGAAGCGGCGACACGACGAGGGCGAACGCCGTTCCGAGACGGGCAATCGCAAGCTGAAGGCCCATGGCGAGGGCCATGGCTCCCCCTTTGAACCACTTGGCGATGCTCCTCGTCACAGCTACGCCGGCTATCTCGCTTCCCAGTCCGAAAAGCATGCACCCCACATAGGCAAGACTCAGCGAACGCTGCGGCGGAAGACCTGAACCGATAGCCCAGGTCACGAGCGCAGCCCCTGAAATCATCATGCCGACAAATATGGACCCTGTCGTCCTGACGCCCCACCTGTCGAGAAGCATTCCGCATATGACCAGGCCTCCGAACACGCAAAGGACCGAGTATGCACTGGTATACAGACCGTAATCGGACGAATTCCATCCAAGTGCAAGCAGGCCGGGAGATTCGAACAGATGGGAAAGGGTGGAAAACATGTCGTCGAAATAATACGATGCGAACATCGGGACGACAAGACAGGCAAGGGCCATCCACCTGACGCCCTTGCCCATTTTTTCCGTACTTCTATTGTATGAAGTTGAGTTCTCTATAGTTCTGTTTCTACTTTATGTTCGGAAGTTCAAGACCGAGATGACGCTTCCTGTCAAGAGCCTTAAGATATATTGCAATGACCAGCGCGGCAACTCCGAATCCTGCGAATATGATGAGCGGAACGGTGTAATCATAAGGTATGAACTCAGCTCCGGCTTCTTTTGCGGCGATTACCGCCGGGTTGTCCGCATTGGAAGAATTGAGAACATTGCCTATGAGTTTTGGAACAAAACAAAGTCCGATGTTCTGCACCCAGAAAATGAGGGAATAAGCCGAACCGAGTATCTTTTCGTCAATGATCTTGGGGACCGAAGGCCACAGGGCGGCGGGAACAAGCGAGAAGCTCACTCCAAGCACTACGATAGTCGCGTATGCAAGCGCTCTGCTGTGCGTTGCAGGCAGGGCGAAGGCAAATACGAGATGACATACTATCAAAAGCATCGCTCCCATGATAAGCATCGTGGCCCCCTTGCCTTTTCTGTCGAGATAGTATCCCAGAATCGGGGTTATGGCTGCGGCACCGATAGGGAACCAGCGGAAGATGTTGGCTGCGGCAGAGGCGGAAATCCCGTCGAGATTGCACTGCAGCATGTTAGCTCCATATCTCTGGAACGGGAATATCGCGGAATAATAAAGGACGCAAAGCAGGGCTACCACCCAGAAACTGAGGGAACTGAATATTTTCCCAAGGTCGGAGAATTTGAATTCTTCCTCTCCGGCACCGTCCTCACTCTTCAGACCGAACGCAACCGTCTGATTGTCAAGCTTCTTGTCCATTACGCAGAATACAAGATAGTTTATGAGACCTATCAGAAGCAGCACTACGCAGAATCCGAGAGGGGCACGGACCGTTCCGAACTTTTCGGCAAGGTACGGGCTTATGGAGAATACGGCGAACACGCCCACACGGGCAATCGCCATCTCAATGCCCATGGCAAGAGCCATTTCCTTACCTTTGAACCATTTGGCGATGGATTTGGAAACGGTGGTACCTCCCATTTCGCAGCCGCAGCCGAAGATCATGAATCCGAAAGAAGCCATCTTCGCGCTGGCGGGAAGATCCGTCCACCATGTACCGAGCCAACCGTAGAAAGCGGTATGGCTGAACCATTCGCTTATACCTATATATTTAATGCAGGCGCCAACTACCATCATGGACGCCGCCATGGTCCCCGAAGCCCTGATTCCGAGCTTGTCGATGATGACTCCGGCTATGATGAGGAATCCGCAGACATTCAATATGTACTCCGACATCGCGTATGTTCCGAACGTGGACGGCGACCATCCGAGTTCATGCTCCACAAGTGACTGGAGAGGAGACATCACATCCACGAACATGTACGCGAAGAACATCATCAACGCGATGAGAATCAAGGCAGTCCACCTGGCGGCGGCACTGTCGTTCAGAAGCTTTCCTATTTTATCGCTCATATATCAGATTATTTGTTATCAGTTTCAGCATCGCTAAGATAATTGTTTTTGCGGCATAGTCAAAAAAAAGTCTTAACTTCGCTCTGACAACATGTACAGAATTCTTGAAAAAATAAATTCTCCCGCAGATATACGCACGCTGGATATCAGCGAGCTCCGAATCCTTTGCGGCGAACTGCGCGATTACATAGTCAAATGCTGCGCGGTCAATCCGGGGCATCTGGGCTCCAGCCTGGGGGCTGTCGAGCTTATAGTCGGTATGCACTACGTATTCAACACTCCGGACGACAAGATCGTATTCGACGTGGGGCATCAGGCATATGCGCACAAGATACTGACCGGAAGGAAGGAGCTTTTCCTGAAAAACAGGACCAGAGACGGGATAAGCGGCTTCCCGAACATGTCGGAGAGCGAGTTCGACGCTTTCGGGACCGGACACTCCTCCACCTCCATATCGGCAGCCCTGGGAATATGCGAGGCCGCTAAAATGCAGGGAATCAAGGAAAAAGTCATAGCTTTGATAGGAGACGGAGCCATAACCGGAGGTCTTGCGTTCGAAGGGCTCAACAACGCCGGCGCAAGCAAAAGCGACCTGCTTATCATCCTGAACGACAACAACCAGTCCATCGACAAGAATACCGGAGCTCTTCACAACTATCTTCTGAAAATCACTACCGATCCCAAATACAACGAACTGAAGAACAGCATCTGGGACAGAATAGGAAACAGCCACATGGGGCGGATCGTCCAGAAAATGGCCCGCGACACGAAGTCGAATCTCGTGAGAGGCACGGGAGGAGCCATGTTCGAATCATTGGGATTCAGATATTTCGGGCCCATAGACGGGAATGACATCGAGTCGGTAGTCCAGGTACTGTCGCGCCTCAAGACAATAGGCGGTCCGAGAATCCTCCACGCCTGCACTATAAAAGGCAAAGGCTACGCTCCCGCTGAAAAGGATCCGGCCGTATGGCACGCTCCGGGACATTTCATTCCGGATACGGGGGAAAGAATCCACAGTCCGTTTACTGCCGACAGATACCAGGATGTATTCGGACAGACCCTGCTTGACCTCTCCGAAAGGGACAGCAGAGTCGTAGGCGTAACCCCGGCTATGGCCAAAGGATGCGGCATGGATATTTTCGCATCAAAGAAACCGGAAAGGTTTTTCGATGTCGGCATAGAAGAAGAACACGCGGTAACTTTCTCGGCCGGACTTGCGGCGGGGGGCATGAGACCTTTCTGCAACATCTACTCATCCTTTTCGCAAAGGGCATACGACCAGATAATCCACGACATCGCACTGCAGAGACTGCCTGTGGTGCTGTGCTTCGACAGGAGCGGTCTGGTCGGAGAAGACGGGGCTACCCACAACGGGTGTTTCGACCTGGCAGCATACCGCAGCATACCGAACTGCGTGATTTCAGCACCTTCCGATGAGCTCCAGCTCAGAAATCTGATGTACACCGGCCTCAAGACCGAACACGGACCTTTTATCATAAGGTATCCGCGCGGATGCGGTGAATCCGCCGAATGGAGAAACGCGGATTTCGAGATTATGCAGCCCGGCAAAGGGCGAAGACTCCGCTCCGGCAAGGGGACAGCCGTCATCACCCTCGGCCCGTTCGCCAACCGTGCGGCCGAAGCGGCCGACAGGATAAAGGAAGAGTTCGGCAAGGAGACGTCCGTATATGACATGGTATTCCTGAAACCGATAGACACCTCCATTCTGGAAGAGGCGGCGGAAAACTGCGAAGACATCATCACGGTGGAAGACGGAACCGTCAAAGGCGGTCTTTATGGAGAAGTGTCGGAATATTTCGCCTCGCGGGAAAGGAAACCGAGGATACACGCCATAGGCATACCGGACCGCTTCATGATTCAGGACAGCCAAAGTTCGCAAAGGCACGAATGCAGGCTGGACACCGAAGGCATTTACGGTACTTTGGCGGAAATATTGAAAAATAAATGAAAAGTTTTGGAGTTTGACGAGAAATGTCTATATTTGCAATCCATTTCTTTGGAAAA